>CAINGT010000081.1 GCA_903848655.1 uncultured Sphingomonadales bacterium
CCCAACCGCCCACAGGGTACCTTAAATGGGCGGTTGGGCCGGGGGTGCGGGGCGGTGGGTGGCACAAAGTCGCCGTCAGGCGACTTTCGAAACAGACTCCAAGCCCCGATCATCACCACAGGAGGCGAACATGTGCAGTTCCCCGAAAATCCCGACCGTGCCCGCTCGCCAACCGGTGCAATTGCCCGATCATGGCGCGCCCGCGCCGGTGGGTGACCCGCAGGCGTGGCAGCGCACCGTGCTCGCTGGCATGGTCACCGGGCCGCAAGGCGTGCTCGGTACGCCGGTTATCGCCAAGCCGACGCTGGGTTGAAGCACGATGGCCGGACAGGACACTTTGCGCAGCCATTGCGAAGCGCGGCTGGCGCAGATGAAAGCGGTGCGCAGCGATTATGAGGCAGAGGCCGAACAGATCGCGCGCTTTGCACAGCCCGCGCGGTCGCGCTTTGTGCGCGGCGGCAAAGATCATAATGGCGGCCGCCGCCGGATGTGGAACCGGACATTGTTCGATCCGCACGGGATCGAGGCGTTCCGCACGCTGACCAATGGCATGACCAGCGGGCTGTCGAGCGCATCGCGGCCGTGGTTCACGCTCAATCTCGCCGACGCCGATCTGATGGAAGCGCGCGATGTGCGCGGCTGGCTGTCGGATGTCGAACGGCGGCTCTATGCGTTTTTTGCCGCGACCAATTTCTATGCTGCGGCCAAGACCGGCTATGGCGAAATGGGGCTGTTCGGCACCGAAGGCTGCGTGATGGTCGAACATCGCACCGCCGGGGCGGTGTGCCATGCGCTGACATTTGGCGAATACTGGATCGGGCTGTCCGACGCGCTGACCCCCGATTCGCTCTACAGGGTCTGCCCGATGAGCGTAAAACAGGCGATGGAAACCTTTGGCGATGCCTGTTCGCCGGTGATCTGCTCGCTCTATGACCGCAGCCAATACGATGCCCCGGTCGAAATCTATCACGCGATCGAACCTGACCCCGATTATGACCCGCTGCGTTTTGCCGCCAAGCCATGGCGGTCGGTCTATTGGGATCCGGCGGATCGGTCGGACAGCGTGCTGCGGCAGGCCGGTTATCACGAACAGCCATTCTGGGCACCGCGCTGGGACGTGGTCGGCGGCGATACGTATGGGGTGTCGCCGGGAATGGAGGCCTTGCCCGCGTTGCGCGAATTGCAGATGCAGGCCAAACGCCGCAACGAAGCCATCGACCAGATGGTCAAGCCCGAAAAGATCGCCCCGCCCAATGTGCGCCTGACGGGCGAGCCGGGCCGTGTCGTGGCAGCCGCCGGGGTTGATCGCGACCAGATCTTCATTCCCTATCAGATGCCCTACCAAGCGGTATCGGCAATTGGCGAGGAAATGGACAAATGCCGGCGGCAGATCAACGCGTTGGCCTTTGCCGATCTGTTCAACGCGATCACCAATATGGCGGGAATCCAGCCGCGCACGGTGGAAGAAATCGTCGCGCGCAACGAAGAAAAGCTGACCCAGCTTGGCCCGGTGATCGAACGCGTTGCCAATGAAAAGCTGCAAATGGCGATTGAGCGCGCGTTCGGCATTCTCAGCCGGGGCGGGTTTTTGCCGCCGGTGCCGCCTGCGCTGTCGGAAAAGCAGCTCAATGTCGAATTCGTATCGATCCTCCAGCAAATGCAGCGGATGGTCGGGCTGGGCCAGATCGAACGCGTGGTCGGATTTGTCGGCAATCTGGCCGGGGTTCACCCCGAAGCGCTCGACAAGATCGATTTTGACGAGGCGGTCGATCAATATGGCTATCGCGCCGGGGCACCGGCGCGGCTGATCCGCCCCGCGCGTGATGTCGCCGCGCTGCGTCAGGCGCGCGCCGACCAATCCGCAACCGCACAGACACTGGCGGCGCTGCCCGCCGTGAAAGCCGGGGCCGATGCGGCAAAGCTGCTGGCGGCGACCGACCTTGGCAAGGGCGACAGCCTGCTGGCGCGGCTGATTCCTCCCGCCTGATGCGCGGGGTCACACCCGCAATAGGGGATTTGATGATGCCGTTTGACGCGACCGACGCCGAATTTCTGCTGTCGCGACCCGAATTTCGCCGATTTTTGTTCAGCGCGATCCAAAGTGCGGGAATTTTGGGCCAGACAGTTTCGGCCAGCACGGCGCAAGCGCGCGATCTGGGCCATCTCGAAGGCCGCCGCGCGCTGGGGTTCGAGCTGCTGATGCTGGCCCATACCGGGCAAAGCGAAGCCGTGCGCGGCAACGATCCTGACGGGATCACGACTTTGTGCCTCAGCCTGACAGAGACGCTCAACAGCAAGGATAGCCACCGTGACCGACGCCGTACCCGCGACAACGCCCGCTATGACGAGCTCCCCCACCCCGGTTGAACCGGCTGCGCCTGGCGTGGCGCTGCCGGGAAGCGGAGACCAACCGCCTGCGGCAGCTTTGCCGCCATCGGCGCCGGAACGGTACGAGCTGGCGCTCGAAGGGTTTTCCATCGATCCGGCGCTGATCCAGACGGCCGATCCGGTATTGCGCGACATCGGCTTGACCAACGATGCCGCCAACAAATTGCTGCCCGTGGCGCGCGATATCATGGCGCGCGCGCAAGAAGGGCTGGCCCGCCAGATCGAAGATGCCGCCGCGCAGCAGAAAAAGGCGTGGTACGACGCCTTTGTCGCCGATCCGCAAATTGGCGGGGCGCGCAAGGCGGAAACCGAGCACTTGTCCGCCAAGGCGCTCGACGCGCTCGGCTATGGGCAGGGCCATCCGTTTCGCCAGGCGCTCAACGACAGCGGGTTTGGCAACCATCCCGATATGCTGCGCGCGTTTCGCCGATTGGGTGAACTGATCGGCGAAGACGCCGGGCTGGTCCGCCCGCAAACCGCGCACAGCCGCCAGCAACCGGTGTGGGAACGGCTCTACCCGAACGAAGCGCGGTAATCCCGCGCGGACACCCCCGCTAGAGCGGAATGCGATTAGATTGAATCGCATTCCGCTCTAGAGTCTTTGTTTTCGCGTGATTTATTGCGAAAAACCGGTTCCCACTTTTTACCTTCGGTGGCCTGCGGCTCGCATCACGCTCGAATGACCCCATTCCGTGCCCGTTTCTTGTGCGGGATACCCCAAAGGAGACCCCTGCTATGGCCATTCTTGGCAGTTCATACTGGAATCTGATCGACGTGCTGAAATCCAGCAGCGATGGCATCGGTGATGTCGTCGAAGCGCTGGCGCAACTGACGCCGTTCATGAAAGACGCCAACGTCATCGGCTGCAACAGCGGGACGGAGCACCGCTCATCGATCCGCACCGGGCTGCCTGCGGTATCGTGGGGTGCGCTCTATCAGGGCATCGCCCAGTCCAAGGGCAACTATACCGAAGTCAAAGATACCACCGGCTTTGTCGAAGGGTTGTCGAGCGTCGATGAACGTCTGCTCAACCTGAAACCGGCTGAAGCTGCAAAGTTGCGGCTGGTCGAAGGCCAAGGTTTTCTCGAAGCGATTGCCCAGACGGTGGAAAGCGCGATCTGGTATTCGGATGTCAAAGTCAACGGCAAGCAGTTCCACGGCCTTGGTCCGCGCTTCAATTCGCTGCAGAACCCCAATGTCCTCAACGGCGGGGCGACCGGGGCAACCAACACGTCGATCTGGTTCGTCACGCATGGCGATGCGCAGACTTCGGTGATCGTGCCCGATGCGATTCCGGCGGGTATTCAGCGCGAGGACATGGGGCGGCAGCGCGTGCTCGACGGCAATGGCAACCCGTTTTACGTCAAAGAAGAAAAGTTCACCCAGCATGTCGGGCTGTGTGTCAAAGACTGGCGTTACAACGCGCGGATCGCCAATATCGACCTGCCATCGGTGACCGCCGGATCAATCGCGATCAACCCCATGATGCGCCATGCTTTCTATCGGCTGCAGGGACGCCGTGCCTATCGCAACGAAGTCCAGGGTCAGATCAGCCCGGGCCGCACGGTGATCTACATGAACCGCACTTTGCTCGAAGCGCTTGATGCTGAAGGCACCAATGGCCGGTCGGGGATCGACAACTTTGTGCGGCTGACCCCGATGGAAATCCAGGGCGAAGAAGTGATGACCTGGCGCGGCATTCCGATCCGCGAAAGCGATGCGCTGGTCAACACTGAAGCACTGGTTTCCTGATCAGCGTGTCACCAACCGATATGGTACAATCAACCCGCACCACCCCTGCCCGCCGGGCGTGGTGCGGCGACCCCGAACGCAAGGATATTCGGCCATGATTCTCGATACCACACTTGTTTTCAGCGACCGTCAGGCGGTGACCGCTTCGGCACCATCGACCAATACCATCGACTTGGGGGTTACCGGCACACAATTTGGCGCGACGGCACCGCTGGTGCGCGATATCAGCCTGGGCAATCCGCTTGATCTGTCGGTCTCTGTCAGCCTGCCGTTTGCCGGGCTGACCGCGCTGCAAGTTTCGGTGCAGAGTTCGAATGACGCGGTCACCTGGACCAGCATCGATACCAGCGCGGCAATTCCGGCGGCGCAACTGGTAAGCGGGTATCAGTTTGATGTGCCCAAGCTGATTCAGGCCGCCACCGGACGGTATCTGCGGCTTTATTTCACCGTGACAGGCACCGCGACGCAGGGTGCAATCAACGCCGCCATCGTCGCCAGCCGTCAGAGCAACCTGCTGTAAAACAGTACTGCCAGCCCAATCCCCTTTTCCGTTGTGGAGAGGGGGTTGGGCAGCCCGTGACATGACGCACCAACACAGGACTGTCCGTGATGGCTACGCTCGATGAACTCTGCAACCTGGCGTTGGCGGAAATCGCCGCCGGGCCGATCAGCTCTGTTACCGAAAGCTCGATCGAGGCGCGCGAAGTCAGCCGATTTTCCGCCACGGTGCTGGCCGAAGTGTCGCTCTGGTCTGACTGGAGCTGGGCGGTGACCCGCGCGGTGCTGGCCGATGCGGGCAATGATCGCACGGCAGAATGGCTCCATGCTTATGCGGTGCCCGCCGATTGTGCGCGGCCGCTGGCGATTCGCGCACCGCAGGCCGATCCCGGTGTGCTGCCGCAGGCGGGTGCTTATCCGTTTCCGCTGATCGATGCGCTGCCGCTGGCCTTTTTGCACGAAGGCGGCCTGATTTACAGCAATGTGGCCCAGGCCACACTTGTCTATGTGGCGCTGTTGACTGATCCGGCAGCGCTGCCGCCGCTCGTGCAGCGGGCATTCGTGCTCGAACTCGCTGCGCGCGTGGCGCTGCCGATCCGCAAGGACACGGGGCTGGCGCGCGAACTGGGTCAGGCGGCTGAACTGGCGCGGACCCGCGCGATTGCCGAAGATTACAACCAGCGCGCCAGACGGCCTGCCAGCTATGTCAGCGAGGCGGCACTGGCCCGCGCCGGGATCGGGGGGGGCCTGTGACCGTGCGCATTCCCCAGGTCAATTTCAGCAAAGGCGAACTCGCGCCCGAATTGTATGGCCGGTTCGATGTTGATGCGTGGCAGGCCGGGTTGCGCAAGGCACGCAATGTTGTTGTGATGAAATATGGCGGGGTGACCAAACGCCCGGGCACGCGGCTGGTTGGCACAGTGTTGAACCCCGATCAACCGACCCGGCTGATCCCGTTCCAGTTTTCGATAACGCAGGCGTTCGCATTGGAACTCGGGCAGGGCTATATGGCTCCGTGCGCGGACGGTGGCCGCGTGCTTGAAGCCGAACAGTCGATTACCGCGATCACCAATGCCGCCAATGCCCAGTTGACGATCGCGTATCACGGCTTTGCCAGCGGCGACCGGATTGCGATCAGCGGGGTGGCGGGCGGCATGGGCCAAGTGCTGAACAGCCGCACATGGACCGTTACCGCGGTGATCAATGCCAACACGGTGGCGATCAATGCCGATACCACCGCTTGCCCCGCCTTTAGCGGTTGCACCGGTGGTACGCCCAACCCTGCCCCGCCGCCGCCGGTTATCTGGCCATCAGTGCCGCCGCCTGCCGCCACGCCCGAACCACCGATCACGTGGTACGGCGGTGGCCTTGGCCGCAATCGCCAAAGGGATTGATCCGATGGGGGCTTCGCGCATTTACCAGACGGGTTCGCCGTACAATGGCGTCGAACTGGCCGAGCTCGATTATGAGCAGACCGCCGATACGCTCTATCTGGCGCATATCGATCATCCGCCGACCAAGCTGGTCCGGTCTGGCAATACGCGGTGGTCGTTCGCGCCGGTCAGCTTTATGCCGACGGTGGCGGCTCCCGCCAGTTGCTGGGTTACGGCGTCGGTCGGCAATACCGATGGTGCCAACAGCGGTCAGAACTATTTCCCGCAATCCGCGACGTATTGCGTCACCGCGATCAACGATGCCACGGGCGAGGAAAGCCGCGCGTCTCCGACGGCGAGTGCGTTCAATGATTTGTCGTTGAAGCGCAATTCCAACTCCCTGGCGTGGCCGGCGGTGACGGGGGCCAATCGGTATAAAGTCTATAAGGCTGATAATACGCAGTTCTTTGGCTATATCGGCACGACCACCAGCCTGTCGTTCGTTGACGACAATATCGGTGCGGCGCAAAATCTGGCCCCTCCGCTGGCGAACAATCCGTTTGCCAGCGTCGGCAATTATCCATCGACGGTGACAATGTTCCAGCAGCGCGCGATCTGGGCGCGCACCGCCAATACACCGCACGGGATCTGGACCTCGAAATCGGCGCTGATCGAAAACATGGACTATTCGCTGCCGCTGCGCGCTGATGACGCGATGAGCTTTGCGATCATGGCGGGGCGGGTCAATTCGGTGAACCAGTTGACATCGACCACCGCGCTGCTGGCGCTGACGAGCGACGGGGTGTTCCAAATCGATGGCAACGGCAGTGGCGGCCCGCTTGACGGCACCAGTCCGCCCGCCGTGCGCCGCCATGTCGGGCGCGGATCGGCGCGTCTGCCGCCGCTGGTGGTGGACAATGTCGTGTTTTATGCGCCCGCAACCGGTGGATCGATCCGCAGCCTGGGGTTTGATTTTGCCATCAACGGGCTGCGCGCCAACGATGTTACGATCTTTTCGCCGCACTTGTTCCAGGGCCACACCATCGTGTCGTGGTGTTACAGCCAGGAGCCGCGCTCGTTGATCTGGGCGGTGCGCGACGATGGCAAGCTGGTGTGCTTTACCTGGGAACAGGAACAGAATGTCTGGGGCTGGACGTTGTGCGAAACCGACGGAAAAGTGCTGTCGGTGTGTTCGGTGTCCGAAGCGGGTGAAGACCGGGTCTATCTGATCGTGGAGCGCACGATTGTCGGCCAGACCCTCCGCTTCGTCGAACGCATGGTTTCGCATCGGTGGGATGCGGTGGCGGATAGCTGCTATCTCGATTGTGCGGTTTCGGCCACGTTTGCTGCGCCGCAGTCCGTTTTTACCGGGCTGTGGCATCTGGAAGGCCACACCAATGTGGCTGGAATAATCGATGGTGTGCCGGTTACCGGGCTGACCGTGGCCAACGGCGCGATCACACTGCCGCCCGCGTTGGGCAGCGCTTCAGTGGTTTCGTTCGGGCTGCCTTATACCGTCGAGATCGAGACCCTGCCGCTGCGGATCAATTTGCCCGGCAGCGGTTCGAATCTTGGCAAAGTGCAGAATCCGGCACTGGCGGTGCTGACGCTGCATGATACCGGACCGATCACTGCGGGGATCGGCAGCGCAGACCTCTATCCGATCAAGCCGCGGGCGAGCGATGCAGCGGGCGACTTGTTCAACGGAGTCTATCTGGTGGCGATGGACAACAAAGTGCGCGACGAATGTACTGTCGGGATTAACCAGACCCTGCCGGTGCCATTGACGTTGCTGGGTATCGCGGTCGATCCGGTGTTTGGCGGATAATGGCCAGACCTGGATCGCCCGTGCAACTGGTCCCCGCCGAAGCCGCGCATATTGCCGATCTGGCGGGGCGGCTGCGGGCGATTGACCGCGCCGAATGCGCCGCGATGGGCCGAACCGGCGCTCAAGCCTTGCGCCACGGGCTGCTGGCCAGCGCGCGGGCGTGGACAGCGCTGATCGACGGCGAACCGCACGCGATGTTCGGGGTGGTGGTTGAATCCGCTGCGACTGGCGATGCCATCCCGTGGTTTCTGGGCAGTGATAAGGTGGCCCGCCATGGGCGTCTGCTGATCCGGCTGGGGCCGGTGATTTTGGCGCGGATGCATCGCCATGGCCGGGCGCTGCGCAATTTTGTGTCCTGCGACAATCGGCAGGCGATCCGCTTGCTCGAACTGTGGGGTTTTTTCGTGGAACCAGAACCTGTCATCGTGCGCCAAGCCGCGTTTCGGCGCTTTATTCGGGAGACGATCTGATGTGCGCCCCGCTTATTCCCCTTATTGCAGTCGGCCTGAGCATGGTCAGCACTGGCGCAAAGATGTTTGCCGCTATCGGCCAGACCAAAGCCGAGGCCGCAGCCGCCACGGCCAATGCCGATGCGCAGCGCAGTGCCGGACAGATCGGCGAACAGAACATGCGCTATGCCGCATTGCAGCAATATCGCCAATTGGCTGCGGCCAACGGTCAGCAGCGGCTGATGGCCGCGGCTGGCGGCACTGCGGTCGGCTATGGCACAGCGGCCACTGCCCAGGCCGGGACTCAAATCCTGGGGCAAGAATCGCTCGCCCACACTTATGCGCAAGGCAACCAGAATTTGATCGCGTCCGACATTGCCGTCGCCAATGATCTGGGTCAGGCAGCGGCGGCGCGGAGCCGGGGTACCGCCGTGCTGGTCGGCGGCCTTGCCAACATGGGGTCCAGTCTGGTGAGCGGTCTGTCATCCGGCGGCGGGACCTCGTCTGGCACGGTGCTGGGCTCATCCAGCCAATATGCGCCGTTCAAGACCGGGATGGGGCTGTGATGCGCGCGCCTGCTTGTGCCCCCGAAATGATCGTGGCCGGGCGCTTGAATGCCCGATTGGCGGCACGTCGCGATGATACTGCTGGTCGTGCCCGCGCCTTGCAGGATCAGGCGATAGTGGCACAGTTGGCCGATACCCATGGCGGACTGCACGGTGGGGCGGCGGTTGTTGCGCAACCGGGCGCGCTTGATGCGCTGGCGCGGGTCCGCGCTGACGGCCAGGCAGCGCTCGGAACACCGGGAATGGTCGCGGCCTATGACGCGCAGCTTGGTCCTGCGTTAACCGAGGCGAGTGCCCGGATTACCGACCATGCGCTGCGCCAGTCAGAGGTGGAACGGCGGACCGTCGCCGATCAGGCGATGCAGGCAGCCCAGCAATCCGCCGCATCGGCGTGGCGTGATCCGCTGCGGTTCATCAAGGGGCTTGACGCGGTGCGGGCGTTGGCGGGCGAACAGGTCGGCCCGCACGCCAGCGCCGAGGGCCGCATCGCGGCTGAGCGCCAGGCGGTTGGCGGTTCGGTGGCAGGTGCGGTCGATCAGGCATTATGCGCGGATGAACCGGAATTTGCTGCGCATATCATGGCCCTGTGGGGCCATGCGATGACCCCGGCGGCCTATCAGCATGCGGTGGCTCGGATCAGTCAGGCCGCGCAGGATCAGCATATTGCGGCCATATTTGCCGAAGCGGCGGGCGGAAATGCGGTCGCGGGCGACGCGCAAGCAGCACCGAAAGCGTCATCGCCTTATCAGGTGGTGCTGTCCGCCCCGCCAGGCGCGGCGGTTCATCCGGTCGCCCCCGGGGCGATTGTCGCGCTGACCGGGCCGGACGATTGCGCCACGGTGCAGATTATCCATTCCGATGGCAGCATCGCGGTGTATGGCAGGCTGGGTCTGGCGGCTGTTGCGCCGGGTGACCTGGTCAGCCCGGCGCACGCAATCGGCAGTGCCACCGCGCATATCACGCTGGCGGCGTGCGCAGCATCAGGCGCTGCGCTCGATGCCGCGAATTTGTTGCGCGATGCCGGCGGGCACGGCGCGGTCATTGGATCGGGGGATACCCCGCGCCGCTGGAATGTGCCGGTGATGCTCGACCGGATTGCTGCGCGCGCTGATCTCACGTCTGAAGATCGGGTGTTGGCCGCAGCTTTTGCCCGGCGCCGGATGGAAGCAGACCATGCCACGCAGGCGGCGAGCACCCAAGCAGCGGGCCGATCCGTGGTTGCGCTGTTCGCCGCTGCACCCCGGAGTACGCGCCAAGCGGCGGATCTGCCGTCTGCGCTGGCGGCGCAGATGACACCTGCGACGCTGGCGCAGGTTGATCGTACTTTGCGCGATGCAGGGCATGCGGCCTCTGTACCGGTGCCTGAAAATCCCGCAGCGCTGCGTCTTGAACTCCTCCAGCGCAAGCATCAGGGGGAATTTTCGCGGTTGAATCTGGCGCTGCTGATCGGGATGATCGACGCAGCGGACTTGGTCCGATTGGGCGACGATCAGACGCGAATTGTCGCGGGCAAGGAGATCAATCGCCCAGATTCGCGCGGCGCGGCGGTGCTCGATGCGCTGGCGCGTCATGAAATTGTCCAGCGTGCCAGCCTGCCCGATGATGTTCTGCCCGCGATCAAGGCCAGCGCTGAAACCCTGCTGCGGCTGAACCGGACTGATCCGGCCGACCAGCCTGCAATCGACGCGATTGTCGCAACCGCGATCCAAAGCCCGTTCGACCGCGGCTAGAGCGGAATGCGATTAGATTGAATCGCATACCGCTCTAAAGTCTTTGTTTTCGCATGATTTATTGCAAAAAACCGGTACCCACTTTTTTGCATCACGCTCTAAGCATCATGATTGCCCGATGGGGGCCGGATGACCCACCGGGTATGCGCAAAGACCCATCCATCCCCCAGACAACCAGCAACCCCGATCACGCTCGCAGATCGGGCGCAAGGAGTGACGTATGGCCGATATTACCACCCCGGACCTGTTGCCTGGATTGACCGGCAACGTCGTGCAAAAGCGTCTGGTCGACATGGGCGACGGAACGTTCGCGCCGATGACGGTGACCCGGCTGGCCACCAGCTCCAACAGTGTTGGCACGGTCAATCTCGGGTCGATTGGCGGGGCTGCGACTGCGGCGAATCAGGCGCAGAGCATTGCCGCATTGTCGGCGCTGGCTGCGCCCTATGCGGCGGCCCCGGTATCACCGCTGGCTGCGCTGGTCAGCGATACCGTGCCGCATGTCTTTGGGCCGTTCGTGCCGCAACTGGTGCGGGAAATATGGGTGACGCTGAACGCCACCGCAGCAGCTTCGGGTACGGCAAAGCTGCTGCGGTCAACTGATGGCGGCGTGACCAAAATCGGGCTTACTGCGTGCGGCGCGATGATCGGCAGTTATGCGTTCAACGCGGTGACCGGAGTGATCGCCAACGAAATCGTGTCGGTCGAGACCGAGGCCGCCGCCACATATTACCTGTCGATCACGCTGACCGCCGGCACCGTGGCCGTGCGCGTGGCCCAGTAATACCATGTCGCGCTAAGCGCGACTCATACCTCCCGCCCCGCCTTCCGCGACGAAGGGCTCGAAAACGTCCGGGGGACGTTTTCGCTGAGGAGCAGACCACCAACGATACCAGTAGGTTATGATGGTCGGGTGGGAAGGCGGGGCGGGTGGTATGACTGCACGTCAGTGCAGCTTCGTATAAGGGAGCAATCATCATGGCGGGATCAGGTGCAACTTTGGCCAAAGCCAATGCGGCAATGGCTTTGGCATTGAACGCAATGTCGCAGGCGAGCGCGTCTCAGGCTTCGGCCAATCAGCCAAAGGCAACGGTGATCTATGCCGCAGCCTATGGCGTGGTGGCCGATGGCATCACCGACAACAGCGTGGCGCTCTACAGTGCGATCAATGCCGCCCAGACCGCGGCAAGCACCAGCAGCAATGCGCAATTTTGTGAAGTCGTGCTGCCCGCTGGCAAAATCCGCATCACCAGCCCGCTGGTGGTGATGAACAATCTGACCAGCATCGGGATGCGGCTGCGCGGTGCGGGGCGATCGGGCACGATTATCCTGGCCGATTTTTTCACGTCTGCGGCGGCACCCAGATTTACGATGGGCGGCGGTGGCAGCCCGGCTGCTGCCGCCGTGCTCTATCCGATCATTGATTACGGTGTGTTGACCGGAGTGCGCATTCTGAGTGGCGGTGCGGGCTATACCAGTGCGCCGACCGCGACTTTGACGGCTGCGGCAGGATCGGGTGCAACGGTCACATGCACGGTATCGGGCGGCGCGGTCACAGGCGTGACGATCACTGCTGGCGGTACCGGCTATTCCAGCCCGTACGCAGGGGATGCGCTGGTCGTGCGCGGCATCAATGTCGAAATTGTCGATCTGTCCGTCCAAGCCTCGGCCGCCCGCACAGCGGCAACCAATGGCGGCAACAGCGCTTATCCGTATTTCACGATCAACAACGGGATCCGCTATGAACCGTTCGGGAATGGCGGTCCGACGCAGACGCTGAATCTGTTGGCGCGCATTTCGGTGAATGGTCAGCCAGGCCATGGCATCATGGCGGCGCGGCAGGAAAACTGGACGGTCGAACAAGTGCAAAGTACCAGCAATGGTGCGGACGGGCTGTTCCTGCACAGCCAGGGTTTTCCCGTGCTGGGCATCAGCAACACCATCAAGCAGTACCGCTGCACCAAAAACGCCACGCGCGGTTTGCAGATCATTGGCATGACCCAGTGCACGGTGGTTGATTCTTCAATCTACAACAATATCGCCGGCGCCTCGCTTCCGCCCGGCGTCAATGAAGAAGTGTATCTGTCCTATTGTTACGCTTTTGATTTCCGGTCAGATGTCGAAGTCAATGGCGGGATAACGGCTGGCAAAGACGTATTGGTGCTGGAGGCATCATTCGGCGTCACAGTTGCCGGATATTTTCGCGGTGGGCGCTTTGGCATTTCGTGCAAGACTGTCCGGGCCGCACAGTTCGGCCCGATCCACCATTTTGGCAACCCGACCGATCCCTCCAACAGCACATTGCTGCTGGACAATGGCACCGGTGGCCCGAGCGATGCACAATGGGCACCGATAATCGGGCCGATCTTCAACGGTGGCAATGTCAATCTGACAGTCAACCGCGCGCCCTTGAGCATTTTTACCAATGGTCCGGAGCGAGGGGTCATGCGCTTCATCGGGTTGCAGGGTTCGCAATTTGCAGCCTCGGTGTCGGGTAGCGTCACGCCGGATCCGTTAACCAACGGGTGCGATCAGTATTTCACGCTGACCGGGGCGACGACATTCATCGAACCGACGCCCAGCGGCAATGGCACGCGCATGGTGCTGACGTTCATCCAGGACGCGACGGGCGGGCGGGTCGTGACGATGGGCGGAACAAAATACATCGGGCCGAATATCGCCAGCATTGGCAGCGGCACAGCAAACCAGATCGGTACGCTGGAGCTGATGTGCAAGATCACTGGTTCGCGCACCGTATGGCAGCAACAGTCATGGAGCGGTTGGGCATGACCGACTTTTCCCACAACGATCTGCATCGGGATATGGGCCGCATGGAGGGGCAGCTTTCAGCAATGGATGACCGCCTGTCGAAAATCGAAACGATCGTCGAACGCATCGATGCGCGGCTGGCCAAGATTGAACAGCATGAAGGCCAGTTGCGCGGCGCATGGTGGGTGCTGGCGGCGATTGCCACCATCGTCGGGGGCCTTGCGGCGGTAGCCATAAACCACTTGTGGAAATGAGCGGAAGGATCGCCTTGTGCCAACGGTCAAACCCGGAGTAATCGCTGCCGCAAAGGCGGCTCAAGCCAAATGGGGCATCCCCGCCAGTGTAAGCATTGCCCAGTTTGCGCTGGAAAGCGGCTGGGGTGCACATGCGCCGGGCAATAACCCGTTCGGGATCAAGGCCATGCCCGGATATCCCGAACAAACCTTCGCCACGCACGAGGTGGTGCACGGGCACATGGTTGCTTGCGATCAGCGCTTTGCTGCGTTCACCGATTTGGCACAAGCTTTCGACGTTCATGCCAAGCTGCTGGCAAAAGCACCGGTCTATCGCGCCGCGTTCAACGCGCTGCCAGACCTGACGAAATTCGTGCTGCTGATGGCGGCGCATTATGCCACCGACCCGCAATATGCGGCCAAAGTTCTGGCTGTGATCCGCACCGCCAATCTTGCCCGATACGATGGGGGCGGCAAATGAACTGGCTGAAACAAGTGTTGACCGGCGCGGACAACGAAACCGTGGCGATCGGGCGGCTGATCGGGTTTGCCACCGCGGTGGTGCTGATGATCGGGCTGCCGGTAACGGCGGCGGCAACAATTATGGTTCACGCCATGGCAGTGGATACATGGCGAACGTTGTTCGAAGCGTTGGGATTGTATGTCCCGCTGACGGCCGGTGCGATTACCGGCCTGATCTGGGGCACCAACCCGACCGAGCCCAAGCCCGCGCGCAAGGAAGGAAGCGACAATGACTGACCGCATCGTCCCCAATACTATCGGGCTTGGCAATTATCCCCGGCGCATCGTTGAAAGTGGCGATGGCACTTGGGCGGAAAAAGTGCTGGCGATGGTCGCCGTCGGCGGCGCTCAAGTGTCGGCCAGCAATCCGCTGCCGGTTACGATCACATCAGGCAGTGTTTCGCTCGCCGATCAATCAGTGGTCGATGGCGCCGGCACATTCTGGCTGGTGCGCGACAGCGGGACCATGCTTAGCTATGTCAACTGGGCCACCGGCTTGGGGGGAACCCCCGTTGCTCCGGTCGCGCCAGCGGGCAAATTGGCCGGCCAACAGATCATTTCCACCCAATACAATGCCACAGCGGCGGGCACTGGCTATGCGACGGGTGATGTTCTTTCGCACATCGTGATCCTGAACATTGCGACCACCCCAGCGACTGTGGTTGCCAACACGTGGGCCAATATTTCGCAAGGCACGGTATTGTCGACCATTCCGGCACCCGTCAGCCTGGCTGAATTGACTGCGACGGTTGGTGTTACCTCGTTGCCCGCGCTTCCTGCTGGGGCGAACCTGATTGGCGCGGTCAACCTCGATATTGGCGGTGTGGCCATTTCCGCGAACAATCCGATGCCCATGCTCGATGCTTTTGCAGCGCCCGCTTCGGCCAGTTGGACGACCACAACCCCGGTCAACACCGCCGCTGCGTTTGGGACTGGTGGGTATGACACGGTGATCGTGACGGTCGCGGCCAACAGCACTTTTTCCGGGGGCGCGGTCGTGTTCGAAGTCTATGATGGCGGCAACTGGATGCCGGTAAAAGCGGCCAATATCGCCAATTACACCACCACGGGCAATACGATCACACCGGTTGCAAACGCAACCTCGGGCTATCAGATCCCGGTTGCCGGGTTTCCGCAATTCCGGGTCCGCCTGGCCAGCGTGCCGACCGCTGGCGCTGTGCTGGTGACCACGATCGTATCCTCGGTGCCCGATGTTTCCGTGGTGACCGCAGGGCTTGATCCATCGCAACCGCTGCCTGCGGGTACCAATACTCTGGGCAGTGTCATCATCGACAATGTGACCGACAGTGTCACGGTCGGCCCTGTCACGGTCACTGCGGCGACCACGGTTGTTATGGCAAATACGACCGGATTTGGCGGGGGAAGTTTCAATATTCAGTCTGTTGGAACCGGCAATACCATTGTCTTTGAACAGTCAGACGATCAGATCACGTGGTTTTCGCTGTTTGCCTGGGCGGCTACGGGATCGGGTAACAATCAAACTGCGCAAGCAAGCGCGATTGCGAATTATGCCTACAATGCAACGATGCAATATGTCCGCGCGCGGGTGTCGGTCTATTCCAGCGGAAACGTCACCGTGGCGATCCGGCAAAAGCGCATCGGGCAGTTTGTCCCGGCATTTTTGCAATCCGGTCCCAATCTGGTTGGCGATCTGGGCGTGCAGTATCGGCCAAACGCAACGGGTGCGGCGCTGGCATCATCAATCCTGTCGCCGGCAATTCCGACGGGCGGCGTGATCAAGCCGGCTGCGGGCCGGATCGTTGGGTGGACGTTGACCAACAGCGCGGCATCGCTGCGGTCGGTCAAGTTTTTCAGCGCGTCTGCGGTTGCGGTCGGCACAACCCCGGCTGCGTTTGAAATCGACATCCCGGCAGGTGCGACCGCTGCGCTCGCACCCGTGGGCGGAATCGGGTTTGCCTCCGGCATCATGTGGGCGGTGACTGCGGCGAAAGGGTTGGTCGATGCCACTGCGACCGGCCTTGCTGCCAACGACGTATCGGGGGTAGTGCTTTATGCCTGAAACAGCGTTGATCGATTTGCTGGTGCATGGATTGCGCAAATTCTGGGCCTATGGCGCATTGTTTGCCGTGTCAGTGCTGGCTTGGCATCTTCAGACCCGCGCCGTTGCCAATGCTGCTGCCGTGCGGGTGCAAGCCGCGCAATTCAGGCAGGCGCAAGCCGCCGCAGCAGCAATCGCGCAAAGGGCGCTCAAACACCAGGAGGTCACCTGGCAGGCCAAAGCGATGGAGGCAGACAATGCATATCATGCGCAACTGGCGGACGCTCGGTCCGCTGCTGATCGTTACATCGCCGCTTATCGCGTGCGCGCCCAAGCCTTTGGCGGTGATGCCGGCGCAGCCACTGCCCGCGCCGCAGATAGCGGTGCCGTCGTTCCTGCGGCAATGCCCGCAGATGCCGTCATGGTATCCGCCAACGACGTGCAGAGCTGCACCAATGCGGTAACCTATGCGATCAAGGCACGCGATTGGGCGAACCAGCTCAATCGCTAGAGCGTGATGCGAGCCGCAGTCCACCGAAGGTAAAAAGTGGGAACCGGTGTTTACCTTCGGTGGACTGCGGCTCGCAATAAATCACGCGAAAACAATGACTCTAGAGCG
>CAINGT010000082.1 GCA_903848655.1 uncultured Sphingomonadales bacterium
GATAGAGCATGATGCGAAAAAGTGGGCACCGGTTTTTCGCAAAAAATCATGCGAAAACAAAGACTCCTAGAGCATGATGCGATTCTTTCTTATCGCATCATGCTCTAGACCCCACCCCCAACCCCCTCCCCTAAAGGGGAGGGGGATTTAAGGGTTTGATCGCGCTTGTTTTATTAACCGTCAGGCGAGCGTGAAATCCAACCCGATATCGGCGGCGGGCGCGCTTTGGGTCAGCCGCCCGACCGAGATGAAATCGACCCCGGTGGCGGCAATCGCCGCAATCGTGTCGAGCGTTACCCCGCCCGATGCTTCGCACGGCACCCGGCCCGCGACGATGGCCAGCGCCTGACGCAGCAGCTCCGGCCCCATATTGTCGAGCAGCAGGCGCGTTGCCCCGGCGTCGAGCGCAGGAATGATCTGGTCGATCCGGTCGATTTCGCAGATCACGTCGTGCACCCCGGCCTTGCGCGCCAGCGCCACCGCCGCCGCCACGCCGCCCGCCACCGCGACATGGTTGTCCTTAATCATCGCCGCATCCCACAGCCCCATGCGATGGTTGTGCCCGCCGCCAGTGCGCACTGCATATTTTTCCAGCGCGCGCATTCCGGGGATGGTCTTGCGCGTATCGAGCAGCCGCGCGCGCGTATCGCCCATCGCGGTGACATAGCGCCGCGTCAGCGTGGCAATTCCGGTCAAATGCTGCACGGTATTGAGCGCGCTGCGCTCCGCCGTCAGCAGCGCACGCGCCGATCCGGCCACGCGCAGCAGCGCGGTGCCGGGCGCAACCCCCGCGCCTTCGTCAACCAGCAGTGCAATCTCCGCCGCAGGATCGAGCGCGCGGAAAAACGCCGCCGCCAGCGGCAATCCGCACAGGCAGACCGCATCGCGGCTGGCCATGACCCCGGTAAAGCGCGCATCGGCGGGGATCACGCTGGCGCTGGTGACATCGCGGCCGCCGCCGGGCCAGCCGGTGCCGAGATCTTCGGCAAGCGTGCGGGCGACAAAGGCGTCGAGGTCAAAGCCGGGGAGGGAAAAGGACGTCATGGCGCGCGATATAGCCATGCTGGTGCGCACTGGCTATGGTCCGCGGGGTTTTCATGGGGGTTTGGGCAATGGCGGAATCCAAAAGTGCGGATCGTGTTGGCGGTGTTCGCGGGGATGACCCAGCTTGATTTCACCGGGCCGCACCAATTCCTGTCGCGGATGCCCGGCAGCGAAACGCGGGTGGCCAGCCGCGATGGCGGCGATGTGCCGAGCGAAGGGCTGGTGTTTGGCGGAACCGCGCGACCGGCCGATATCGACTACTGCGATGTGCTGTGCGTGCCCGCCGTGGTGGCCCGCTATCGCGCGCGCATGGCGGAAATTCTGCCCGTGCGCGCGGCCGAAGCGGCGCTGGCGGCATCACGAATCAGCGCCTGGCAGCAGGGATGGTCGGGCGGTTCGCGCAAGTATCGGCAACAGGCGTTGCATTTTCGCGATTTATCGCTTATGTTGATTTTGCTAACGTCGCCTGAGACTGGACTTTCGGCCTTTTTCGCCTTCCGATCCTTATCACGCCTCTTCGCTCTGCGGGCAAGTTGTCCGCAGATCAACTTTCTGTGTAAGGATCCGGATCATGCCAGTAGGCACCGTAAAATTTTTCAATGCCGACAAGGGCTATGGCTTCATCGCGCCTGATGGCGGCGCTGCTGACAGTTTCGTCCACATCAGCGCGGTCGAACGCGCGGGAATGCGCACTTTGCTGAAAGATCAGCGGCTCAAGTACGAACTCGAAGAAGATCGCCGGGGCAAAGTCTCGGCAGTCAACCTCGAAGCGGTCTGACGCGATGGCCAAAGAGGATCTGTTGACCCTCGAAGGCCAGATCGACGAAATCCTGCCCGATGGTCGTTTTGGCGTCATGCTTGAAAACGACCACCGGATTATCGCTTACACGGCTGGCAAGATGCGCAAATACCGCATCCGGTCAGTCGTGGGCGATAGGGTCCGCGTTGAAATGACCCCTTATGACCTTGAAAAAGGGCGCATCGTGTTTCGTGACAAAGGCCCCGGCGGCACCAGCGGCCCCGGCCCGCAACGCAAACGGCGATAAGCCTGACTTGTTACCCATCTGGTGCCCATGCGCGCCAAGGACTTTCATGACGACCCTGAATTCTGTGTTTACCGACTTTACCATCCGTAAAACTTCCAAACCCGCCATCGCCCCTCCATCCGCGCTGGCCCGCTCATGGCAGGACATACCCTGCCGAACCCGCACGTCGCCGGTCCTGTCGCGACAGGAATTGCAGCGGCTGATCCGCGACATGGTTGGCTGAACGCCCACCCACGCTGCGCAACCGGTCGAAAGGGGCCAGCGATGACTGCTTCCAGCGAATTTTACCTCGTCCAAGCGGCGCAATGCGCACGTTCTGCCGAACGCGCCACGCTGGCCAACCAGCGCGAAACCTATCTTCGCGCCGGGGCGGCCTGGCAGGCGCTGGCTGACCGCGAACTGGATGTCACCACCGCGCGCGAAGCCCGCGATGCCGAAAAAGCGGCACGGCAGGGCTTTCCCGGCTTGGCTGAAGGCGATACGGCAGCGCTCTTGCGCTGATCGGGGCTGCCCTGACCGCGAAAATCGGGTATTGCCGCGCGGCATTGCCCTGCCATCTGAACCCGCCGTAGCCCGGCGCCAGCCCAAAGTCATGATTTGCCATGCCCTTTTCCTCGCTTCCTCCGCTGATTGCCGCCGCACTGGCCGAACAAGGCTATCGTGAGCCAACCCCGGTTCAAGCCGCCGTACTGGCACCCGAAGCGCTTGCGCGCGATTTGCTCGTTTCGGCCCAGACCGGGTCGGGCAAGACCGTGGCATTCGGCATTGCCATGGCCGACCGGCTGCTTGCCACTATGGCCGAAGCGCGTGGGCGCGCGCCGCTGGCGCTGGTGATTGCCCCCACGCGCGAACTGGCCTTGCAGGTCAGCCGCGAACTGATGTGGCTGTTTGCCAAGACCGGCGCGCGGATTACCACGTGCGTTGGCGGGATGGATGCAGTCAAAGAACGGCGCGCGCTGGCGCAGGGTACGCAAATCGTGGTCGGCACGCCGGGCCGCTTGCGCGATCACCTTGAACGCGGCGCGCTCGATCTGTCATCGCTGGGCCATGTCGTGCTCGACGAAGCCGACGAAATGCTCGACATGGGGTTTCGCGAAGATCTCGAAGAAATCCTTGAAGCGACCCCGGCAGAGCGCAGCACGCTGCTGTTTTCCGCCACGATGCCCAAGCCGATTGTCGCGCTGGCACGGCGCTATCAGCGCGATGCCTTGCGCATATCGACGGTGGGCGACAATTCCGGGCACGGCGATATCGACTATCAGGCGGTGGCTGTCTCGCCCGCCGATATCGAAAACGCGGTGATCAATCTGGTGCGGTTTCACGAAGCCGAAACCGCGATCCTGTTTTGCGCCACGCGCGACAATGTGCGCCATTTGCACGCCTCGCTGATCGAGCGCGGCTTTGCCGCTGTCGCGCTGTCGGGCGAACACAGCCAGTCCGAACGCAACAATGCATTGCAAGCCTTGCGCGATGGCCGTGCGCGGATTTGCGTGGCGACCGATGTTGCCGCGCGCGGGATCGATATTCCCTCGCTCAGCCTTGTCATCCATGTCGAAGTGCCGCGCGATGCCGAAGTGTTGCAGCATCGGTCGGGCCGGACGGGCCGCGCCGGGCGCAAAGGCATTGCCGTGCTGGTGGTACCCTATCCGCGCCGCCGCCGGGTCGAAGGCATGTTGCGCGATGCGCGCGTCAGCGCCAGTTGGGTGCCGGTGCCGTCGCCCGAAGCGATCCGCGACCGTGACCGCGAACGCCTGCTGGCCGACTTGCTGCAACCGGTCGAAGCCAGCGACGCCGACCGCGCCATCGCCGAACGCATTCTGGAAACGCTCAGCCCGGTCGATGTCGCGGTGGCGCTGATCCACGCGCGCCGACGCGGCACCCCCGAACCCGAAGAACTGATCGAAGCCGCGCCAATCGAAGGCGGCAACCGGCCCGAGCGCCGCGCCGGGTTTGACGATGTCGCGTGGTTCCGCATGGATATTGGCCGGCGGCAAAACGCCGATCCGCGCTGGATTCTGCCTTTGCTGTGCCGACGTGGCCATATTACCCGCAATGAAATCGGCGCAATCCGCATCGCGGCAAATGAAACCTATTTTCAGGTGCCGCGCGCGGTCGAAGCCAAATTCCGCGCTGCGCTCAAACGCACTTTGATCCCCGGTGCCGAAGACGAAAGCGGCATCACTATCGAAGCTTCGGCAGAGCCGCCCAGCGGCCCGCACCCGGCGCGCGACAATGCCAATGGACGCGGGCGCGGCGCAGGCGGCCCCCCGCTGCGCAAAGGCAATGCGACGAGGCTAAAGCCCCGGCACTGACAGCGCGGCGAGCACCGGGGCCTCGAAACTGGCAACGGGATAGGCGCAATAGTCCGCCGCGTAATAGGCGCTGGGCCGGTGGTTGCCCGATTCGCCCAGCCCGCCGAACGGTGCGGACGATGCCGCGCCGGTGGTCGGGCGGTTCCAGTTGACCACCCCGGCGCGGATTTCGGCGATAAAGCGGTCCCACAGCGCGGGATCGGCGGCGAGCAACCCGGCGCTGAGGCCAAACGCCGTGGCATTGGCGGCAGCGATCGCTGCGGAAAAATCCGCCACCCGCACGATTTGCAGCACGGGCGCGAAAATTTCTGCATCCGCCACCGCCATGCCCGTGACATCGATCAGCACCGGGCCAAAAAACGCATCGCCCCGGCCCGCCACCCGGCTGCGATCCAGCACCACCTGCGCACCGCCCGCAATCAGCCCGGACAGCGCCGCGCGCGCCGTTTGCGCGGCTTGCGGCGAAATCAGCGGGCCCATGAATGCCTGATCGTCGCCCGCGCCAATCGGCAGCCGCGCTGCCAGATCGGCCAGCGCCGCGATCAGCGCGTCGCCAGCCGGGCCATCGGGCACGATCAGCCGCCGCGCGCACGAACAGCGCTGCCCGGTCGAAACGAACGCCGAATGCACCACCAGATTGGCCAGAATCGCCGGATCGGTGCGATCATCCCACACCACCAGCGGATTGTTGCCGCCCAGTTCGAGCGCCAGAATCACCCCCGGCCGGTCGATCAGCGCGTGGCGAAAGTGCCGCCCGGCAGCGGCGGAGCCGGTAAACAGCAAGCCGTCGATATCGCTGGCGATCAGCGCCGCACCGGTATCGCGCCCGCCTTGCACGATCTGGAGCACATCGGCGGGCAGACCCGCTGTGTGCCAGGCATCGACCATCGCCGCGCCCACCGCCGGGGTCAGTTCGGACGGTTTGAACACCACCGCATTGCCCGCGATCAGCGCGGGAACGATATGGCCATTGGGCAAATGGCCGGGAAAATTGTACGGGCCCAACACCGCCATGACCCCGTGCGGATGGTGGCGCAAGACCGCGCGGCCAAACGGTTGCGGCGAATCGCTGGTGCCCGCGCGCTCGGCCTGCGCGCGGATGGCGATGGCGACTTTGCCGATCATCGCGGCAACTTCGGTCTGCGCTTCCCACAGCAATTTGCCGGTTTCGCGGCAGATCAGCCAAGCCAGATCATCGCGCCGGTCGGCCAGCACCCCGGCAAAGGCATGTGCCAACGCGATCCGCCGGTTGAGCGGCAGACGCGCCCAGCCGGGCGCGGCGGCGCGCGCGCGCTCCACTGCGGCGGAAACGGTGGCCGCATCGGTGGGCGCGCCCTGCCACACCAGCGCCCCGGTGGCGGGATCGAACGATTGCAGCACGTCAGCCATCAGCTTACCTTGTCATGGGGTCGCGGGATCGCGCGGCTTGTGCCATGGCTGGAGGGGCTGCGGCAAGTGACAGGATCGTTGACGATGACCACCCTGATTGCGCCCGATGTGATCCGCGCGCGGTTTTGCGCCGCGTTGTCGGCGATGTATCGCGCTGAAGTGCCGCTCTATGCCGATTTGCTGGCCATCGTGGCGCAGGTCAACGCGCGCGCGGCGGGTGCCGCCGAACCGCGCCTTGCGGTTGAACGCCATGGCGCAATCCGGCTCGGCACTCCGGCAGAACTGGCGATGATGGCGCGCGCTTTTGCCGTGATGGGGATGGAGCCGGTCGGGTATTACGACTTGTCCCCGGCGGGCGTGCCAGTCCATTCGACCGCGTTTCGCCCGGTGACCGAGGCGGCGCTGGCCGCCAATCCGTTCCGCGTGTTCTGCTCGCTGCTGCGCCCCGAATTGATCGACGACGCCGCGTTGCGCGCTGAAGTCGCAGCAATTCTGTCGCAGCGCGCGATTTTTTCCGACACGGCGCTGCACCTGATCGCGCAAGCTGAAGCCGATGGCGGGCTGACCGCTGGCGATGCCGATGGCTTTGTCGCGGCGCTACTCGAAACGTTTCGTTGGCACCGCGATGCCCGGGTTGATGCCGCGACATACCACCGGCTGGCTTCGGCGCACCGGCTGATTGCCGATATTGTCGCGTTCAAAGGCCCGCATATCAATCACCTGACCCCGCGCACGGTGAACATCGATGCGGCGCAAGGCGCGATGCGTGCGCGTGGTATCCCCGCCAAAGCCGAAATCGAAGGGCCGCCGCGGCGCGCGGTGCCGATCCTGCTGCGCCAGACGAGTTTTACCGCGCTGACCGAACCGGTGCGCTTTGTCGGAGCGCACGACACTGCGCCCGGCGAACATACCGCCCGGTTTGGCGAGATCGAGCAACGCGGCGCGGCGCTGACGCCCAAGGGCCGCGCGCTGTACGACCGTTTGCTCGCGCAAGCCCGGTCGGGGGATCGTACCGCACCCTATTCCGACCGCTTGACCCGCGCTTTCGCCGCGTTTCCCGACGACTTGCCGACACTGGTGCGCGAAGGCCTGATCTTTGTTCGTGATGGTCTGCCGATCACCTATGAGGATTTTCTTCCCGTGAGCGCGGCGGGGATCTTCCAGTCGAATCTGGCGGGCGAGGCGCAGGCGTCGTATGCCGAAGCTTCGTCACAAGCCGCGTTCGAAGCGGCACTGGGGCGCGCCGTGCTCGATCCGTTTGCGCTCTATGCGGCGATGGCAGACGGGTGATTGCGCGCCAGCCGCATTATGCTATTAGCCATATCAATAATCAGCGGGAGTGTGTTGCGATGGAATTTACCCGGTCAAACCCGATTACCGGCGCGGTAGCCTCGGCCGCGCCGGCGATGCAGCCCGCCGAGATGCCCGCGCTCGCCGCGCGCGCCGCCGCCGCGCAGCCTGCGTGGGGTGCGCTTGGCCCCAATGCGCGCCGCGCCGTGCTGGTCAAGGCCGCCGCCGCGCTCGAAGCGCGCGCCGAAGCGTTCGTTGCCGCGATGATGGGTGAAGTGGGCGCAACGCGCGGCTGGGCGCTGTTCAACCTCGGGCTGGCCGCCAGCATGGTGCGCGAGGCGGCGGCGCTGACCACGCAGATCACGGGCGAAGTGATTCCGTCGGACAAGCCGGGCTGCCTCGCCATGGCCTTGCGCGAACCGGTCGGGGTGATTCTGGGCATCGCGCCGTGGAATGCGCCGATTATCCTTGGGGTGCGCGCCATCGCAGTGCCGCTGGCCTGCGGCAATGCGGTCATCCTCAAAGCCAGCGAGCTGTGCCCGCGCACCCATGCGCTGATCGTCGAAGCTTTTGCCGAAGCGGGCTTTCCCGAAGGCGTGGTGCAAGTCGTGACCAATGCGCCCGCTGATGCCGCCGAAGTCGTCGGCGCGTTGATCGATGCGCCCGAAGTGCGGCGGATCAACTTTACCGGATCGACCGCAGTGGGCCGGATTATCGCCACGCGCGCCGCGCAACACCTGAAACCCTGCTTGCTCGAACTCGGTGGCAAAGCCCCGCTGATCGTGCTCGACGATGCCGATCTGGATGAAGCGGTCAAGGCGGCGGCATTCGGCGCATTCATGAACCAAGGCCAGATCTGCATGAGCACCGAGCGGATCATCGTTGTCGATGCCGTGGCCGATGCCTTTGCCGAGCGCTTCGCCGCCAAAGTCGCCACACTCGCGGTGGGTGATCCGCGCGAGGGCACAACCCCGCTGGGCGCGGTGGTCGATGCCAAAACCGTGGCGCATTGCGAAGCGCTGATCGCCGACGCGCTCGCCAAAGGCGCGACTTTGCGCAACGGCGGGCCAACCACGGCCAATGTGCTGATGCCCGCGCATGTCATCGATGGCGTGACTGCGGCGATGCGGCTCTATCGCGAAGAAAGCTTTGGCCCGGTGGTCGCCATCATCCGCGCGCGCGATCAGGCGCACGCGATCACGCTGGCCAACGACAGCGACTATGGCCTGTCAGCCGCCGTGTTTACCCGCGATACCGCCCGCGGGCTGACTGTGGCGCGCCAGATCCGCAGCGGTATCTGCCATGTCAACGGCCCGACCGTACACGACGAAGCGCAAATGCCATTCGGCGGCGTAGGCGCATCGGGCTATGGCCGGTTTGGCGGCAAAGCCGGAATCGACAGCTTTACCGAACTGCGCTGGATTACCGTGGAAACCCAGCCGGGGCATTTCCCGATTTGAACTCCGATCTGAACGGGGCCGCGCGTCAGACCGGGCGGTCACCCATGATCGTGGCGCGGTTCATCACGCGGTGGGCAGCGCCATAGTCATAGGTCGCGTAATGCTGCGTGCTGCGGTTGTCCCAGATCGCGACATCGCCTGCGCGCCATTTCCACCGCACGGTGAATTCGGGCCGGGTGAAATGGGTATAGAGCATCGCCAGCAAAGGATCGGCCATTGTCGGCTCCATGCCGACGATCCCGGTGGTAAAGCCTTCGCTGACAAAGATCACTTTTCTGCCGGTGGCCGGGTGGGTGCGGATCACCGGATGCACCACTGGGGGATTGTTGCGCTTGGCCGCTGCCAGCGTGTCGGCATCGAACCGGTCGGCGGGGAACGATTTGGCGATGTCGTGCGTCGCCGATAGGGTCGCCAGATAGGCCTGCAACGTGGCGGGCAGCGCGTCATAAGCCGCAGCCGCGCTTGCCCACAATGTATCGCCGCCAAGCGGGGGAATTGTCCGCGCCAGCAGCACCGCGCCCAGTGAGGGCCGTTCCAGAAAGCTGACATCGCTGTGCCACAGTGCATTGTCGCGCAAATCGTTGAGCGCGGTATCGAGCAGCATGATTTCGGGCACATCGGCAGAGCGCGGATAGATCGGATGAATATGCAACGGGCCGAGCCGCGCGGCAAAGTCGCGGTGTTGCACCTCGGTTAGCACCTGATCGCGCAAGAACAGCACCTGCCGATCGAGCAGCGCCTCCGCCAGTGTCGCGAATGCCTCATCGGTCAGCGGCTGTGCCAGATCGACCCCGGACACAATCGCGCCGATTGCCGGGGTTAAGGGTTCTATCGTCATGGTCATGCGCGGCAGGTTTTCCGCGCGCGGTGGCGCTTGTCAACCCGTCACGATCCGATTGCGATAGGCAATTGTCCTGATCGCGCAATGAAGCAGGATTCATCCGGCGCTGGCACGATACGAACGAACCCGCACCAGCCCCCAACCCCCAATCAGCGCAGAACGAGGCCCCATGCTCAAGCGGATCGAACCTTCCGATGTCGTGCTCGGCATGTACATCCACAAGCTCGAAGGCAACTGGTTTACCCACCCGTTCTGGAGCGCACGGTTCTTGCTGACCGATCCCGAACGGCTGGAACAGTTGCACGCAAGCCAAGTTCCCGGGGTAATCATCGACACCGAACTGGGGCTTGACCCCGATGCGCCGCCCCCATCGCGGGTGCGCCGCGCCGATGCGCCGCGTGCGCCGCAACCGGCGCGCGCACCCGCACCGATACCCGCGCCCCCGCCGCCGCCAATCCGTGCGGCAACCCCAGCCCCGGTCGAATCACCACCCGGCTTTGGCAAAGCGCAAGGCGTGGCGCAGCGCGGGTTGAAAGTGGTGACCAAAGTGTTTCTCGAAATGCGGCTGGGCAAAGCGATTGCCGCAGCCGCGGTCAGCCCGGTGATCGATTCGATCATCGAATCGGTGCAGACCAATCCCTTTGCCTTTAACGGGCTGATGCGGTTTCGCCGTGATAGCGAAGATATCTATCGCCACGCGCTCGCCACCAGCGCGCTGATGATCGCGCTCGCGCGCACAATGCGCCTGCCGCCCGACGATGTGCGCGCGGCGGGGCTGGCCGGGCTGCTGCTCGATTCGGGGTTTGCGCGCCTGCCCGAAGATGCGGGCAATTTGCGCGATCTGCCGACCGAAGTCTGGCGCAGCCACGTTCCGCTGGGCCACGCGTTCATCTTGCGCAGCAAGCTATCCGACAATATCGCGCGAGCCTGCCTTGAACATCACGAACGGTTTGACGGCACCGGCTGGCCGCATGGCACTGGCGGCAACGGATTGAGCACATTGGGCCGCATGGCCGCAATCTGCGATGCCTATGACTTGCTTGCAACCGGCGGCGATGGAAAGCCTGCGCTCGATGCGGGCGAAGCCTTGCGCGCGATGCAGGCCGATCAGGGCCGGTTCGACCCCGGTCTGCTCACGCTGTTTGCCGCCGCAGTTGGCAGTTGGCCAACCGGATCGGTGGTCGAATTGGCTTCGGGGCGGCTTGCTGTCGTGGTCGGGCAAAACCCCCATGCCCCCGACCGCCCGCTGGTCTCGGCGTTTTTCGCGCCCGCCACGGGCAAGCCGGTCAGCGGCGGCTTGATCGACCTTGCCGCGCACCCCGACAAAGACTCGGTTGTCGGCCCCGGAGTGATCGCCGATCTGCCCCCCGCGCTGCACAGCATCGCCAGCGCCGCGCTGGCCGCCGCCGTCGACCGCGCCTTTCCCGAAACCCGGCGCGCACCCGGCACCCGCGCGGCGTAATTCCCCCCCACGGAGTACACGCTAGCTCCTCCCCCAATGGGGGAGGAGCTAGGATGGTGGCGCTCCCGCTACGCAATGTCCGCAAGGCCAGAGCACTGCGCCGGTTTACCATAGGTGCGGTAGGGACGTGGACACGATGACTGCTGCCGGGGGAAAGCCTGCCGATGAACGCGCCCATGCTGCTCCGCAATGGCCATGCCCATGCCGTGGTGCCACCGATTGCGGTTCGGGCACCCGACGCGTGCCGGCCCGATCAATTGCCCGGCGTGCTCGACTGGTTTTCCGGCATCAAAGTGTTGAGCCTCGATTGCTTTGACACGCTGCTGTGGCGCGACAGCCATGCGCCGACCGATGTGTTCGGGGCTTTGCCCGATCTGACCCCCTATCAGCGGGTACATGGCGAACAGCGCGCGCGCCACGCCGCGCGTGCCGCGCGCGGGGCGGGCGATGTGGGGATTGACGCGATCTATCGCGCGATCATGCCCAATGCGCGCGATGCCGACCGCACCCGTGCGATTGCGGCCGAACTCGCCGCCGAAGCCGCGTATTGCTATGGATTTGCCCCGACTATCGCGCTGATGCGTGAGGCGCGGCGGCGCGGGCTGCATGTCATCGTGGTGTCGGATACCTATCTCAATCCGCGCCAGTTGCACGATCTGATCGCGCGCGCGGCCGGGGCCGATGTTGCCGCGCTGATCGACCGGGTGTTCTGTTCATCGACATTCGGCAAACCCAAAGCCGCCGGGCTTTATGGCGAAGTGCTGGCGCGGATCAAGGCGCGGCCCGGCGAAGTCTTGCATATCGGCGACAACCGCGCCGCCGATGTCGATGGTGTCGCCCCGTTCGGGGTCAACACGCTGCACTTGGTGCAGTTTACCGCGCGGGTGGCGCAACAGTTGCGGCTGGAAAGCGCGGTTGCCGCACTGATCGACGGACATCGCACGCGCGGCCTGCACGTACCGCAACCGCACCGCGCGGCGCTCGCTTTCTATGCGCCGGGGCTGGACGAAGGCGCGCACGTGTTTGGATTTTCCACGCTTGGCCCGGTGCTGTTTGGGTTTGACCAGTGGTTGCGCGCCGAAGCGCAAGCCTTGCAGGCGGCGCACGGCGGCACGGTGCACTGGCTGTTTTTGATGCGCGACGGGTTTTTGCCGATGCGGATGCACCAAGCCGGGGGTGCCGCCGCATCGGTCGCGCCGGTTGAAATCAGCCGGTTGACCGCAACATTCGCGACATTTGCCACCGATACGCTGATTCTGCGCCATCTGGAGGATAACCGCGGGATCGATCCGGCGATCCTGGCGCGGCACTTGCGCCTGCCCGACGCGCTGATTGCGCAGCTGTGCGGCGGGTGCGACACGGATCAAGGCTGGCGCGCGCTCTATGGCTGGTGCCAAGTGCCCGCCAACCGCCGGCCTATCGTGAAAGCCGCGCAAGCCTTGGCCGACCGGCTGGTGGCGCACGTGCGCGCGGCGGTGCGCCCCGAGCCGGGCGATACGCTGATGCTGATCGATCTGGGCTATAATGGATCGGTGCAATCGCTGATCGACGCGCTGCTCACGCGCGCGCTGGGGGTGCATGTCGCCGGGCGCTATGTGATTTTGCGCGAATTGCAGGTCAGCGGGTGCGACAAGCGCGGATATCTGGGTCAGGATCATTACGACCATGTCGCGCTTAACGCGATGACCGCCAATGTCGCGCTGCTCGAACAATTGGCGACTGCGGCGCAAGGCTCGGTGATCGATTATGACGAAGCTGGCCAGCCGTTGCGCGATGCGAACGCGATCAGCGTGCGGCAAAGCGCGGTGCGCGAAGCGGTACAAGCGGGCTGCCTGCGCTTTGCCGAGGCGGCCTGCGCGCATATCACGCGCGCCGCGACGCCCGATGCGCTTGGCCACTGGCGCGCGTCCAATGCAGCGACGCTGATGCGGCTGATGTTTCTGCCGCTGCCCGAAGAGCTGGAGGTGGTTGCCGCGTTCGAACACGATGTGAACCTTGGCACCGCCGAAACGCTGCCGCTGTTCGATCCCGCCATCGCGCGGCACGGATTGCTGCAACAAGGGCTGTTCTATCAAAAGGGCGTGCGGCGGATGTTTTTGCCCGCTGAACTGACGAACGAAGGGCTGGCGACGCGGCTGACCCATTTTGCCACCGCGCGGTTTCACATGCCGCTGACCGCCGCCGATTTTGCCAGCGAAGTCGCGCAAATTCCGGTAATCTTGAGCGATGCGCACGAAGCCACGCGCATTGCGCTGCCCGTTCGCCCGACGCACGACGGATTTTGCGCGCTGTGCATTCCGGTCGGGCCTGCGCGCTATGCCGCTGCGGTGCCGTTCGGCGCGCTGGCCCGCTATGTCGAAGTGCGGTCGATCAGCGCGCTGCCGGCGAGCGAATATCTGAGCGCGCGGCACGACAGCCATGCGCGCGAAAGCACCGTAATGCCGCAATTCGACGGAATAACCGCGCTGACCGAGCACTTGTGGCACTGTCCCGACGCCGCCGGGTTTGCACTGTTGCAACCCCCGCCCGCGCCGTCGGGCGACAATCTGGTGATCGTGGTGGTGTTTCGCCCGATTGGCGAGACGGGGTTATGACGCCCAACCGTCTTGCAAGATCGCCAGCAGCCGCGTGATCGTGACGGTGGTGAATGTCGAAAACGTGTCGGAAATGGCATAAGGCAGGATGATGCGGTCGCCACAGCGGATTGCCCCGCACGAATAGACCACATTGGGCACATAGCCTTCGCGTTCGGACGCTTCGGGCTGAACCAGCGGCAGCCGCGCGCGCCCGATCACGCGCGTGGGATCGGACTTGTCCATCAGCACCGCACCAATGGCGTAGTGGCGCACCGGGCCGACGCCGTGGGTAAACATCAGCCAGCCCTGATCGAGTTCAATCGGCGATCCGCAATTGCCAATCTGCACGAATTCCCACGGATATTCGGGTTTCATCAGCGGTTTGCCGAGGCCCCATTCGTACAGGTCATCCGAATAGGCCAGATGCAGGCCTTCGTTGTCGTGGCGCGTGATCATCGCATAACGCCCGCCGATTTTGCGCGGAAACAGCGCCATGCCTTTGTTGCGCGCCGCCGAGCCCTTTAACGGAATCATGCGAAAGTTCAGGAAATCGCGCGTTTCGATCAGTTCGGAGCGGATCGCGCGCCCGTTATAGGCAGTATACGTCGCATAATAGGTAATCTCTCCGCGATCTTCGAACGCCACGAAGCGCGCGTCTTCGATCCCGTTCGATTGCGCTTCGGTAATCGGAAAGATCACCCGCTCGGTAATATCGCTTTCAGGGGTAAAACCGATATCGACCCGATCCCCGACCCGCGCGGTCACGCCCGGCAAGGCCGCCAGCCGCTTGGGCGGATCGACGGTGATCGTGCCATCATGACCGATCACGCCCGACCGGAATGTCAGCGATGATACGTGCCCTTCGCCCACCGCGCGCAGCGACAGCACGAACCGCAACGCGCCTGCTGCCACCCCGGTCTGGTCGGGGTGCCGGACAATGCTCGGGTTGAACAGCGCCGCCGCCTCAAAGCTGTATTCGTGCAGGAAATAGGCCCCGATCAGCAGCCGCTGTTCGGGTGAAAACGCCGCATGGCTGGAAAAGGCCGGCTCCATTTCGCTGGCGCGCTGGGCAAATGTTGCGAGCAAATTGCGGTGGCGATCATCAAAGTTTTCCAGCGTCGCAGCCAGCAGTGCGGTCACTTCGGCGGGCGGAAGCGCGAGCAGCCGTTCGACCAGATGGTCGGCACGGGTCTTGTCCAACTGGTTGTAATCGCGCGGTTCGAGCGAGGGGCGAAACGGGCGCACCACCACGCGCGAAGGATCGGGGCGCAAATGCAGCGCCTGGCGGTTGAAAAATGCGTCTTTGGGCATAGTGGCCTTAAATTGCTGTGGTGAGCGCGGGCGTCAGCCGCGCCAGCCGTCGCATGTCGGTCAGCGACAAGAGGTATGACAGCACGGATTCGGCCCCGCGATTTTCGTTGGCGCGGTCGGGGTGCAAGCCATCGCGGCACGATCCGGTGGCGTGATCGGCCAGCGGCAGACCCAGATCGTTGGCCCCGCCAAACCACGCAAAAGCGCGGGCTGCAGCCTTTTGCCATTCCGCTGCCGGATCGGCGACCATCGCCGCGTGGCAGGCGGCAATCGTGGCCCAAGCATCGACCGGTTGCTGATCGAAAGCAGCCGGGCTCTCGCGCGATCCAGCCAGAAATCCCGCGCTGCCGACCGGGCGAAAATGCCCCTCCGGCGCGGTTTGCATCGTCAACAGCCAGCGCAGTGCGGTCAGGCCAGCCTGCGTCATGGCGCGCAAGCCCAAACCTTCGCCCGACACGATCAAGGCCTCGCACAGCCGCGCATTATCATAGCTCAACCGGTCTTCGAACCAGTGCCAATCGGCGCTGGCATAGTCGGCCAATTGCTCGTGCACCCGCGTGGCCAGCACCAGCCGCAGCCGCGCCGCTTCGCGGTCTTGCGGTTGAGCGGGGCAATAGCCATTCAGCCCGATCAGCGTGAAAGCCAGCGCGCGTGGCGAGGCAAATGCGCTCACCACGTGCAGCGCTTGCGCGAACAGTCGCGCGGCCCATTGTGCCAGCAGCGGATCATCGGCGCGCGCGGCACATTCGCCCAGCGCCCACAGCGTCCGCCCGTGGCTGTCCTGCGATCCTTGCGGTTCTAGCCAGCGGCGGTCATACCCCATGAAATTGCGGAACCGCGCGCAATCAGGGTTCCACGCGTGCTGTACAAAGGCGGCAAAGCGGGGGGCCAGCCGCCGCGCCAGCGCGCCATGGCCATGATCGCCGATATGGCAACACAACAGCAAGGCGCGCGCATTGTCATCGACGCAATAGCCGTGATGCCGGTCGGGCACACCCAAGATGGCGTGCTGAAACAGCCCGGTATCATCGCACATTGCAACAAAATGGTCGAACGCACCGGCGGGCACTGCCGCCATGGCGAAATCGCCCTAAAGCTTGCCTTTCGGGCGCATCGCGGCTTGCACCGCAGAGGCGCTTTCACGCGGCGGCAGCGCCTGGCTGGTCTTGGCCGGTGCAGCCTTGGGCTTGCGCACTTCGCGGTTGCTGCGTTTTTGCGATTTGGCCATGCCTTGAAGCTTTCTGTACGTGGCGATCAGACCCGCATCTTCGCGCTATCTCCGTCAATACCACCGATTCGCCGGTTCCCCGCATCAATTCGCGCGGGTTAAATCAGCCGGTCTTCATCGGTATAGATATCGAACCGCGTCAGCGTCACCGGGCCAAACGTGGTGGTCAGCGCCGCATCGGCGGCATCGCGCCCGCGCGCCATCAGCACGCGCCCGGCGCGCGGATAGTTATGCCGCGCGTCGAACACATACCAGCGCCCTTCGAGCCAGACTTCGAACCAGGCCGAAAAATCCATCGCGCCGACGAGCGCGGGCAAGTCCATATCGCCCAGATAGCCAGTGCAATAGCGCGCCGGAATGTTCATGCAGCGGCACAGCGCAATCGCCAGATGCGCATAATCGCGGCACACCCCGACGCGTTCGTGCCAGACATCCCACGCGGTTTTGGTCGGGCGCGCCGCCTGATAATCGAATGCGATATGGTGATGCACATAGCCGACGATGGCCTGCACCAACGCCCAGCCTTGCGGCACATGCCCAAACACGTTCCACGCCACATCGGTCAGCCGGTCGGTTTCGCAATAGCGGCTGGCGAGCAGAAATTGCAGCACATCATCGGGCAGATCGGCCAGCGCCACTTGCCGCGCCGCAGGATCGACCAGATCGGGCACGAACGGATCTTCGATCACAAACCCGCACGAAATGGTAATGCCCCCGGCAGGCATCGTCAGACGGGTGCAAATATTGCCGAATGCATCGACAAAATCATAGAGCGGCACATCGGGGGTGGTGAACAGCCGCTGCGCGGTGCGCAAATCCTTGTTGCGTGAAGCATGGACGCTCAAATTGGCGAGCATCGGCACGGCTTGCGGCGCGGCAAAGGCAATGTCGTATCCGGCGCGAATGAGCATCAGGGCAAGCTTTCATGGAGGGCGGCGGCCACAGCGGCCACGGCGCTGGCGATGCAATCATCGGGGGATGTGGAGCGGCATACACCGCCCCCGCAGCGTGGCAACCCCCGCGGCTGATCTGCCATTACAAGGGTCGCCATCGCGGTGCAGCGCTTGCGTAGATTCCGGGGGTGGGTCGCCCCGACAGCGCACTCTACACATCGGCTTCGAAAATCAGCGGCGCGCTGATCTGCCCGTGCCGCAACCGGAGTTCATCATCATGCCCTTCACCCAACGCCTGTTCGCCGCCGCAACGCTCGCGGCCGTCGCCATTTTTGCGCCCGCCGCACCGGCAGCGGCGCGATCGCCCGCGCAGATCACCGCCGAAGGGCGTGCCGCGCTGCACGAGCTTGATCGGACCGAGCCGCGTTCGCGCCGGTTTGCCCATGCCGCCCGCGCGGTACTGGTGTTTCCCTCGATGATTAAGGCCGGGCTGGTGTTCGGCGGGGAAAGCGGCAACGGCGTGCTGTTCATCGACGGACGGCCGGCGGGCTTCTACAATCTGTCCGGCGGCACGTGGGGTTTGCAGATCGGCGCGCAGAAATTCAGCTACGCGGTGTTCTTTATGAACGATTCGAGCTTGCGATATTTGCGCAAGAGCGGCGGGTTTGCGGTGGGTACCGGCCCGAGCGTGGCGATCATCAACGAAGGTGCCGGGGCAGAAGCCAACAGCACCACGCTGACCAAAGATGTCTATGCCTTTCCCTTCAACCAAAAGGGCCTGATGGCCGATCTGACGCTGCAAGGGACCAAGATCACGCGCATCCATCCGCATTGATCGCGGGCGCATGACGTTCAGCACCCTAGAGCATGATGCGAAAAAGTGGGCACCGGTTTTTACCTTCGGTGGCCTACGGCTCGCAAAAAATCATGCGAAAACAAAGATTCCTAGAGCATGGTGCGATTCTTTCTTATCGCATCGTGCTCTAAGGGCAGGATCAGACTATGGATCTCAATCACGTCTATTGCATCCAGCAGCGGGCGCTGATGCGGGCCGCCGGGTCGCTTGACCCGGCCACGCAGCATCGCCACCAGTCGCTCGCTGACCGTTGCGCGCAGCATATTGCGCGGTTCCAGCACCGGGTCGATGCGGGGATTGCGCGCATCGCGCAGCGATCGCCCCGATGACCGGGCAGGTCCAGCGGCTGGCCCCGATACCCGTCTGGCCCTTGGGTAAGCGCGCGACCGCACCCTTGCGGATCGCCTTTATCGGCAATGCCCTGCCCCGGCGGTGCGGAATTGCCACTTTTACCAGCGATCTGGAACGCGCGGTGGGCGCACAGCCCGATGTGGTCGATAGCGCGATTATCGCAATGCGCGATCCCGGCGGCGATTACCGCTGGCCGCGCGCCGTCAGGCTGGTGATCGATCAGGACGATCCCGCCGCTTATCCGGCGGCCGCGGCGCGGATCAATGCGCAAGGTTTTGACGTCGTGTGCCTGCAACACGAATTCGGCATTTATGGCGGAGAGGCAGGGGACTGGCTGCTCGGCCTGATCGACGCGCTGACCGTGCCGTTGGTGACCACGCTGCATACCGTGCTCGATAGGCCCAGCGCGGCACAACGCCGCGTGATGGACGCGATCTTGGCCGCATCGGCGCGGGTGATCGTCATGGCCGCCAAAGGCCGTGATATTCTGATCGAAACCTATCGCGCCGATCCCGCGCGCATTGCGGTGATCCCGCACGGTATTCCCGATGCCCCGTTTGCGCCCAGCGACGCGGCCAAGCGGCGGCTGGGGCTGACCGACCACGCCGTGATCCTGACATTCGGCCTGATCGGTCCGAACAAAGGCATCGAAGCGATGATCGAAGCCATGCCAGCAATTTTGCATGCGTCGCCCGCTGCGGTCTATGTGCTGATGGGCGCGACGCACCCGCACTTGCTGCGCGACAGCGGCGAGGCCTATCGCGACAGCCTGATCGCGCGGGTGCACGAACTCGGGCTGGCAGGGCATGTGCGGTTCATCAACCGCTTTGTCGACCGGCCCGAATTGCTTGAACAGATTGCCGCATGCGATGTCTATGTCACGCCATATCCCCACGCCGCGCAACTGACTTCGGGCACGCTGGCTTATGCCCATGGGCTGGGCCGCCCGGTGGTTTCAACGCGGTACTGGCACGCCGCCGAATTGCTGGCCGATGGCAGCGGCGTATTGGTGCCATTTGGCGATCCGCAGCGGCTGGGCAGCGCAGTCGCCGCGCTGTTGCGCGATGAACCCGCGCGGCTGGCGATGGGCCGCCGCGCTTATGCCGCCAGCCGCCCCACCATCTGGGCCAATACCGCCGCCCGCTACATCGCCTGCTGCCGCAGCGCCTGCACCCCCGCCGTACTGCGCGTGCGCGCGGCCACCAATGCCCTTGCCTTGCAGGAGGGCTTCTGGGGATTTTAGAGCGTGATGCAAAAAAGTGGGTACCGGTTTTTTTGCAATAAATCACGCGAAAACAAAGACTCTAGAGCGTGATGCGATTCAATCTAATCGCATTCCGCTCTAGCCGGGTATGTGTTCGCGTTGCGCGGCGGTCAGGGCGGCGGCGACGGTGGGGGCGGTGGCTTTGACGATGGCGGCGACGCCGTCGCGGTTGGGGTGGATGTGATCGTCCAGCATCAGCGCGGGCTGGCCGATCACCGAGGCCATGAAAAACGGCACGAGCGGCGCGTGGTGCGCCTTTGCCAGTTGCGGCCAGATCGGGTTGAACGCAAGCGAATAGTCGGGGCCAAGGTTGGGCGCGGCAAGCATTCCGGTCAGCATTACTGCGATATGGCGCGCTTCGATTGCGGTCATGATCGCTTCGAGATTGGCGCGGGTTTGCTCTGGCGACAGGCCGCGCAACATGTCGTTGCCGCCCAGCCCGACCAGCACCAGCACCGGCTTGACCGGCTGATTGTCGAGCGTGAACGCCAACCGCGCGCGCGCCGCAGCGGTGGTATCGCCCGACACCCCGGCATTGACCACCCGCGCGGGCACCCCGGCGGCATTGAGCGCGGCTTCGAGTTGCGCGGGATAGCTGTCGTTGGGGTCGAGCCGATATCCGGCATAAAGGCTGTCGCCAAATGCCAGCACCACTGGGGCATTGGCAGGTACCGGCGCGCGTGGCCGGGTGGGCGTTGTCGCCCCTGGCGCGCTGCCGACCAGCGTGGCATCGGGGCTGTCACCCGATGTGCTCTGCGGCGCGCGCGAACAGCCTCCCAGTGCGATCAGCAGCAGCGCGGCGAGCGTGGGTCCGGTGATGCGCAACGGTAATCCTTTCCAGACCGGCGCGCGCGATGGTGCACCGATCCAACGGGGGCCTTGCGGGCCATCCCCTATCTATGTCACGGATAGCGCGTGACAAGCACCCCCGCCATTATCATCGCCCGCGATCTTCGCCTCGTGCTGGGTAAAGCCGCGCCGGTAACCGTGCTCGACGGGATCGATCTGACGATTGCCGCGGGCGAAACCGTGGCGTTGCTGGGGCCTTCGGGGTCGGGCAAATCATCGCTGCTGGCGGTTTTGTCGGGGTTGGAACGCGCCACCAGCGGCAGTTTGACGGTGGCGGGGCAAGATTTTGCGGCGCTCGATGAAGACGGGCTGGCCAGCGCGCGGCGTGGCCGTATCGGCATCGTGTTGCAGGCGTTTCATCTGCTGCCGACGATGACCGCGCTCGAAAACGTGGCCACGCCGCTCGATCTGGCGGGGATCGCCGGGGCAGAGGCGCGCGCGCGGGCGGAACTGGTCGCGGTCGGGCTTGGGCACCGGCTGAACCATTATCCCGCGCAACTGTCGGGCGGCGAACAGCAACGGGTCGGCGTGGCGCGCGCGCTGGTCACCGCCCCGGCGCTGCTGTTTGCCGATGAGCCGACGGGCAATCTTGACCATGCCACCGGGCTGGCCATTGCTGATCTGCTGTTTGCCCGCGCCACCGCTGCTGGCGCGACGCTGATCGTGGTGACGCACGATGAAGCGCTGGCACGGCGCTGTGGCCGCGTGGTGCGGCTGGCCGATGGGCGTCTGGTGTCCGACGAACCGGTATTATGACCGCGCGGCTGTCGTGGCGTATGGCGTGGCGGATTGCGCGGCGCGGGCTGGACTGGCGGTTTGGCGGGCTGCGTCTGCTGGTGGTCTGTCTGGTGCTGGGGTCGGCGGCTTTGGCGGCGATTGGCACGCTGACCGGGGCGATCGACCATGAATTGACCGCGCGCGGCGCGCAATTGCTGGGCGGCGATGCCGAATTCAGCGTCGCCGCGCGGCCCGCCAGTGCGGGCGAATATGCCGCCATCGCGCGGTTCGGCACGGTGTCCGGCGGGGTGCGCTTGCAGGCGATGGCACAAAAGCGCGGCGGCGATGGCAGCGCGGTACCGGTCGAGCTGAAAGCGGTCGACGCGCGCTGGCCGCTGTATGGTGTGTTCACGCTGGTCGGCCCCGGTGGCACGGTGCGGCGCGCGGGCGCGCCAACCGGGCTGACCGCGTGGATCGCGCCGGGGGTGGCAGACCGGTTGGGGGTGGTGCCGGGGGATCGGTTGCGCATCGGCGGCGCGGACCTGACGGTGGGCGGGGTGATCGCCGATGAACCCGACCGGCTGGGCGAAGGCTTTGCCTTTGGCCCGACGGTGATTATCGGCACGGCTGCGCTCGATCAGACCGGGCTGATTACCGCCGGAACGTTGGCGCGGTGGAAATACCGCGTGCAGATGCCCCCCGGCGCGGTGCCGCAAACGGCGATCAGCGCGTTCAAGACGGCGTTTCCGGCATCGGGGTTCACGTATCGCGACCGGGATCGCGCTTCGCCGGGGTTGGACCGGTTCGTATCGCGCATGGGGCAGTTTCTGGCGCTCGTCGCGTTGGCCGCGCTGGCGATTGCCGGGATCGGGATTGGCAATGGCGTGACCGGGTTTTTGCAGGCGCGCAGCGGTACGATTGCCACGCTGAAAATTCTCGGCGCGACCAGCGGCGACATTGCGCGCGTGTTCGGTTTGCAGATCGTGGTGGCAAGCGTGGTGGCGATTGCGCTCGGGCTGGGGCTGGCGCTGATCGCCACGCCGCTGATTGCGCTCGCGTTGCGCGGCGTGCTGCCGGTGGCGGCGGGGGTCGTGGTCGATCCGGCGGCGCTGGCGCAAGCGGCCGCGTTCGGCCTGCTGATCGCGCTGACATGCGCCGCGCCGCCGCTGGTGCGCGCCAAAGCCTGGCCCGCGATGGCGCTGTTGCGCGCGCCCATCGCGCCCTTGCCGCTGCTGTGGCGCGCGCTGGTGGTGCCGGTGGGGGGCGGGCTGGCGGGAATCGTGGCGCTGGCGGTGCTGCCCGCCGCACAACCGTGGCTGGCGCTGGGGTTTCTGGGCGGGGCGGCGGCGGTGTTTGCGCTATTGGGCGCGCTCGGCTGGGGGCTGACGCGGCTGGCGGCGGCGCTGCCGCGCCCGCGCGGGATGATCGCGCGTATGGCGCTGGCCAATCTGCACCGCCCCGGCGCGCAGACCCCGGCGCTGGTGGTGGCGCTGGGGTTCGCGCTGGCGGCATTCGTGGTGCTGGCGGGGGTTGAAACCAGCCTCGATGGCAATATCGCGCGGCGCGTACCGGCGCGCGCGCCCGACTATTTCGTGCTCGATGTGCCGACCGGCAGCGAAGCGGCCTTGCGCGCGAGCGTTGCCCGGCTGGCCCCCGGTGCGGCGATCCGCACCGTGCCCGCGATGCGCGGCACGATTCTGGCTTATGGCCCGGCGGGGCGGATGACACGGGTGGCCGATCTGAAAACGATTGGCGATGATGCCTGGGCCTTGCGCGGGGATCGCGGGCTGACATTTGCCGATGCGGTGCCGCCGGGCAATGTGCTGACGGCGGGGGCGTGGTGGCCGCGCGGCTATGCCGGGCCGCCGCTGGTGTCGGTTGATGAACGGTTTGCCAAAGCGCTCGATCTCCATCCGGGTGACCGGCTGACGATTGCGCTGCTGGGGGTGGAACGCACCGCGACGATTGCCTCGCTGCGGCGGATCGACTGGGATTCGTTCGGGTTCAACTATGTGCTGGTGTTCAGCCCCAATGCCATCGCCGATGCGCCGCACAATTTGGCGGCAACCATCGAATTGCCGCCGCAGACGCGCACCGCGCCGGTGCGCCGCGCGATCCTGTCTGCGCTGGTGCGCGCGCTGCCCGCCAGTTCGGTGATCGAAGTCGGCCCGGTGCTGGCGCAAGCGCGCGACATTCTGGCGCAAGTCAGCGCCGCCGTGCTGGCGGCGGCCTCGGTCGCGGTGCTGGCCGGGCTGGCCGTGCTGGCCGGGGCCATCGCCGCGCAACGCGCCAGCCGCCAATATGACACGGTGATCTTGCGGGTTTTAGGCGCGAGCGGGCGGCACTTGCTGGCGCTGGTGCTGGCCGAATATGGCCTGCTCGCCGCTCTGCTCGGGCTGGTCGCGCTGCTATTGGGCAGCGCCATCGCGTGGGGCGTGGTGGTGCTGCTGTTCGAGTTCGCGTGGTTGCCCGATTGGCGCTGGATCGGCGGTGTGCTCGCGCTGGGCCTTGCGCTGGTCATGGCGCTGGCGCTGGGCGGGTCATGGTCGGTGCTGCGAACCCGCCCGGCGCGAGTGCTGCGCGAACTTTAGCCGAACACGTCGGGAGATACCTCACCTTCGCGCGGATCACTACCGTAGCGATTTTCGCCTCCCGTCCCAGGGATGAGCATCAATACGAACATAATCAGCCAGCCGATAAGAGGAATAAACCCTATCAACACGTACCATGCGGATCGATCCTGATCGTGCAGTCTGCGGCAAGTTAAAGCGAATTGAGCCAGCGCGGTTGGATAAATCCAGATCAAAAAGGGAATGCATAACAACAATAAGAATCCCATGCTTGATGCTATAATCGCTGGGTCAAATTTCCCCGGCCCCGCATTCAGGACAGAAAGGAAAGTAAGTACGAAAATTCCTACATAGAATAAAGTAATGATCGCGATGTAGTAGAATGTAAAAGACCAGAATTGGGTCCGAGTTGACCGGCCGGCGATAGCTAAATACAACTTTCGGTATGGCGTAACAATCAGTTCCATCATATCCCCCTGACAAGCCCGGACGGTTCTTATTTGTAATGCCTTATCTGAGGTTAAATGTCCACCTGCAAAGCCTCCGGATATCCGGCTGGTTGCGCAGCTTTGCCAAAACCGCCGCTTGCCGCAGCGCACACAAAACGGTAAGGGCGCGCCAATCCCGTCGTTTGCATCAGGGTAGCGCAAGGCTTTGCGCTGTCTCGGCTTGCCCGGCGTCATACCCCCGCGCGTTCGCGTGCGCCCTTGTTTAACGAAAGCCGTTTCATGTCCAGCGCCTTGCGCAATATCGCGATTATCGCCCACGTCGATCATGGCAAGACCACGCTTGTCGATCAGTTGTTCCGCCAGTCGGGCACGTTTCGCGACAACCAGCGGATCGAAGAACGCGCGATGGATTCGAACGATCTGGAAAAAGAGCGCGGGATCACGATTCTGGCCAAGTGCACTTCGGTCGAATGGGCACATCCCGAAACCGGTGAAACCACGCGGATCAATATCGTCGATACCCCCGGCCACGCCGATTTCGGCGGCGAAGTCGAACGCATCTTGTCGATGGTTGATGGCGTGATCCTGCTGGTTGATAGCTCTGAAGGCGCGATGCCGCAGACGAAGTTCGTTACCGGCAAAGCGCTGGCGCTGGGGTTGAAGCCGATTGTCGTGGTCAACAAGATCGACCGCGCCGATGAACGCGCGCAAGAAGTGCTCGATGAAGTGTTCGACTTGTTCGTCGCGTTGGAAGCGAGCGATGAACAGCTCGAATTCCCCGTGCTCTACGCTTCGGGCCGCAATGGTTATGCCAGCGCGGATGAAGCCGCGCGCGAAGGCACTTTGGTGCCTTTGTTCGAAAAGATCGTCAGCCATGTGCCCGCGCCCAACCTCGATGCCGATGGCCCGTTCAGCTTTCTGGCGACATTGCTCGACCGCGACAATTTCCTTGGCCGCGTGCTGACCGGGCGCGTGCAATCGGGCACGATCCGCGTGAACCAGCCGATCCACGCCATCGACCGCGATGGCAAAGTGATCGAAGTGGGCCGCGCGTCCAAGCTGATGTCGTTTCAGGGGCTGGAGCGCGTGCCGGTTGAAGAAGCGCGCGCGGGCGACATTATCGCGCTCGCCGGGCTGGAAAAGGCGACCGTGTCGAACACGATCGCCGATACCAGCGTTTCGACCCCGATTGCCTCGCAGCCGATCGACCCGCCCACGCTGGCGATGCGCTTTGCCGTCAACGACAGCCCGTTTGCTGGGCGCGAAGGCGATAAAGTAACCAGCCGCATGATCCGCGACCGGCTGGAGCGCGAAGGCGAAACCAATGTCGCCATCCGCGTGACCGAAAGCGCCGACAAAGATAGCTTTGAAGTGGCTGGGCGTGGCGAATTGCAACTGGGCGTGTTGATCGAAACGATGCGCCGCGAAGGGTTTGAGCTCGGGATCAGCCGCCCGCGCGTGCTGTTCGACACCGACGAGAACGGCCAGCGTACCGAACCGTTCGAAACCGTGCTGATCGATGTCGATGACGAATATTCGGGCACGGTTGTCGAAAAGATGCAGCGTCGCAAGGCGGAACTGACCGACATGCGGCCATCGGGTGCGGGCAAGACGCGCATCACCTTTTCCGCGCCATCACGCGGGCTGATCGGCTATCATGGCGAATTCCTGTCCGATACGCGCGGCACCGGGATCATGAACCGCCTGTTCGAAAAATACGGCCCGCACAAAGGCGCGATTGAAGGGCGGCAGAACGGCGTGCTGATCTCCAATTCGACCGGCGAAGCGGTTGGCTATGCGCTCAACAGCCTGGAAGAGCGCGGCGTGCTGTTTGTCAGCCCGCAGGAAAAAGTCTATGAAGGGATGATTATCGGTGAAAATGCCAAGCCCGATGATCTGGAAGTCAACCCGCTGAAATCCAAGCAATTGACCAATTTCCGCTCGACCGGCAAAGACGATGCGATCCGCCTGACCCCGCCGCGCATCATGACGCTGGAACAGGCCATCGCTTATATCGACGATGATGAAATGGTCGAAGTGACCCCCAAATCGATCCGCCTGCGCAAAGCGATCCTCGATCCCAATGAGCGCAAGAAAGCCGGGCGGCGCAAAGAAGCGGCCTGATCGCGCGAATGACAGACATTATGCACTTGTTAACCGCCCATGGTTAACAAGTGCATATATGTCCGGAGACGATGATGCCGCATTTTGCCCCTGACGGCCCGCGCGCTGCCGCCCCGGATGTGTCAATCGTCATTCCTTGCTACAACGAAGCGGACAGCCTGCCCGAACTGATGCGGCGGGTCGGCGCGGCCTGCGCCACGATTGCGCCGCGCACGTGCGAGATCGTGCTGGTCAACGATGGATCACAGGATGCAACCTGGCCGATCATCGCTGATCTGGCCAGTCACCACGATCATGTCGTCGCAATCAACCTGGCGCGCAATTATGGCCATCAACTGGCGCTGAGCGCGGGGTTGCAGATCTGCCGGGGCGACGCGGTCATGGTGATGGACGCCGATTTGCAGGACCCGCCCGAACTGCTGGGTGCGTTTCTGGGAAAACTGGCTGAAGGCTATGATGTGGTCTATGGCCAGCGCATCGCCCGCGCGGGGGAAACCCGGTTCAAGCGCGCCTCTGCCAGCCTGTTCTACCGCGTGCTGCAAAACCTTGTCGATGTGCCGATCCCGCGCGATACTGGCGATTTCCGCATCATGAGCCGCCGCGTCGTCGATCATCTGAACGCGATGCCCGAACGCTTTCGCTTTATTCGCGGCATGGTGAGCTGGGTCGGTTTTCGCCAGACGGCGCTGGCTTATGAGCGCGAGGCGCGGTTTGCCGGGCAGAGCCATTATCCGCTGTCCAAGATGATCGGCTTTGCCATCGACGCGGTAACGAGTTTTTCCACGCTGCCGCTGCGGCTGGCGGCGCATATCGGCATGGTGGTCGGGCTGATCGGGGTGGCGACGCTCGGCTGGGTGCTGGTCGCATGGTTGCGCGGTGATGTCGTGGCGGGCTGGACCAGCCTCGTTGGCACGGTGCTGCTGCTGGGCAGTCTGCAATTGATGATGCTGGGGGTATTCGGCGAATATCTCGGGCGGATGTATATGGAATCAAAGCAACGCCCGCTGTTCATCATTCAGGAGGTGCGGGTGCGCGGCGAAGCGCCCGACGCCACTGGCGCGGTGCACGCGCTTTCTCCTTCCTTGCGTGAGGCGAGCAATGGCTGAGGCGGAATTCGACGCCGTCGCGCGCGACTATGCCGCGCAACACGCCCAATCGATCCGCCTGAGCGGCGAAGCGACCGACTATTTCGCGCGCTACAAGATCGTCGATTTGCGCAAAGTGACCGACCAGCGCAAACTGACGGTGCGCAAGCTGCTCGATTTTGGCGCGGGCGTGGGCAATTCGTTGCGCCCCTTGCGCGAACTGTTTCCCGATGCGGCAATCAGCGCGCTCGACGTATCGCAAGCCTCGCTCGATCTGTGCCGCGCGCAAGTGGCGGACGGTGCGGCAGAGTTCCACTGCTACGACGGGGTGACGCTGCCCGCTGACCTTGGCCCGTTCGACGTGATCTTTACCGCCTGCGTGTTTCACCATATCCCGGCGGAAAGCCATGTGGCGCTGCTGACGCAGATCCGCGAGCGGCTGGCACCGGGCGGGCTGTTCATGCTGTTTGAACACAATCCGTGGAACCCGCTGACGCGCCACGCGGTCAACACGTGCCCGTTTGACGAACACGCGGTGCTGATATCGGCGCCGGAAATGCGCCGTCGCTTGCGCGCCGCCGGGTTTGCGCGGGTAGACCTTGCGTACAAAGTGTTTTTCCCCGGACCCTTGCGCGCCTTGCGCGGGATCGAACCGGCGCTGTCCCCGGTGCCGCTGGGTGCACAATATGCGCTGACCGCGCAATGATAGGGCGGCTGCGATGGCGCTGGTGAAATTCGGTCTGGTCGGCCTGATAAACACCGTGATCGGGCTGGCGATTATCATGGCCGCGCTGGCTGCCGGGCTTGGCGATTATGCCGCCAACGCGCTGGGCTATGGCGCGGGTCTGATGCTGTCATACGCGATCAATCGACGCTGGACCTTCGCGGCACAAACTGCTGCCAACCCGCGCGAATTCGCGGCCTTTGCCGCCTGCTTCGCGCTTGCCTATGGGGCCAATCTGGCCGTTATCACCGCAATGCGCGCCAGCGGACAGGGCGGCCATGCGTTGGTCCATGCCAGTGGCATGGTGGTCTATACGCTGCTGTTTTTTGCCTTGTCGCGCACCGTGCTGGGCGGGCGGGCGGCCAAGCGCTGAAACGACTTGTTAACCAAGACTGGCTAGCGCGAGGGGCAGGCTTTCTCGAACCCTCGGTGATCGGCATGGAGTATCACAGCGATCCGCAGGAGGATTCCGGATCGGTACCGCTTGGCGTGTCAATCGTAATGCCATGCCTGAACGAAGTTCAGTCGTTGCCCCACTGCATCGCCAATGCGCGCGCGGCGCTCGCGCAGATTCATGACCGGTTTGCGCTGGCGGGCGAAATCGTGATCGCCGACAATGGCTCGACCGACGGCAGCCAGGCGCTGGCCGAAGCGCTGGGCGCGCGCGTGGTCCATGTCAGCCGCAAAGGCTATGGCGCGGCGATCATCGGCGGTTTCGATGCCGCGTTCGGCGACTATCTGGTAATGGGCGATTGCGACGGCAGCTATGATTTCACCGACAGCGTGGCGATGATCGGCGCGCTGATCGACGGCGCGGACTTGTGCATGGGATCGCGCTTTCTGGGCGGGATCGCACCGGGCGCAATGCCGTGGAAAAACCGCTATATCGGCAATCCCGTGCTGACCGGGCTGCTCAACCTGTTTTTCCGCACCGGCATCAACGATGCCCATTGCGGGCTGCGCGCGATCCGCAAGGAGACCTATCGCGCGCTTGGCTTGCAGGGCGCAGGCATGGAATTCGCCAGTGAAATGGTAATCAAGGCCGCCTTGCGCCGACACCGCATTGCGCAAGTGCCCGCCACGCTCTCGCCCGATCTGCGCGACCGCGCCCCGCACTTGCGCCCGTGGCGCGACGGCTGGCGGCATTTGCGCTATTTGTTCATGCTCAGCCCGACTTGGGCCTTTGGCGTGCCGTCCGTGCTGATGATAGGCACGGGCGCGATCATTTTTGCGATTGCCAGCCTTTACGCAACCGGCCTGTTGACCGGGGAATCCCCGGTCGGGGTCAGTTGGACCATCGCGGGTGCCTTTGCGATCACCACCGGGCATTTCGCCGCTGTCATGGCGCTGGCGACGCATTTTTATGGCGCGCGCCAAGGCTATCGCCCCTTGCGCCCGTTCCTGCAACGCTATGCCAACGTGCTGACACTGGAAAACGCGCTGATTGGCGGCGGTGCCGCAGTGGTTGCGTCGATCACATCGGTTGCGCTGGTGGTTTATTGGTGGGGGTCACACGGTTTCGTGGCGCTGCCGACGACACTGCCCTTGCTGATCGCGATAGTCTTGGGCGTAGCCGGAATGCAGACCGCGCTGGGTGGATTCCTGATCGCGGTAATTGGCGGGCACGAGGCCGAATTCTGCCCGCCCAATGCAGTTCCCGATACTGCGATGCAAGGCCGGGTGCCCTTACGGTAACGGCTGGACCGCTCGCAATCGTCTTTTCCGCATGATATGTGCGCGTTACGTTTGAAGGAATGCAGCATGGGGCAAGCCGGGGCCGTTCCTGCGTCAGCGCCTGATCGAACGACTTTGGCAAGCGCGATTGTCGCGCGGCTGGAGGCGGTGATCGATGCTGCCCGACGGCGCTATCGTGACCCGTATCGGTACGATCGCAAAACGTGCGATATTGGCATTCCGGTCGATAACGCGCCATCTTTCGATTGTGTTATGCTGACTGCGCAGTTGGATAGAACTCGCCTGTTCTGCAGATAACACGCATAATAATATTTATTTTATTGAATGCGCTCAAGTGCGGGATCTATGATGTCAGAAAATTTTGCAAAAATCCTTGACCAGATGCACGAGCAGATTGCGGTTGCGCCTGAGATTGTCCGGCCATCGAGTTTCTGGATTGAAATGAATAAACGCCATACGAAAGCAATTTTTTCAAAAGGCGTGGAGAATTTCAAAAGAACGTTGGCGCGAGACTACTTTATGTGGACCCGTGTTTTGCCTTGGGATTCTCAAATTCGATTCCTTATCAAGAATTTGCCGATCACGGCGACTTTGCGGGCAGCAATGGGAGTTATCGTACCATTCCGGCACAGGGGAATCCCGTTGTTCGAAGGCTTCGCCCTGAATTTTCTGACAAGGCTGATCTGGCAATTTGTCGAACGACAGGCACCTGACGAAATAGAGTTACTGATGGAGCCAGCGGCTGGAAATCCACCGGACATCAGAATCAATGGCCGAAAAATCTCTCAGGATCTTGCCAATTCTATACTTGAGTATAAATCTATCGAAAAAATATCCGAAAATTTGTCAGTTATTTGTGAGATCGGGGGTGGATATGGCCGCACTGCTTTTGTGCTGTCATCTTTGATTATGAATGTAAAATATATTATGGTTGATATACCTCCCGCTCTGGGGGTCGCGCAGACTTATCTGCGCGAAATTTTTCCTGACAGGCGTCATTTTGCATTCCGTCCTTTTTCTGACTTTTCTGAGGTAAAGGCAGAATTTGATTTGGCGGATTTTGTATTTCTTACGCCAGATCAGTTGCAAAAATTGCCAGATAGCATTATAGATTTATTTATAAATATTTCGTCTCTGCACGAAATGCGGCACGATCAGATCAGATATTTTATTGATGAGATATTTCGTCTGGTTCGTCCAGAAGGATATTTTTATCTCAAGGCATGGAAGGTTTCCAACAATCCGATTGAAGGGATCGTTGTGCTGGAGAGCGATTATCCACTTGATGATTGGAATGCAGTTTACCGGCGAACGCCGCTTGTGCAGTCGCGCTTCTTTGAAACACTGTTGCAAAAGCCTGCGGTAGATCGCGCCTGAGTGGCTGCTTCGCCAACACCATCTTTCGCCCGTGCAGCCGGTTGATGCGGTCCTTGGCGAAGATCGACAGGATCAAGGACTAGAGCGGAATACGATTCAATCTAATCGCATTCCGCTCTAATGGGTTCGACATCCATCATGATCGATGCCGACTGATCGCCCAACGGGCCATAAAGTAATTCCAGACAAACAGAATGGCCGTACACAACAGCGTTGCGATTGGCACTTTAACACCCAATACCGAGACCAGCACAACCATAATGGCAAAATTGCCGGGAAATGCTGTCAACATGCCGCCTGCATAACGCGCAAATCGAACGGGAACCATCCCGCGCTCGAATGTAAACAGACTGTGCAAGATGTACCCTGCCGGGGCCAGGATCGAGAAGGCGATGACCAGCGCAATCCCGTAGGGCACGGTCAAGACATCGCAGGCAAACATCACCGCATTGTAGAGTATCGCGCAAGCCAGTCCGACCAACATATAACGCCGGGGCTGACGTGTTGCCGCAACAATTTCACCCACGGACGAGCATCGCAAAATTGTTGCGCCAAGGCGCGATGGTGGCCCGGTCAACGATTGTCTTAGCACCAAAGCCGGTTTCGATCAGCGCTTCCAGCTTTGGGGCATCGAGATAGGACACATCATCGCCAGTCAGGTAAACGTCTGACGTCTTGCACAACCAATGGATCACGGTTCGATCTTCGGCCCAGTCCTTGAAGACCAGCAGTCCATCGCTGGCAAGGCACCCGCGCAACGCGGCGATTATCGCGGAGCGCAGCGCGGTCGGGACATGGTGTATGACATCGGACAGGATTACGAAGTCAAATCCGCCAGGTTGCTCGACCGCCATATCCTGCACGGTTTTTTGCAAGAATGTCACCCGCTCTTGCCGGCCTTTGTAAAGCCTCCCTACTCTGGGCGTGATGTCGATGGCGACAATTTCGGCCAGCGGGAATGCCCGGGCCAGCCGTTCAGTCACTGCTCCTTCACCCGCGCCGACTTCGAGAATGCGCCGGGGGGCGGGCACCCATTTGACGACTTGTGCGATATAGGCATCGAGGTCGATAAAGATGGACCGATAAAGATTGGCGACTGCAGCCTCATGACGGCCGAACATGCTGCGAATGATCGGGCCTAGAGCCATGTTACAGACCTCCGGCAAATTTGGCGCGCAGGCGCGGCAAAGACCGTTGAACGATACGCGAATAATGCAGGTAGCGTCGCGCGCCAACGGGTCCGAGGCGCACCAGCGACCAAGCCGCGCGCAGCAGCGCGCCAAAATTGCCTTGCGCCGCTGCGGCCAGATCGGCGTTGATCTTGACCGAGGCTTCGGCCAGGGGGCGCACCGCCTTTGCCTGTCGCAATGCCAACGCGCCGACATGCCGGTCCAGCACGGTGCGGTGTTGGGCGATGAATTCTCCCCGGTCTAAGCTGCCCAAACTGGTGGCCGACTGGTCGTGGATGCGAAAGCCACCGGTGATGCTATCATGAAAGCGCACGTCGCCATGCCGCGTCAGCTTGATCCACAAATCCCAGTCGCCCGTGTACCACAAAGCCGGATCGATGCCGCCGACCGCCAGCCAGGCATCGCGGCGCACGATGGGGCTGATTACCGATACGAAGTTTTGCACCAGCAGTTTTTGCAGCAGTTCAGCGCGATCAAGCGGCAGTCCGCTTTCGCGCAACGGACAGTTCCATACCCCGATCCGGCGACCATCCCGATCAATGATCGCACTGGGCGCAAGGTGCAGCGCGGCGGCGCGATCATGCTCGATCCAGCCCTTTGCGGCGGCGCTGCGACCGGGCAGCCAGACATCGTCCTGGCACAGCCACGAGACATGGTCGGCGGCGGCATGGCTTACGCCGTGGTTCATTTTCTGCGAGCAGCCTTCTGCGCCATCGGCATCGACATAGCGCAAAGTCAGACGGTCACCATACGTGTCGATGATCTGCCGCGTTCCCGGTCCGGCACTGGTATCGATCACCACGATCTCGATGCCCGGATCGGCCTGATCGACCAGCGAATCCAACGCATGGCCAACCCATCGTTCACCGTTATGCACAGGGAAAATCACCGACAGCCATGGTCTTTGCGCGATGGTCATAGTGATCGTTCTATCAGCGAAACCTTAACGCATTATAAGGCATAACGCAGGACCACGCCAGGACAGGCTAACAGGGGCGTCAATCATGAAGGCAGTAATCCTGGCGGGCGGCCTTGGCACGCGCTTGAGCGAAGAAACGCACTTGCGGCCCAAACCGATGGTCGAAATTGGCGGACGGCCGATCCTGTGGCATATCATGCAGATCTATGCTGCGCACGGCATTACCGAATTTGTCGTCTGTTGCGGCTATCGCGGCTATGTAATCAAGGAATATTTCGCCAATTATTTCATGCATATGTCAGATATCACCTTCGATCTTGGCACGAATGAGAGCTTCGTCCATCACAAAAAAGCCGAACCGTGGCGGGTCACTTTGGTCGATACCGGCGATGCCACGATGACCGGGGGGCGGCTGGCGCGCGTGCGCGCTTATCTGGGGGATGGTCCGTTCTGCATGACTTATGGCGACGGTGTTGCCGATATCGATATTGGCGCGCTGGTAGCATTCCATCACGCGCACGGGCGCGATGCCACGATCACGGCGGTTCAGCCGCCCGGCCGTTATGGCGCGCTGATTACCGAGGGGGATCGCGTTGACGGGTTCATGGAAAAGCCAAAGGGCGATGGCGGCTGGATCAACGGCGGGTTTTTCGTGCTGTCCCCGCGAGTGCTCGACCGCATTACGGGGGACGATACCGTGTGGGAAGAAGCGCCGCTGACCGGGCTGGCGGCGGACGGCGCGTTGATGGCACGCCGCCATCACGGGTTTTGGCAACCGATGGACACGCTGCGCGACAAGCATCAGCTTGACCGGCTGTGGTCCGAAGGCCGTGCCCCATGGAAAGTGTGGGAATGACACCGCAATTCTGGCGCGGGCGGCGCGTGTTGATTACCGGCCACACCGGTTTCAAGGGGAGCTGGCTGGCGCTGAAACTGGCTGCGGCCGGCGCCCGCATTACCGGGATCGCGCTCGAACCTGCCACCGAACCCGCCTTGTTCACTGTCGCAAATGTGGCGCAAGTGCTTGAACGCCATGTCATCTGCGATATCCGCGATCAGGCAGCGCTGCGCGATGCGGTACAGTCGAGTGCGCCAGAGGTGGTGTTTCACCTTGCCGCGCAACCGCTCGTCCGCGCCAGTTATGCTGATCCGGTTGGCACATTTGCCACCAATGTGATGGGCGTGGTCCATCTGCTCGACGCGGTGACCCCGCTGGCCGGGGTAAGGGCGGTCATCAATGTGACGACCGACAAAGTCTATTGGAACGAAGAACGATCCTGCGCCTATCGGGAGACCGACCGGCTGGGCGGGCGCGATCCTTATGCCGCCAGCAAGGCCGCAGCCGAACTGGTCACGGAAAGCTGGCGGGCAAGCTTTACGGCGGGGCGCGGGATTGGCCTTGCTTCGGCACGCGCGGGCAATGTCATTGGCGGCGGCGATTGGGCAATCGACCGGATCGTGCCCGATGCCTTGCGCGCTTGGGATCGCAGCACACCGCTGATCGTGCGCGCGCCCGGTGCCGTGCGTCCGTGGCAGCATGTGCTTGAACCGCTGGCGGGCTATATCGTGCTGGCCGAGGCGCTGCTCGATCAACCCGAACGGTTTGCGCAAGCGTGGAATTTTGGGCCACCCACCGACGATGCCCGTCCGGTGGCATGGATTGCCGATTATCTGGCGCGTACGATGCCCGGGTTTTCGTGGCATTCCGGTGCCAATGACGGGCCGCATGAAGCGTGTTTGCTCGAAGTTGACAGCAGCAAAGCGCGGGCCACGCTGCCTTGGCGACCCCGCTGGACATTGGCCGAAGCGCTCGACCGCACGGTTCAGTGGCATCGCGACTGGCGCGAAGGCGGCGATGCCCAGGCACTGTGCCTGGCGCAAATCCGCGACCATGCAGCGCGATGAGCGCAATCAGCGCCACCCCCACGCCGCTCGCCGGGCTATGGCAGATCGACCGGCACGCCCATGTCGATTCGCGCGGCAGTTTTGCGCGGCTGTTCTGTGACGATGTGCTGCGGTCGGTCGGCTGGGATCGCCCGATCCGCCAGATCAACCACAGCGTGACCGAACAGCGCGGCATCGTGCGCGGACTACATTTCCAGTTCCCGCCGCATGGCGAAACCAAGCTGGTTACGTGCCTGTCCGGGGCAATCTTCGATGTCGCGGTGGATTTGCGGTGCGGATCGCCGACATATTTGCATTGGCACGGGATCAGGCTGGATGAAAACAACCGGCGCAGTCTGCTTATCCCGCGCGGATTTGCGCATGGGTTTCAAGCGCTGAGCGACCATGCGGTGATGATCTATCTGCATGATGCGGCCTATGATCCAAACGGCGAAGGCGGAATTTCTCCGCTCGATCCGCGCATTGCCATCGCCTGGCCGCTCGCGGTAACGGCGCTGTCAGCGCGCGATGCGGCCTTGTCGCCGGTCGGGCCGGATTTTTCAGGATTGCCCGCATGAAGTGTCGCCATTGCCATACCCCGCTGACCACGCCCGTCATCGACCTTGGCACCGCACCGCCATCGAACGCTTATCTGACCCGATCCAAACTGCATGAGCCCGAGGTGTGGTTTCCATTGCGGGTACTGGTGTGCGATGAATGTCACCTCGTCCAGACAGAGGATTTTGCCGCGCACGATGCGCTGTTTGGCGAGGATTACGCCTATTTCAGCGGTTTTTCGCAAAGCTGGCTCGATCATGCGCGCGGCTATGTCGCGGCGATGGTGGATCGCCATGGTTTGCATGCTGGCTCGCACGTGGTCGAAGTGGCGTCGAACGATGGCTATTTGCTGCAATACTTTGCCCAGGCCGGAATTCCCTGCCTGGGCATCGAGCCGACACACAGTACCGCGCAGGCCGCGCGCGCACGCGGCATTGCCACGATCGAAGCGTTCTTTGGCGTGGCGCTGGCGCACAAGCTGGTGGGCGAAGGCCATGCGGCTGACCTGATCACCGCCAACAACGTGCTGGCGCATGTGCCCGATATCAACGATTTCGTTGCGGGATTCGCGGTCTTGCTCAAACCGCAAGGGACCGCGACATTCGAATTTCCGCATCTGTTGCGCCTGATCGAAGAGGTGCAGTTCGATACGATCTATCATGAACATTTTTCGTACTTGTCGCTGCTCGCGGTTGAACGCATTTTTCTGCACAATCATCTGACGGTGGTCGATGTCGAACACTTGCCCACCCATGGTGGCAGTTTGCGGGTCCATGCGCGGCGCAGCGACAGCAACCCCGGCCCGGTCAGCGACCGCGTGGTGGCGCTTCGTGCGCGCGAGGCGGCAGCCGGTCTGGCCGGGTCGGACATCTATGCACGCCTGCAACCGCGCGCCGAAGGAATCCGCGATGCGCTGCTGCTGTTTCTGATCGAGGCCAAGCGGCAGGGCAAACGAGTCGCGGCCTATGGTGCAGCGGCCAAGGGCAACACGATGCTCAATTTTGCCGGGGTGCGCTCCGATTTGCTGGGTTACGTGGTTGACCGCAATCCGGCCAAAATCGGGAAATTTCTGCCCGGTAGCCGAATCCCGATAGTGGGCAAGGAGCACCTCTTGGCTGACCAGCCCGATTTCATCGTGATTCTGCCGTGGAACTTGCGGAACGAGATCATCACCCAGCTTGCCGAAGCGCGCACGTGGGGCGCGCAATTCGTGGTGGCGGTGCCGCAACTGGCGATCATGTGATGCGGATTGCGATCACCGGGGCCAGCGGTTTTATCGGCGCGCACGCGGTTGAGGCGGCACGCGTTGCCGGGCACGAAGTCCATGTTTTGGGCAGGCGCAAACTCGCGCGCGGGGATGTTGCCTTTCATTGTTGCGACCTGATGGATGGACCGGCGGTGCAACGCGTGCTTGGCACGGTCCGCGCAGAAGCGCTGGTCCACCTTGCCTGGTATGCCGAGCCGGGCAAATTCTGGACCGCGCCCGAAAACCTCGACTGGCTGGCGGCATCGCTGACGCTGGCGCGCGGTTTTGCGCAAGCGGGGGGTGCCCGGCTGGTGGTGGCGGGCAGTTGCGCGGAATATGATTGGTCGAGCCCGCTGCTGGATGAAGCCACCACGCCGCTGCGCCCGTCAACGCTTTACGGCGTGACGAAAGCCGCGCTGTTCCATGCGCTTGAGGCAGCAGCGCCGGTCCTGGGGTTATCGTTTGGCTGGGGCCGGATTTTTGTACCATATGGCCCGGGTGACCGGCCCGAACGGCTGATCGGAACGCTGGTGGCCGCCTTGGTTGAGGGACGCCACGCCGATTTTTCAGCAGGAACCCAGCAGCGCGATTTCATCCACGCCGCCGATGTCGGCGCGGCGTTGATCGCCTTGCTGGGATCGGACGTGCGCGGCGCGGTCAATATCGGATCGGGTGAAGCGATTGCAGTCCGCAGTCTGATCGAGCTGGCGGCCGGTCTGGCGGGCGGGGAATCCAGCCTTCGTTTCGGAACCCGCGCTCTGGCCGATGGCGATCCGCCCCGGCTGGTCGCGCAGATCCTGCGCTTGCGTGATGAAGTGGGGTTTCGCCCGACCTTTGATCGGATCGGCGGATTGCGTGATACTTTGGTCCGGGCCGGATTGATAACAAAGGCCCGACAAGGTTCAGAAAATCATTCGCAATAAATAGCGAGAAAACATTTATTTTACAGCAAGATGCAATTCCATTTTATCGTATCTTGGTCTGGTCGTGGTACCGCGCTTGTCATGACGCGCTGATGATACAGCCTGCCTGTGCCAGCCGTGGCGCGATCGCGCGATTGGCGCGGTCGGCTTGTGCCTGATCGAACCCATATGCGGTGGCTATTGGGTGTTGTACGGCATCACCGATCAGCACGACCGAGGGATGGCTGGCGCAAATCGCGGTGATCGTGGCAGGATCGAGCGCTTCGCGGATCAGGCGGATCGGGCGGCGGTTCAGCAAGGGCGGGTTGAACACGAGATCACGCGAATAGCGCACATCTTTCTGGCCGATCACCGCATAGTCTGCCGTGATCTGCGCAATTTGCGCCGAAGCGCGCGCAACCGGTGCATAAAACCGATGCGCCATGACCATTTGTGTGGGCACCAGCACGATTGCCCCCGCCGCCGATGTGCGCACCAGCAGGGTGCGCCAGCGGGGGAGCTGATCGCCCAGCGATTTCCAGCCGAAAATTGCGAGCAGAATGCCATTGCCGATCAGGCCATGCAGGTACCGATAGCCAAACCCGTGACCCTGATAGGGCAGGACCACGGCCGAGAGGATCAATGTCGCAAGCGGGCCAGCGGCCAGCGCCGCGATCATCGGGTTTCGCCGCCATCCGCGCAAGCCCAGCAGCGCCAGCGGTACCAGCAGCAGATGCTGCCACGCAATGAACCGCAGCAGATTGAGCGTCATCCACGGAATGCTGACGAGCCAGGCGTCGTTCAGCATCGCGGGCAAGCGCGAGAACACATCCACCCCGACCGGGGGCAGGGCATGGGGGTCGGATTGGACCAGCGCCCATAACGGCATTGACCAGCCAAGCCAGAACGCGCCGATCAGGGCATAGCCCACACCATACAGCGCGGCGCGGTCCCAGCGGCGCTCGATCAGCAACAGCGCCAGCAGCGGTGCGGCAAACAGCGGATGCAGCACGATCTGATGCAGCCCGGTGGCGGCAAATCCCACCACGAGCGCCGCCGCGTCGCCTGCCCAAGTACGCCGCAAAAACAGCCACAGCCAGCACAGATTGAGCGCAAGGTGGCCGGGCATCGCATAGCTGGTCATGCCCAGCATCAGCACTTGGGCCGATCCGGCATACAAGACCATGGCGATGAAACCCGCTTCGCGATCTTCCGGCCATAACCGGCGGAAACAGCCCCATAACGCCACCGCGCCCAGCGCGGTCAGCAGCGGGTTGGCAATGGCGGGGGTGGCGATCAGGTCGCACAGCGCGCGCAGCGCGGCATTGACCGGCAGATAGGCCGAAATCCATGCCCCGCGATGCGCCGCCGGAACCATGAACAGCGTGTTGAGCGCATCGGCATGATCGCGCCACAGCACCGGCAAAGGTTGCACGAGGTGGCCGCTGGCAAACACGGCGGCATCGAATGTCGCCATTTGTTCATCACGGCTCAGGTCATAGCCGCACAGCACCCAATAATGCCCGGCCAGCGTAACCACTGCCAGCGCCAGCGCAACCAGCAGGCAGGCGCGCCACTGCAGTTCGGGCAGTGCCGCGCGCCCGGTCAGTCTGATCCGCGCCAGCGCCAGCACGACCAGCCCGGCCAGTAACAACCAGCGATCCTGCCGGTGCAGAAAAAATGTGGTCAGGCTGACTTCTGGTCCCAGCACTGCCGCCACCAGAAAGGCGATGATCGTTGCCCACAGCGCGGCGCGGATCGGCAAGCGGGCAAGGGCGGGTGGCGCGATCAATCGTGCGTTCCTTCGCGCTTGGTGACCGGATGGCAGTTGGTTGTCCGGCCATTGCCGATCCGGGGCGCGGCGTCTAGAGCGTGATGCGAGCCGCAGTCCACCGCAGGTAAAAAGTGGGAACCGGTTTTTACCTGCGGTGGACTGCGGCTCGCAATAAATCACGCGAAAACAAAGACTCTAGAGCGTGATGCGAAAAAGTGGGAACCGGTTTTTTGCAATAAATCACGCGAAAACAAAGACTCTAGAGCGGAATGCGATTCAATCTAATCGCATTCCGCTCTAGAGCGGTGGCGGTTCCAAACCAAATCGCGCGCATTCTGCCCTGCCCAAGCAGGATTGCGAAGGGGCGGACCGTTGCCGATCCGCCCCGCGCGTCATACTGATGGTCAGGCAGCGGCGCTCGATCCGCCGTCGATCACCGACAACGGGGCTTGCCCGCCGATCAGCACTTTTTTGGGCTTCATCGCTTCGGGCACTTCGCGCAACAGATCAATCATCAGCAATCCGTCGGCCAGATCGGCGCTTTCCACCCGCACAAAGTCGGCCAGTTCAAAGCGGCGTTCAAAACCCCGGTTGGCGATGCCGATGTGCAGGAACTGGCGGCTGGCCGGGTCGATGTCGGCTTTGTGGCCTTTGACCACCAGCAAGTTCTGCTGCGCGGTAATGTCCAGTTCGTCGGGCTTGAACCCGGCGACGGCCAGCGTGATGCGATACTGGTCATCGCTGCGGCGTTCGATGTTGAACGGGGGGTAATTGTCGCCGGTCTGCGCGCGCGCCTGGCGTTCGAGCAAGTCGAACAGGCGGTCAAAACCCACAGTGGTGCGGCGATAAGGGGTAAAATCAAGACGGGTCATGGCATATCCTCTTAATGAGCAATGTGCAGTGAACCCCTGGCGGACCCATCTCATGGCGCCCGCCGGGGCCAGCGGCTGGATCACGCCCGGCTTGCGGCGCGCGATCCGATGCTCCATGTGTGATGGCCACCGACAATTTCAAGAGGCGGCCATGAGCGAACCCGGTACCGATTTCCCGCGCGTCGAAATCTATACCAAATGGGGGTGCCCCTATTGCCATCGCGCCAAAGCGCTGCTGGCGGACAAAGGCGCTGACGTGACCGAATATGACGTAACCATGGGTGGCCCGCATCAGGTGGCGCTGCGCGAACGTGCGCCGGAATCGCGCACCGTGCCGCAGATATTCATTCGCGGGCGGCTTATCGGCGGGTGCGATGATCTGGTCGCGCTTGATAGGGCGGGCGGGCTCGATCCGCTGCTGGCGGCATGACCGGCGCGGACGCGGTGCGCGCGCCGGTGCGCATCGCCGTTTTGCAAATGACCACCGGGATCGACCCGGCTGCCAACGCCGCCACGATCATCAGCGCGGCCGAGCGTGCGGCGGGTGAGGGCGCGGCGATGCTGTTCACTCCGGAAATGGCGCTGCTGCTCGATCGCGATCGCGCCCGCGCGCGCGATCACATCGTGCCCGAAGCGGCCAACCCGGTGCTGGCCAGTCTGCGCGCGGCGGCGGCGCGCACCGGGATCTGGCTGCATATCGGATCGTTGCCCGTGCTGGCCGAAAACGATGCCGCCGCGCGCTTTGCCAACCGCACGCTGGTGATCGACCCTCACGGCACAGTGGTGGCGCGTTATGACAAGATCCACATGTTTGACGTCGATCTGCCAACGGGCGAAAGCTGGCGCGAATCCGCCGCGTTTCGCCCCGGCAGCGCGGTGGTGACCATTGACTGCCCGGTCGGGCGGCTGGGGCTGGCGGTGTGTTATGACATCCGCTTTCCCGATCTGTTTGCCGAACTGGGGCGGCGCGGGTGTGATACCATCACCATCCCCGCCGCGTTTACCGCGCCCACCGGGCGCGCGCACTGGCATTTGCTGCAACGCGCGCGCGCGGTCGAAGCCAGCACCTTTGTCATCGCCCCCGCGCAAACCGGCCACCACGCCGACGGGCGGACGACTTATGGCCATTCGCTGGTGATCGATCCGTGGGGCGATGTGCTGCTCGATCTGGGCGATCAGCCCGGGCTGGGCTTTGCCACACTCGATTTTGCCCGTTTGGCCGACGTGCGGCGGCAAGTGCCCAGCCTTGTCAATCGGCGCGAAATCCCCAGATTGACCGCATGATCGTTTTTGATTTGTCCTGCCGACCCCACGCGCACCGCTTTGAAGGCTGGTTCGGCTCGTCCGCCGATTTTGCCGATCAGCAGGCGCGCGGGCTGCTGCTGTGCCCCACCTGCGGCAGCGCCGAAATCGTCAAATCGATTACCGCGCCAAACCTCGGGCGCAAATCGAACCAGCACACCCCGTCCGCCGCGCAATCCCCGACCCCGCCGGCCCCAGTGCCGCAGGCGAACGCACCACTACCCCCCGCCGCGCTCGCCGCGCTCAAGACAATCGCAATGCGGCAGGCCGAAGCGCTCAAATCTTCCACTTGGGTGGGCGACCGCTTTGCCGAAACCGCGCGCGCCATCCATTACGGTGAACAGACCGCCACCGCGATCCACGGCCAGGCCACCACTGCCGAAGCCGAAGCCCTGTGCGAAGAAGGGGTGGAAATCACCCCGATCCTGTTCCCCATCACCCCGCCCGGCACAGCCAACTGAACCAGCACCTTGCCAATTGCACCCCCGCGCCAAGCAGCATATGAACGGTTCGAGGCGCCCGTAGCTCAGCAGGATAGAGCACCAGATTCCTAATCTGGGGGCCATGGGTTCGAATCCCGTCGGGCGCACCATTTTCAAGAGCTGCGCGGATGGCTTGCGTGCGACACTGCGGGCAGACTATGGTGCGCGTGTGTGCGAGCCATAGCGTGACAGGAGCGTCCGGCGATGAAGTCGATCCCCGCCTTGCTTGTCCTTGCCGTCCTGACGAGTCCGGCGCTGTCGCCCGCGCTTGCCGATGCTGCAACCGCGACCAGTTCCGCACGCTATACGCTCGACACGCCGTTCAATATGCTTGTCGCTGATCCCAAGGCGCGGGCGGTGCTCGATACCGATCTGCCCGGTCTGACCTCCCACGCGCAATTCGATGCGTTTAGAGCGTGATGCGAGCCGCAGTCCACCGAAGGTAAAAAGTGGGAACCGGTTTTTACCTTCGGTGGCCCGCGGCTCGCAATAAATCACGCGAAAACAAAGACTCTAGAGCGGAATGCGATTCAATCTAATTGCATTCCGCTCTATCGCGCGCGATAGCCCCGTTTTCAGCGTTGCAGGATCGCCATGACGCCCGCCGAAACCGCCGCAACGTTTCTGGTGTTCATGGCGCTGGTCGGGTGGGTCAATGCCAAGACGGCGAAAGTGTCGCAGAGCGTGGCGCTGGTCTGCGCCGGGGCGCTGGTGGCGGGGCTGTTGTTTACCGCGCAATACTTGATCGGGCCGTTCTGGGGTTTCAATTCGGTGCGCGACGAGATCGCCCGGCTGGATTTTCCCGAAACGGTGCTGGGCTATTTGTTGGCATTTCTGCTGTTCAGCGGCGGGATGCAGGTCGATCTGGGCGAATTCCGGCGGCAGAGCGCGGCGATCTGGTCGCTGGCAACGATGGGCGTGCTGGTTTCGACCGCGCTGATCGGCTTTGGCGCGTGGGGTGCGGCGCAACTGACGGGAATTGACTTGGCCCTGCCGTGGGCGCTGGCCTTCGGCGCGCTAATCAGCCCGACCGATCCTGCTGCGGTGATGGCCAATGTCCGGTCGGGAGAGCTGTCGCGTCCGCTTGGCGCGGTGTTGCAGGGCGAATCGCTGTTCAACGATGGGGTCGGGCTGGTCGCATTTACCGCGGCGGTGGCATTCCTCACCAGCGGATCGGCCCCCGGCCTTGTCGGCACTGTGGTCAAAATTCTGGCGCAAGTCGGCGGCGGGCTGGCCTTGGGGCTGGCGGGCGGGTGGCTGGTGATCCGGCTGATGCGGTCGGTGGGCGATTATTCGGTCGAATTGACGCTGACGCTCGCCACCGCCACCGGGCTCTACGTGCTGGCACAGGCGATCCATGTGTCGGGGGCGATTGCCGCCGGTTCTGCCGGATTGCTGATCGGCAGCTATTGCGCAAAGGACCAACCGGCCAGCCCGTCGATCCCCGAATTCTGGCACGCGGTTGATGATGTGCTGAACGGGGTGCTGTTCTTGTTGCTGGGGCTGCAGATTTTTATCGTGCCGTTTCAGCCGGGTGAGCTGGGAATCTGGGCGGCAGCAATCGTGCTGGTGATCGTCGCGCGGCTGATCGTGGTCTTGCCGTGGGGCGCGTGGTTCCATGTGCAGCAGCGCGAGCGCGGTGCCAGTATCCTGTTGGCGTGGGGCGGCTTGCGCGGCGCGATCAGCGTGGCACTGGCGCTGGCCTTGCCCCATGGCCCGCAACGCGATCTGGTGATTGACACGACATTTGCCGTCGTGGTGTTTTCGGTGCTTGTTCAGGGCCAGACATTCGGCCTTATCGCGCGGCGTTTGCGCAAGGACAGCGGCGCGGCTGGTGTTGCCTGATCGCACGCTTGCACCGCGCCGCCATTGCTCTATCGCGTGGCGGTGATGACTCAAACCACCCGCATCTGGACCGCCGCGCTGATCGTGGTTGGCGATGAAATCCTGTCTGGCCGCACGCAGGACAAGAACATTGCGCAAATCGCGAGCTGGCTGGGGGTCCAAGGGATCCGCTTGCGCGAAGTGCGCGTCGTGCCCGACGATCAGGACGCGATTGTCGAAGCGGTGAACGCTTTGCGCGCGCGCAATGATTATCTGTTTACCACCGGCGGGATCGGCCCGACGCACGATGATATCACGGTCGATGCGGTGGCCGCTGCGCTGGGTGTGCCGGTCGTGGTACACCCGCGCGCGCGCGCGATCCTTGAAGCCTATTATGCCACACGCGGCGGGGTCAATGCGGCACGACTGCGCATGGCGCGCGTGCCGCAAGGGGCCGATCTGATCGAAAACCGTGTGTCTGGCGCGCCCGGCATCCGCATCGGCAATGTCTATCTGATGGCAGGTGTTCCGGCGATCACTGCGCAAATGCTCGATGGGCTGACCGGGCAGTTGGAAGGCGGATTGCCACTGCTGGCGCGGACCATCGGCTGCTGGGTAGCAGAAAGCGAGATTGCCGACATCTTGCGCGAGGCCGAGGCGCGCTTTGTCGGGGTGCAGATCGGCAGCTATCCGTTCTTTCGCGAAGGCCGGGTCGGTGCCAATTTCGTGATCCGGTCAACCGACGCCGACGTGCTGGCACAATGCGCACGAGCGTTGACCGAAGCGCTGGACGAAATCGGGCGCGAACCGGTTGACGGCGGAATTTGACGCCCAGCCCCGGCATTGTGGCCTAGAGCGTGATGCGAAAAAGTGGGAACCGGTTTTTCGCAATAAATCACGCGAAAACAAAGACTCTATAGCGGAATACGATTCAATCTTATTGCATTGCGCTCTAGCGCGTAGATTCCGATGCTGGTTTGTGATCGGGATCAAAGACACGCCTGCCGCACCATGCTGTGATGCGCTCATCCCGGGATGACGGTCACCGCCGGGCGGGGGATCCCACCAGTGTCACACAGCCCTACCGATTATCGCCTGGTTTGGCGCCACGTCCGGCTCGCGCTGCCTGTCGGGGTGGGGCTGGGTGCATTGATGCTGACGCCGCCTGCTGCGGCGATACCCAGCTTTGCCGATCAGACCGGGTTGCCGTGTCAGGCTTGCCACATCGGCGGTTTCGGCCCGCAACTCACAGCCTTTGGCCGTGGGTTCAAGCTGGATGGCTATACTTTACGGACCAAGCCGTTCAACGTGCCGGTCTCGGCCATGGCAATCGCCTCGTACAACCACACCCGTGCCGATCAGGTGCCACCGCCCGACCGGCTGGCCGCCAATGACAATGTGGTGCTCGATCAGGCGAGCGTGTTTCTGGGTGGGGGGATCGGCCAGCATATCGGCGGCATGGCGCAAGTGACGTATGATGGCGTGGCGCATCACTGGAGCTGGGACAATTTCGATCTGCGACTGGTCAACAAAGCCAGGCTGTTCGGCACCGATGCAACGTATGGCTTTGACGTCAACAACAGCCCGACCGTGCAGGACCCGTTCAATACGATCCCGGCGTGGGGCTTTCCCTATTCCGATCAGGGTGTCGGGCAGGCTCCGGGTGCGGGCCCGCTTATCAACGGCGCGCTGGCGCAGCAAGTGCTGGGGGTTTCGGCTTATGCGTGGATCAACCATCATTGGTATGTCGAGGCGGGCGGGTATTCCACGCCCCGGCCCGGTACGCTTGCCTGGCTGGGTGCGGACCCGGTCGGGCCGGGCGACATCAGCGGCATCGCGCCTTATGGCCGGGTGGCGTGGCAACAGGATGTGGGAACCGGCACGATGCATCTGGGCGCATTCGGCTTGCGCGCGGCGCTCCATCCGGGCCGGGACCGTACCACCACGCTGACCGACCATTACCGCGATATCGGGCTGGATGCGTCGTATATCCTGCCAACGGCCAAAGGCGATACTTTCAGCTTGCAGGCGCGCTATACACACGAATCGCTCGATCTGGCGGCGACTTGTGCGCTTGCGACGCTGCCGCTGACTTGCGCGAACAGCACTTTAAGCGAAGTGCGCGGTGATATCGGCTATGTCTGGCGGGGCAAGATCGGGCTGACGCTGGGGGCTTTTGCCGTAACCGGGCCTGCCAATGCACAGCTTTACGGCGGACCGCTCGCCCGGCCTGACAGCAATGGCGGCACCGCGCAGATCGACTATACCCCGTGGGGCGCAGGCAACGGCCCGCTTGGGCCTTTGGTGCAAGTGCGGTTCGGCGCGCAATATACCGCTTATGGGCAGTTTAACGGCACCCGGTTCAATTATGACGGCACGGGGGCCAAAGCGGCGGACAACAATATCGCACGGCTGTTTGCCTGGATCGCTTTTTGACCATTCTGCCCGGAACGCCTGTTCCGGGCAGGATTCCCCTAGAGCGTGGTGACAATTTAATCCTCGAGGGATTCCCTATGCGGTAGATATGTGATTCAAGACTGATTTTTGGAGATCGGTCATGGATCGTGCGGTAGACGAATTGAGCGACGAACA
>CAINGT010000083.1 GCA_903848655.1 uncultured Sphingomonadales bacterium
AAATCGCACGATATTCTTCCCGTCGCACCCCGCGCTTCGCGCTGCCACCTCCCCCAAAGGGGGAGGAGCTAGATTCCATATGCGATTGCCTTAGGGGTGCGGGGCGGTGGGTGGCACAAAGTCGCCGTCAGGCGACTTTCGCAACAGGCTCTGATTTCTTGCGTTGGAACCAGATCACAATGCCTACGGCCATTGCGCAAGTCCCCATACCCAGACAGCCGACCAGCCCGTAACCGGCGGTCGCTTGCGCCACGAACCCGGCGGCGAGCGAGCCCGCGGATTGCGCCACCAGCCATGTGCCGGTGGTGCGCACCGCCAGCCGCCCATAAGGATCGTGCTTGTACGCCAGCCCCAGCAGCAGCGGATATGTAATATACCACGATACGTTGTAGAGTTGCAGCGCCACCGCAAACACCGCTTGGCTGTTCACCGTGGTCAGCACCGCGCACATCGTGCCGCACGTCATCAGCGCGGCTTCGAGCAAGCCGCGCCGGGGTCCGCGTGCGAGCAGCAGCGTAAGGCCAAAATTGCCGAGCGCGCTCAGCGCCATGGCGAGCCCTTGATAGAGGCCATACGTCGTGGCGGGCAGCGCGATGGCATGCGCCGCGCGCTCCATGAAGGGCCAGATCGCCATCGTGCCAAACGCGAACAGCGCCATTGCCGCCAGCACCGGCCAGCCGCCGGGGGCCATCGGCGGCATGGCTTGCGCCTGTTCCGCACCGCTGGTTCCGGCATTATCGGGCAATGGCACCATGCCGAGCGCGAGCGTCGCCGAAATCATCCCCAGCGCGATGAACATCGCCCCCACTCCGCCATAAGCGCCGATGGACGGGATGGTCCAGTTCATCACCGCAAACAGTACGACTTGCAGCGATATGCCGACCGAAATCGCGCGCGCGGGCTGCGCGGTGCGCCCGGCGGCGACATTGACCGCGGTGTTGAGCATCCCATAACCAAACCCGGTCACCAGCCGCCCCAGCAGCAGCAGCGGATAGATCGCGGTCAGCGCGGACAGCACTTGCACCCCGGCAATCGCCGCGCTCGCGATCATTGCCATGCGGCGCGGGCGAAACCGGTTGGCGCGCGGGGCAAACGCGAACATGGCGATGGCAAAGGCCAGCGTTTCGGCTGTCGCGAACACGCCCATCGCCGCCGGACCAAATCCGTAGCGATCAATCAGTCCGCCGACGAGATAGGGCGTATAGTTGATCCCCAGATGCGCCGCGCCGCTCGCCGCCGCGATGCCAAGGCACAGCGCGAGCGGGATTTTGGCCGATGGTGTCGCGAGAGGCAAACCGGGCGGTGCGGTGGTCAAAGATGCAATCTTTCCTGTTGGGTTACGCGTACCGGCGCGAACACCGCCACTAGAGCATGATGCGATAAGAAAGAATCGCATCATACTCTAGGAGTCTCTGTTTTCGCGTGATTTATTGCGAGCCGCAGGCCACCGAAGGTAAAAACCGGTCCCCACTTTTTACCTTCGGTGGCCTGCGGCTCGCATCATGCTCGAGGCCCATCGCCGACGACCCCGGATCGATGGTAAGGGCAGTGTGATCCGGCTTGATCGGGGCATACGTCATGGTGCAACCTCACAATCACAGATTTGCCAAAGCGCAAAACCCGATTTCACTTTTGGTGCATATGTCGCACAGTGATTAAGGGCCACTGCGGCACCCATTCATCCCCGCGCAAAGGCGAATCGCAAGGAATGGCACGATGGAACTGACAATCACCGCGAACGGCGGGCTGGCGGTGACCCCGGCGGGCGGTGCGGCGGTGGTGCTGCACCCGGTGTGGCTGCGCGAACGGCTGCCCGATTGCCTCGTGCTGGATCCGCATACCGGACAACGCCTGCAAGAGGCGGCGGAAACACCGATGGACTTGCGCGTGACCGCCGCGCGGATCGATGGCACGATTGCCTTTTCAGACGGGTTTGCCACGCGCCTGCCCGCGCAATGGCTGGCGGGGATGATCGCGCCTGATGCGCCGATGCGGCACTGTGTGCATTGGGATGGCACGCTGGCGCGCGAGTCATTCCCTTCAGCCACTATGGCAGACTTGCGCGATGACCCGGCGGCGCTGGGTACGCTGCTGTCGGGGCTTGAGGCTTATGGCTTTGCGCTGGTGCGCGGCTGCCCGCTCGATCCCGACGGCGCGCTGGAATTTGCCGATCTGATCGGCCCGATCCGCGTGACCAATTGGGGCGGGATCGCCGATGTCAAGGCGATCCCCAATGCGTATGACCTGACGATGACACCGCGCCACTTGGAACCGCATAGCGACAATCCCTATCGCGACCCGGTGCCCGGCTATATCCTGCTGCACTGCCTGACCAATGATGCCGATGGCGGCGATACCACGCTGGTTGACGGGTTCCATGCCGCCGCCATTCTCGCGCGCGACAATCCGGCGGCGTTCGCGGCGCTGGCGCGCACCGAAGTGACGTTTCGCTATCGCGATGCGACGACGTTTCTGGAACATTATGGCCGCCTGATCGAAACCAATGCGGCGGGCGAGGTGGTGCAGATCCGCTATTCGAACCGCACCGAAATGGTCGGGCGGCTGCCGCTAGACGCGCTCGATGCCTATTACGCCGCGCGCGCCGCGCTGTGGCGGTTGATCGCGCCATCATCGCCGCTAACGCTGACTTTCCGGCTGCAACCGGGCGAAATGCTGGTGATGGACAATTACCGCCTGCTCCACGGACGCACCGGCTATACGCTCGCCAGCGGATCGCGCCACTTGCGCCAATGCTACCTTGACCGCGATACGGTTGGCAGCCGCCGCCGCCTGTTGCAGCCCGCCTAGAGCATGATGCGATAAGAATGAATCGCATCATGCTCTAGGAGTCTTTGTTTTCGCATGATTTTTGCGAAAAACCGGTACCCACTTTTTCGCATCATGCTCTAACGAAGGACACCGCGATGTTTCGCCATTTCGATGAAGCCACTGCCGCCGACTGGCAACCGATCGAAGAAAAGTTCGTGGTATTTCAGCACGGACTGGCCGACCGGCTGGTGGCGCATTTGCGCGCGCTGGCGGGGTTTGATCTGGGCTATCCGGTTGATCGCTATGCCCATTCGCTGCAAACCGCGACGCGCGCCCAGCGCGCCGGGGCGGACGAGGAAATGGTGGTCTGCGCGCTGCTGCACGATATTGGCGATGCGCTCGCCCCGGCCAACCACGGGCCGCTGGCGGCGGCGCTGCTGGCCCCCTACATTTCCCCACTCAATGCTTGGCTGATCGAACATCACGAGGAATTTCAGGGGTTTTTCTACGCCGAATTTTTCGGCGGCGATAAACACGCGCGCGACGCATACCGCGATCATCCCGCCTTTGCCCGCACCGCGCGGTTTACCGATGAATGGGATCAAAAGGCGTTCGACCGCGCTTATGACACGCTGCCGATCGAGGCGTTTCTGCCCGCGCTGCACCGCATTTGCGCGCGCGAGCCGTGGGGCGCGCATACCCGCATGGGCGAGGAGTGATCCCGATGGCAACACACCCCGATACCGTAACCGACTGGCGCGTGTTCGCCACCGACCATCACCTGACGCACGTGGCGCTGGCGGGTGACGCGGCGGTGGTAACATGGAGCGACCACCGCACCACGCCGTTCCAGCGCTTTTTCCTGCGCGACAATTGCACGTGCGCCACGTGCTATCTGCCGCTGACGCGCGAACAATTGTTCGAAGTAACCGACGCCCCCGCCGATCTGGCTTTTGCCAGCGCGCAAATCGCGCCGGAGGGTGATCTGGTGATCGGCTGGTCCGACGGACACGTCAGCCGCTATGCCCCCGGCTGGCTGCGCTCGGTCGCGCCCGATGCCGCCAGCCGCGCCGAACGCCACGCCGCGCGCCCGCGCCCGTCGATCTGGGGCGGCGACCATGGCGGCGCGCTGCCCGCGTTTGCCTGTGCCGCGATCATGGCCGATGATCGCGTGTTGTGGCAGTGGCTGGGCGCGATCAGCACGACCGGGCTGACGCTGGTGACCGAAGTGCCGGTTTCCAACCACGCCTTGTTGGCCCCGATTGCGCGCATCAGCCACTTGCGCGAAACCAATTTTGGCCGCGTGTTCGATGTCCGGTCAAAGCCGCAGGCCGACAGCGCGGCTTATACCAGCGTCAATCTGCCCCCGCATACCGATCTGCCGACGCGCGAATTGCAGCCGGGGGTGCAATTCCTGCACTGCCTGGTCAACGATGCGGTCGGTGGCGAAAGCGTGTTCGTCGATGGCTTTGCAATTGCCGAGGCGTTGCGCGCCGAACATCCGGCGGACTTTGCCACGCTGACCACCACGCCGATGGCGTTCTGGAACCGCGATGACCGCACCGATTACCGCTGGTCAGCGCCGGCCATCGCGCTCGATGCGCAAGGCGATGTGGCCGAAGTGCGCTTTGCCAATTTCCTGCGCGGGCCGATCGATGCCCCGGCGGCGGCGATGGCGGCGATCTATGCCGCGCTGCGCCGCTTTCAGGCGATGACGCGCAACCCCCGGTTCTTTATCGAACGGCGGTTGGCCCCCGGCGATATGTGGGCGTTTGACAACCGCCGCGTGCTCCACGCGCGGCGCGAATTCGACCCGGCCTCGGGCGCGCGGCACTTGCAGGGGGCCTATGTGGATCGTGACGAAATCCTGTCCCGCTGGCGGGTGCTGGCGCGCGAATTGGGAGAAACGGTGTAATGGCAAGCGTTGTCCCCTTTACCAATGCCGAGCGCCAGACGCGGCATGATCTGGCCGCGTGCTATCGGCTCGCCGCCAAATTCGGCATGACCGATGTGATCTACACGCATATTTCCGCGCGCATCCCTGGCACCGAAGATATCCTGATTAACCGGTTTGGCGATCAGTTCCACGAAGTGACCGCGAGCAATCTCGTGCGCTTTCCGATCCATTCCAGCCCGTCGCAACGCGATGTCAATCCGGCGGGCACGGTGATCCATACCGCCGTTCACGCCGCGCGGCCCGATGTCGGCTGCGTGATGCACACCCATACGATTGCCGGGGTGGCGGTGGCCTGTCAGGCGCACGGGCTGTTGCCGATCAGCCAATATGCGCTGCAATTCTATAACCGTATTGGTTATCACGATTACGAAGGGATCGCGCTGCTCGATGCCGAAAAGCCCCGGCTGGTGGCCGATCTTGGCCAGCACGGGGTGCTGATCTTGCGCAACCACGGGTTGCTGACCGCTTTTGCGACGATTCCCGAAACCTTTGCCGCGATGTTCAACCTCGAACGCGCCTGCCAGGTGCAGATCGCGGCGCTGAGCGGGGGCGCAGCGCTGTACCCGGTGCGCGAACCCGTGCGCGAACTGACCGCGCGCCAGACTGAAAACTTTGCCGGGCAGGATACCGGCCTGCCCGAATGGATCGCCTTGCTGCGTGATCTGGCGCGCACCGACCCCGATTTCGCGGATTAAGGGGCCGTTGGCGGGCCAGCAAACCGCTGCGATGCGCCAGCCCAGTCGAGCAAGGGCATTACGGCGCTGACATAGTCGGCGCGGCGGTTCTGCTGATCGAGGTAATAGGCGTGTTCCCACACGTCGATCACCAGCAGCGGGGTCGCGCCCGTGGTCAGCGGGGTGGCGGCGTTGGACGTGGCAACGACTTTCAACGCGCCCGCATCGGCGACGAGCCAAGCCCAGCCGCTGCCGAACTGGCCTTTCGCTGCAGTCGCGAGCGCGGCCTCGAGCGCCGCCTTGCTGCCGAAATCGCGCGTAATCGCGGCATTGAGCGCAGCGGAGGGCGCGCTGCCGCCGGGGGTCAGGCTTTGCCAATAGAGGTTGTGGTTGAGCGCTTGGGCGGCATTGTTGAAAATCGCGGTCTGATCGGGTTTGCCCGCGCTGGCGAGGATGATCGCTTCGAGCGAGGCGGTCGCCCATGGGGTACCGGCCACCAGCTTGGCGAGATTGGTGAAATAGCCGGCATGGTGCTTGGTGTAATGGAAATCGACCGTGCGCGCCGAAATAGCCGGGGCCAGCGCATCGGGCGCATAAGGCAAAGGCGGCAGGCTTTGCGGCGATGCACCGAGCGGCGCGGCGGCGCGCGCGGGGCCGGCTCCGGCGAGTGCGACACCGCCAACAACTACAGCGGCGCGCAAAACATCGCGGCGATTGGTCGTGTCCATGATCCGATTGCTCCTGCGCGCGCCGAACCCCGGCGCAAGCCGCCTTATGCCATGCCCAACGCGCAGCACAAAGCGCATCGTGACCCGATTATGTGCCGCGCCTGTCAGCGAGCGCCAGCACCGCGCGCTGCGCCGGGCGTTCGATCCAGCGGTGCGAGGCAAAGCCCGCCGCCAGCGCGCCCGCCAGATAGATCACCAGCCAGACCGGCTGGCGAAACACCATGCGCGTGCCCCAAACTTCATCGACCATGAGCACCAGCGCCAATTGCAACGGAAAGTGCCACAAATAGACGCCATAAGCCGCATTGCCCAAGCTGCGGCCCAGCACCAGCCGATCCGCGCGGTCGGTCAGATCGATGGCGAGCGTGGCCAGCAGCACAGCAAATGTTCCCGCCAGAATCGCCGCATCGTGCCCGTGCACTTTGACCCCCGCGACCGCCCACGCCACCACGGCGAGCAGTGACGCGAGCGCGATCAGCACCGGCCCGCGCAGCCAGCCCGCCAGCGCCGCGCCATAGATCACCACCCCGCCAAAGAAATAGCCGATGCACGCGGCCACCGGGATCAGCTTGGCCGACAGCGCGGCAGGCGGCGCGCGCGGCGGCAGCACATTGCCAAAGATCAGCGCGAACATGGCCAGCGCCACCAGCGCCGCCAGCGCGACCGGCACCCGCCGCAAGCTGGGCAGCAGCAGCCAGAACGCGGCATAAGCCAGTATTTCGGTCGAAAGCGACCATGACGGGCCGTTAAACGACTGATTGTCCTGAAACCCCCAGTAATGCGCCATGCCCAGATTGAGCACGAAATGCTTCACATCCTGATGGTGATAGATAAAGGCTTGGCCGTGGCGCGCGGTATAGATCGCCTGCAACAGTGCCACCACCGCCAGCGTCAGCATGTGCAGCGGCCACAGCCGCGCCAGCCGCGCCAGCCAGAACCGCGCCCGCCCGCCCGCATCGGCAAAATAGACATGCGCGAAAACAAACCCCGAAACCGCCCAGAAATACTGCACCGCGACATGGCCATAGTCATAAGCCCATGCCAGTTGCGGGTAGAACGGTGAAATCGCGCGGCGCACGTGAAATTCATAAGCCACTGGCGGCACGAACAGGTGCTGGTAATGCCAGAACAGCACTGCCAACGCGGCCAGCAGCCGCGAGAGATCGAGCGCGTTGAAATGGCGTTTGGGCAGTCGCAGCGCTCGCACCGGGGGTATCAGTGCCACCCGCGCAAGGCGTGCGCCAGCACGACCAGCGCCACGCCCGCCCCCGCGGCTAGCAAATGCGTGGCCCAGCCCCCCGTCGCACCCTGCCACAGCGGCGCAATGTCGGGCAGCGGCGGCGCTTCGGGTGCGCCACCTTTTGCGGGAAAGCGGTCTTCGATCCGGCGCACCAGATCGGGCAGGCGCAAAGCTGTGGCAGCATAGTCGCGCAAGCGGTCGGCGAGCGCGGCTTCCGGCCCCAATTCATCGCGGATCCAGTCGCGCACAAAGGGCGCGGCGGTTTCCCACATATTGATATCGGGGTCGAGCTGGGTGGCGATCCCTTCGACCATGACCATCGTCTTTTGCAGCAGCAGCAGATGCGGCTGGGTCTGCATGTCAAAATCGCGCGTAATCGCGAACAGCCCGTCGAGCATTTGCCCGACCGACAGCTCCTTTACCGGTTTGCCGCGCATCGGTTCGCCCACCGCGCGCAAGGCAGTGGCGAATTCTTCGACCGAATGATAGCTTGGCACATATTGCGCTTCAAAATGGATTTCGGCGACGCGGCGATAATTGCCAGTGGTCAGGCCATAGAGGATTTCGGCCAGCCATTGCCGCGCGCGCCGGTCGATCCGCCCCATAATACCGAAATCGATGGCGACAATCGTGCCATCGCCGGTCACGAACAGATTGCCCTGATGCATATCGGCGTGGAAATAGCCGCCGCTGATCGCCTGAGTCAGGAATGCCAGCACCAGCCGCCGCGCCAGTTCGGGCCGATCATGCCCGGCTGCATCGATCCGGCCCAAGTCGCTGATCTTGATCCCGTCGATCCAGTCGAGCGTCATCACCCGGCCATTGGTCCGGTCCCAGTCGATAGTGGGCACGCGATAGCCGGGAAAACCGTGCATTTGCGCGGCGAGTTCGCTGGCCGAGGCCGCCTCGCGCCGCAGATCGAGTTCGCGCATGGTCCAGCGGCGGAAATTGGCGATCACCAGCCGGGGGCGCAAGCGCTGCGCTTCGCCGCCCAAGGCTTCGAGTTGCGCGGCGGCCCATTCGTACGTCGTGATATCGCGCGTCAGCCGTTCGCGCACGCCGGGGCGCAAGACTTTGACCGCGACCGCGCGGCCATCGTGCGTGGTGGCGCGGTGGACTTGCGCAATCGACGCGGTGCCGACCGGAACCGGATCAAACGTGGCAAACAGCGTTTCGAGCGGGCGTTCAAAGCTGGATTCGATTTCCAGCCTGATTGCCGAGAAATCGACTGGCGGCAATTGGTCCTGCAAAGTCAGCAGATTGTGCGCCGCCGCTGCGCCGACCAGATCGGGGCGCGTCGCCAATGTCTGCCCCAGCTTGATCGCCGCCGGGCCAATCGCCGCAAAAGCCCCGGCATAATCGGGTTGGCGCGGCTGAAACGTGCCGAACCGCGCGACGCGGCACAGCCGCCGCACCGCCGCCGGGGTGTTGCGATCCCGCTCGATCCCGCGCAATGCGCCGTGCCGGGCAAGCACCCGGCCCCAGCCGAGCAAGCGGCCGATGTGGACAAGATCGGACAGCGCCAAAAGCCGGCCTTTCAGACTTTCCAGCCGGAATGGATCGCGACCAGCCCGCCCAGAATCGGTTCGACTTTGACCCGGGCAAACCCCGCTTCGCGCAGCATCGCGGCAAAAGCGGGCATCGGCGGAAAGCGGCGGATCGATTCGATCAGATAGCGATACGAATCGGCATCATCGGCGATCAGCTTGCCGATCTGCGGCACCACCCGGTGCGAATAGAGATCATAGGCTTGCGCAAAACCGGGCCATTGCGTGGTCGAAAATTCCAGACAGAAAAACCGCCCGCCGAATTTGAGCACGCGGTGCGCCTCTGCCAGCGCGCGGTCGATATGGGTGACATTGCGAATGCCGAATGCAATCGTCACCGCATCGAAGCTGCGATCAGCAAAATCGAGGCTCTCGGCATTCTGGCACGACCATTCCAGCCCGGTGATCCCCCGCGCTTGCGCGCGCTCCATCCCGACATCGAGCATATCCTGATTGATATCGGACACGGTGATAGCGGCCCCATGGCGCGCAAGGCGAAAGGCGATATCGCCCGTGCCGCCCGCCAGATCGAGGATCGCTTCACCGCCGCGCGGTTTGACCCGGCTGACCAGCCGGTCTTTCCACAGCCGGTGCAGCCCGCCCGACATCGCATCGTTCATCACATCGTATTTTTTCGCCACGCTGGAAAACACCGCGCCGACGCGCGCGACTTTTTCGTCGGCGGGGATGTCTTCGTACCCGAACGGGGCGGTTTCGGCAGCAGTTGTCATCGCGCGGCTTTAATGCGAATTGGGCGGGCGTCAAAGCGTCTTCATCGCCCGCGCACCAAAGGCCCCCATGCCCGAATTGCCCGAAGTCGAAACCACTGTTCGCGGGCTGGCGTTGGTGCTGGCGGGCGACCGGTTGACGCGCGTGGCGGTCAACCGGCCCGATCTGCGCCGCCCGTTTCCGCCCGATCTGGTGCAGGCGCTGACCGGCGCGCGCGTGGTCGCGCTGGGGCGGCGCGCGAAATACGGGCTGATCCAGACCGACCGGGGCCGGACAATGGTGTTCCATCTCGGCATGTCGGGGCGCTGGCGGATCGATCCCGCACAGATCGAACGCCACGATCATCTGGTGCTGGAAACCGCGCGCGGGCACGTGCTGGTGCTGAACGATGCGCGCCGGTTCGGCTCGGTCGATCTGGTCGACAGCGGCGCGCTCGACACATTCGCGCCATTCGCGGTGATGGGGCCGGAACCGCTGGGGCCGGATTTGACCGTCGCGCATCTGGCGCAAGCCTGTGCCGGGCGTGTCCCGGCGATCAAGCTGCTGCTGCTCGATCAGAAAGTCGTGGCGGGGCTGGGCAATATCTATGTCTGCGAAGCGCTGCACCGCGCGCGCATCCACCCCGAACGCGCGGGCGGCATGGTTGCCCGCGCGGCGCTGGCGCGGCTGGTGCCCGCGATCCGCGCGGTGTTGAACGAGGCGATTGCGGCGGGCGGATCGACTTTGCGCGATTATGCGCGGCCCGATGGCGAACTGGGCTATTTTGCCAAAGACTGGCGCGTCTATGGCCGCGAAGGCGAACGCTGTGCGTGTGGCGGAACGGTCGCGCGCATCGCCCAAGGCGGGCGATCCAGCTTTTTCTGCCCGCGCTGTCAGAAGTGAGCGGTTTGCGTCAATTGCGGCGCAAGGCGGCGATGCACGTCGAAGATTCGGTTGCGCTGCCATCGCCGCGCCGCGCTTCGATATACGTGACCACCGGCTGGCCCGTCACCGTGCCGGGATAGAGATAGGCGTCGAGCACACAGTCCGGTCCGGTCCATTGCAGCTTGCGCGCGTCGCCATCGTGGATGTCGAGGCGGGGGGTACCGAATTGGCGGATCATGGCTTCGGCGGAGGAACCGATCACCTGTTCGCGCGGAGCGCGGCGGGTTTGCGCGGTGGCGGCGCTGGACAGGATCAGCAGCAGGATCAGGAAGCGGATCATGCGTGGGGCTTTGCGCGATGGCGCGTTTGTGTCAATCATGGCTGGCTTGCCTGTGGCGTATTGAGGCTTTATGCCGCGCGCTCGCCGGGGCGCGTGCTTTGATAGTCTTACCAAGCCGAGAGGCCCCACCCCCAACCCCCTCCCCTGAAGGGGCGGGGGTTTTGGAATTGGAGCTTTGTTTTGGCTACTCCCCCCCGTTTTGACGTTGTGGCGATTGGCAATGCCATTGTCGATGTGATGGCACCTGCGAGCGATGGCGATGTGGAACGGTTGGGGCTGGCCAAAGGCGGCATGACTTTGGTCGATGAGCCGCGCGCGCAGGAACTTTATGCGGCGATGGGCCCGGCGCGCGAGATATCGGGCGGGTCTGCGGCCAATACGCTGGCGGGGCTGGCGGCGCTGGGTGCACAGTGCGCGTTCATCGGTCAGGTTGCCGACGATCAACTGGGCGAAGTGTTCGCGCACGATATCCGCGCGGGCGGGATCGGTTTTGCCACCGCGCCCCGAGCGGCGCAGCCCGCGACCGCGCGCTGCCTGATCTTTGTCACCCCCGATGGTCAGCGCACGATGAACACCTTTCTGGGTGCGTCGCAATTCCTGCCTGCCGATGCGCTCGATGATGCGCTGATCGCCGATGCGGCGGTGCTCTATCTTGAAGGTTATCTGTGGGACCCGGCGGAGCCGCGCGAGGCGATGCGCCGGGCCATTGCGGCGGCGCGCGGCGCGGGGCGCACAGTGGCGTTCACGCTGTCCGACTCGTTCGTGATCGCGCGCCATGGCGATGATTTCCGCGCGCTGATCGCCGATCATGCCATCGACATTCTGTTCGCCAACGAACACGAATTGGCGGCGCTGACCGGCGAAGCCGATTTCCACGCCGGGATTGCCGCGCTGGCCCCGCATGTGCCCACGCTCGTCGTCACGCGCAGCGAACAGGGCGCGCACGCGGTCAGCCATGGTCAGGCCGCGCACGTTGCCGCGGTTCCTGTGGCGCACGTCGTCGATACCACGGGCGCGGGGGATCTGTTCGCCGCCGGGTTCCTGTTTGGCCACGTGCGCGGCTTGCCGCTGGAAACCTGCCTGCAACTCGGCGCGATCTGCGCGGGCGAAATCATCACGCATTATGGCGCCCGCCCCGAAGCCGATCTCAAAGCGCTGACCGCCGATCTCCTCAGCGCACGGTAAACCGCACGCGATCAAGCGCGCGGCCACCCGGATCGATCAGCGTCAGGATATGCGCGCCGGGGATCAGCGGCACTTGCACCCCGCTCGCGGCGGGGCCGAGATCCTGGCCATCGAGCGCCAGCCGCAGCCCGGCGGGGTCGCCCGCCATGACCACGCCGATGGCCTGATGGCTGCCGGGAATATCCGGGTCCCACGCATAGACCGCGCCCGGTGCCGGGTTGGTCAGGTGTGGGCGGCGCGCAAACGGCGCGACGGCGGCGATCACGCTTTGCGCGGTGCCAGCGATGAACCATTCGGTCCGTCGCCCTTCGCCGCCGGTCTGAAACTGCACCGGGGCCATGCCGATCCCGGCGGGGCGCGGCGGTTGCTGCCCGGCGCGGTCGCGGTGCAGCGCCAGCATCACATCGCGCCACACCGGGGCCGCGCCGCTGGTGCCCGATACCGCGCGCATCGGATCGCCCTCCAGATTGCCGACCCACACCGCCACGGTATAGCGGTCGGAATAGCCGATGCACCAATTGTCGCGCATCGCCTTTGACGTGCCGGTCTTGGCCGCTGCCCAGAACGGCAGGCGCAGCGCCGAATCGACCCCGAAAGTGGCCGCGCGCGCGCCCGCATCGGCCAGAATGTCGCCCACGATCCACGCCGCGCGCGGGTCGATCACCTGACGGCTGACCCCCGGCGGATCGTCCATACGCAGCCGCAGCGGCGACCAGCGGCCCAGATTGGCCAACGTGCGATAGGCATTGGCCTGATCGAGCAGCGTGACTTCAGCCGAACCGAGCGCAAGCGAAAAGCCGTAATAGCCGCCATCCTGATCGAGGCCGGCATAGCCGACATCGGCCAGCCGGTCGCGAAAATCCTGCACCCCGTCGAGCAGCAGCGCGCGCACCGCCGGAACATTGAGCGAATTGGCGAGCGCGCGGCGCACCGATACCGGCCCCATAAAGGCATTGTCATAGTTTTGCGGCACATAGAGCCCCGATGCGGTATCGAGCTGCACCGGCGAATCATCAAGGATCGAAGCCGCAGTCAGCCACTTGCGCTCAATCAACTGCGCATAGAGCTGCGGTTTGAGCGTCGATCCTGCCTGACGCGGGGCCGCCGCGCCATCGACTTGCGCGGCAGTCGAACCGAGGCCCACCCCACCGACATAAGCCAGCACGCGCCCGGTTGCATTGTCCACCACCACCACCGCGCCATCGCGCGCGCGGCGCGGCCCCAGCCCCTGCAACTGATGGCGCAGCGCGGTGATCGCCACGTCCTGCACGCGCGCGTCGAGCGTCGTGGTCACGCGCATTCCCGGCGCGGTCAGCATATGCGCGGCCAGATGCGGCGCGAGCGCGGGATCGAGCGCGCGCAACCCGGCATCATCCATGGCATTGTGCGTCAGCGCGGGCAGCACCGCGCAATCGGCGGCGGGCAGCAAGCGGCAGGCGCGGCGGGCAAGCTCTGCGGGCGATGCGGCGGGGTTGCGCAACAGCGTGACCATCACCGCCGCCTCGCGCCGGTCGAGCGCGGCGGGCGGTTTGGCGTACAGCGCCGCCGCCGCCGCGCCCACGCCTTGCGTTTCGCCACGAAACGGCGCGAGGTTGAGATAGGCCTCGATAATCTGGCGTTTGCTCCAGCGGTCTTCGATGGCCCACGCGGCGCGCATCTGGCGCAGCTTGTCCCACATCGAGCGACGACCGGGGCGGCCGATCTCGGGCCAGACAAACCCGGCCAATTGCATCGTCAGCGTCGATGCGCCGCGCGGGCTGTGCCCGGTCAGCCGGTCGCGCAGCGCGGCGGCCAGCGCCAGCCAGTCCACCCCGCCATGCCAGCCAAACCGCCGGTCTTCGGCAGCGACGAGCGTATCGACGAGCGCCGGGCTGATCGCATCGCGCGGCACCCAGCCCAGGCGCCGCATCGCGAAATCGACGCGCACCGCATCGAGCAAGCGCCCATCACGATCATAGAGCCACGCTTCGCTCGGCGCGAACTGCTGCCGCAAGGCGGGAAAATCGGGCACCGGCGGCGGACTGGTGCGCCACGCCACCCACCCCGCCAACACCGCGATCAGCGCGAAGGCCGCCAGCCCCGCGCGTCGCTTTATCGGCTCCATACCGTAACCGGGGCAATCGGCAGCGCGGCGAAGATCGCGGGGGCATACATCGCCTCAATCCGCGCGGGCGGCAGGGTAAAGCGCCCGGCGCTGTTGATCCGCACGGTATATTCGATCACCGTATGCCCTTGCGGCAGCCAGTCGAAATAGGCGCGCCACGCATCGCGCCCGCCTTCGACCCATGCAGGCCACACACCTTCGCCCCGGTTGCCCGCTTGCAGCAGTTGCGATTGCCCGCCGAGGTTCGACATCACCACCGCACCGGGGATCAAGGGATCGCTCAGCGCGACCCATGTGCGTGATGCATCGCTGTCGATTTCGAGATGAACGCGCAGCACATCGCCCTGGCTCAATCGGCCCGGCTGGCGCGCCGATACCACGCTGACGCTGCGCGTCAGGCGATATCCGGCAAACAGCGGCACAGTCAGCGGCACGGCCGCGCGGATGCTGACGGTCGCCCACGGCGCTTGTCCGCCGCTTTGGCTGAGCGTCAGCGGCCCGGCGCTGAGCGGCAGGCGCAACGGTGCGCTGTCACCCCGGCGCGGCCAAGCGACATCGGCGCTGCGCCCGGCGAGCGCGATATGCGTCGTGCCACTGATTGTGCCAGCAGGATAAGTCGCGGCAAAGCGCCGCGACACCAGCACGCCCCAGGCATTGGCGGGCGTCGTATCCCAATGCCCGCGCAATTGCCGCGCCGCCACTCCGACCATCATGCGCGGCACCTCTGCCGCCCAATCGGGCCGACCGATCACCGCATCGAGCGCGCGGATCGCCATGTCATCGGCACCGACCATCATCCACCACGGCGCATTGGCGCGATCCATCAGATCGAGCCGGGTGCCGGCATAGACCAGCCTTCGCCGCAATTCGCCCGCCGCCGCCGCGCGCAAAGTGGCGGCATTGCCCAGCCCGCGCACCCGATCAATCGTCACCATCCAGTCGGCCAGCGTCCCGGTCGGCATATCGGCGGGGACCATGTCGATCCGCGCCACCAGCCCGGCATCGGCGGCACCCGCGCGCACCAGCGCGGCGAGCGCGGCGATGCGCAGCGGGCGTTCATCGACGCGATAGGGCCGGTCGCGCCGCAATTGCCCGGCCACCACGCGCTGCAACGCGCCGATCATCCGCGCGCGCGCTTCATCGGGCAGGGTCAGCCCCGCCGCGCTGGTCGTCGCCACGACATAAGCAGTCAGTTCGGGCGATCCGGGCATATTGGCATCGGGCCAATAGCGCGCCAGCCCATCGCTATCGAGGTACGTCGGCAGTGCGGCGGCAAGGCTGGTCCAACCGCTGGAATCGGCATTGGCGACAATGCGCGACAGCCGCTGTTCCAGACAGTTATAGGGATATTCGGTCATGTAGCGGTGCACCCCGTCGAGCGACGGGGCCAGCGTATCAGCCAGATCGACCGTTACCGCGCCGCCGGGCAGCGCCCCGCGCGGTACCGCGATCATCGGCGGCGGATCGCCCACGCGCATCAGGCTGGCCATCATGACCGTTTCGGGCACGGCGGGCACCACGTCTTGCCGCGCGGTCACGCTGTCGTGCGCGCGGTCATCGCTGCTGTGCGCTTTCAGTGTCCAGACCAGCGCGCCGGGCGTGGCAGGCGCGGTCAGCCCCCAGCGCATCCGCCCGCTCGCGCCCGCCGCCAATGTCAGTGTCAGCGGACCGGCGCGCGCCACCGCCGGGCTGATCGTTGGCTGCGCGGCCACGGTCATCGCATGGTCCGATCCGTTGCGCAGCGTGAACACCGCGTCATAGCGATCCCCCGTGCGCACGATTTCGGGCAGGCCGGGATAGACGGACAAGTCTTGCGCGGTGTGGATGCTCGTCTGCCCGGTGCCGAACAGTTGCGCGCCTTGCGTTGCCACCGCCACGATGCGGAACCGCGACAGCGCATCGGACAGCGGCACATCGACCACCGCGCGGCCCGTGCCATCGAGCGCGACATGGCCGCGCCACAGCACCACCGGCTGAAAGTTTTCGCGGTTCACACCCGAAGCATCGCCGCCGCCGCCGCCCGCCGCCACGGCCTTGCGCCCGTAATGGCGTTTGCCCACGACCTGCATTTGCGCGGTCGAAGTCATCACCTCCAGATCGCGCTGCTCCATCATCGCGCCGAGCACATCCCAACTGTGATTGGGCATCAGTTGCAACAGCGCTTCATCGACCGCGACCACCGAAACATCGGCGCCGGTCGCTGCGTGACCCGCCGGGTCTTTGACCGAAACGGTCACCCGCGCATGATCGCGCACGTGATAGCGCGCGCGGTCGGCATCGACCATCACCGCCAGCCGGTGCGCATCCCAGCCGACCCGCAACTGCGCCATGCCCAGCCGATAGCTGGGTTTGGCCAGATCGACCGTGGCGGTGGGTGATGCGCCATCCTGACTGAAAAACGGCAAGTGCCAGCGCCGCGCCAAATCGGAAAACCACAAGGCCCAGCCGCCCACCCGCCCGCGCACCGCCAGTACCGAAACATAGACATTGGGTGCATAGGCCCCGTTCATCGGCACTTCGACCACTGGATCGCTGCCCGACAGCGTGGTGACAAAGCTGGACAAGACGCCTTCGCGTTCGACCGTAACGAGCGCGGTCGCCTCACGAAACGGCATCCGCACTTGCAGCCGCGCGGTGTCATTCGCACCATATTCGGCGCGTTCGGGGATCACGTCCATGCGATCCCCATTATCGCCGCCAAACCACCACGCATCTTTGCCCGCCAGCCACACCGTGGTCACGCTGCGCGTCTGACGGCCTTGCGCGTCGGTCACGCGCGCCACCGCGATCACTTCGCCCGAAACGCCGGGGGCCAATTGGCATTGCGCAAGGCCTTTGGCATCGCTGCGCGTGTCGCAGCCACCCGCCAGATGCGTGATCTTCTGCTGGTTGTCATACGCATAAAACCCGCCGATCAGCCGCCGCCGCGCGGTGATCGTTTCGCGCGTATAGAGATCGATATGTACCGGAATGCCCGCCACCGGCTTGTCCGCCAGATCGAGCACTGCCATCTGCAAGCGCAAGTCATCATCGCGCATCAGCCAGCCATCGGTCCGGATGCCGACTTGCAGGCTGGCGGGAAACAGCCGCAAATAGCGCGATGCCGTCATCGTCTGGCCATTCGCGTCGGGGTAATCCATTTCGACCGTCAGGCTGAGCGGGCGCGTCAGCGCGCGCCCGACCGCGATGTCGGCATGGGCGGTGCCATCGGCTCCGAGCGTGGCGGGCAGGGTTTGCGCATAGGGCAATCCGCTTTTGTCACCGCCGCCCGGCGCGTCGCTATCTTCGCTCTCGCCTTCGCCGCTGCCCCCGCCAAGCGGACGGGTGCCTTCGACCACGTCATCGCCGCCAAAACTGAATCCGTCCCAGCCTTTGGGACTGGCAAACCACGTGCTGAACTGGCTGCGCACCGTTACCGGCAATTGCCCCGCCCCGCCGCCCGACAAATAGCCGACAAACAGCGACAGCGGCACGGTCGGCGGCTGCACGAGCGCTTCGGCCGGGCCGGTGACCGTGGCGCGCATCGACGGCAGCTTGAATTCATCGACACGGATGGTCTGTCCGCTGTCGATGGTCTTGCTCCCGGCCTCAAAGCTTAAGGCATAGTCCCCCAGCGGCGCGCCTTGCGGCACAGTCCATTCGCCGTCGCCGCCGGTCACGCTGTTGATCGTGACATTTTGCGTAAAGCGCGTGTCCGATCCTTGATGCGCGAACACCAAAGTGCCGGTAAATCCCTGGCCAAAGGCGAATCCCGCCCCTTGCGGGCGGCGGATCAGGTGGCGGAAATGCACGGTTTCGCCCACGCGCACCAATGTCCGGTCGAATACGGTGTGGATAATATCGTGCGGTTCGCCCCAGCCAAATGGCACGTCGAAATCATAGGGCGCAATGCCTTTGTTCCAGCTTGTCAGGACAAAGCTCATGTCGCCCGCCGCGCGCGCCGAAACCATCAGGGGCCGCCGCGCTCTGCCCGTATCGTCGCCATCGTCACCACCGGTGCGGCAGTCATTGGCAAAGCTGGGCGCGGGCAAACCCTGCCGCACCAGTAGCCGCCCGGTGGCATCGGTCACGCCACTGGCCAGTTGCCGCCCATCGCAGGCATCGCTGATACGGATCGCGGCATGATCGACCGGCAGCCCGGTGGACAAGTGCGTCACCCACACCAGACTCGATTCGCGGCCCCATTTGAAATGCACCGCCATGTCGGTCACCAGCGCGGCGGCGGAAACATGGCGCGGCACTGCGCGGCCCAGCAGCGCCGCACCGAGCGCGGGACTGGCGAGTTCGACGACGTGAAAGCCTTTGCCCGCCAGCGGAATGCCGATCACTTCGAAATCGCGGCCTTTGCCCGGCAGCGCGATCGTGACCGGGGTGCCGCCGGGCAGAATGGCCGCTTCGCCGGTGTGATTGATCGTGACCGATTCACCGCCGGGGCGCTCGACCGTTTCGTAGCTGCTTTCGTTGGCCTTGTTCACTTTGCGCAGCCAGTCGGCGATCACGCGGTCATCGTCGGCAATGCGCGCGCTGGTGCCGCCAACCGAGGTTACATGCGCGGCCAGCGCCGGTTCGACCGCGCGCACCGTGACGGGCAGAACCGCGCCCTCGTTGGCTTCGACAATCCCGAACGGCGCGGCGAATTTGACCAGCGGCGGGGCCGGGTCAAAATGCACCGGCAGCGGAAAGCGCGCGGCATTGCCCAGCACGCGCCCCGACAGATCATGCACCACTCCCGGCAGCACCACGGTGGCAGTGCTATCGGCGGGGAAGGGACCGGGGAAATTGAGCGTGGTCACTTCGGTCGCGCTGCGATCGCTATCATCAAGCGTGGGCGCGCGTTCGCTGCCATCGGCCAGTTTCAGCCGCACGCCGAGCGCGGTGGCGCGATCAATCGCGCTGGAAAACACCACTTGTGCGGGGGTTATCGGGCTGCACCCGGCTTTGCCATTGCTGCGGCTGCATTGGAACTGCGCCGCAAACGCCTGCCGCACAGCAAAGTCAAAGCGTTGATCGCGCCCGGCGGGCACCCCGTGCGGATCGCTGATCTGGTGCGGCCAGACCAGCGCCATAGCGTGATCGGGCGGCAAAGGACGGCGGCATTTGAGCGCGAGCACCGAATCGAGCGCGGCACCCTTGGCACCTTCGGGAATTCCGGCATCGCGCAAGAACGAGCGGCGATGCCGATTGTTGGGCCCAAGCGCATCGAGCAGCCGCGCGGCGGTCCCTTGCGGCAAGACATCGACCGCCGCTGCTTCACCCACCCCGTCAATCGCGCACGAAGCAAAGGCGGCGACCGAGGCCCGGTCCGCCGGGCCGTTGGTGGCGACCAGAAACACCTGATCTTCGTCGATCGTGCTGCCATCTTCGCCGGGCGCGAGCACTGCACGCACCGAAGGGCCGGCGGTGTCGATGGCGAAAGACTTCAACCCGACCACGCGCGCGCCAGACAGCGTGGCCAGACTATCGCGCAGCGTTACGGCACACCGCGTCGCAGGGGGCAGGGCGCGGTCGAATTCCAGCACCCAGGTCTGGGCGTCAATCCAGCGGCCCGGCCCGGCACCAGGGCAATCGGTGGCGGCGGGCGCGGTCGCGCGCGGATCGCCCAGCGCCACCATGGCGGTGGCAAAGCGCAACGTGAACCGGTCGATCGCCCCGCTCATTGCGCCGCTGGTGCCGGGAGTGGCCAAAACCACTTGCGGTGCCAGATCGCCCCGCGCGCTCAACGGCAGCGCGATCAGCAGCGCCAGACCCAGTCTCCACAGCCAGCGCATCGCCTTTGGCACTCCCCCCGCGATTCGCGTGACCCGCAATGATCCGATCAGATCATGCGCTTGTCCATCCAGATCGTGCCACCGCAGGCGGCGCGCTGGTTCGGGGTCAGCCAATCATTTCTTTTTTTCGGGCGCAATCGAGATGCGAACGGTTTCGCCGCTGCGGCCCGGAAAGCCGGTGAACAGCGCCTCGACCAGATTGGGTACCAGGTAAGCCAGTCGGTTTGATGCCGACACCGCTTCGGCTTTGCCTTCGAACAGGCGCTGGCCATCGCTGCGGCGCTTGATCCGCACGTCGATTCCGCTGGTATAGACTGTCGTTACGCTGACATCGTTGATCCACGGGTCATAAAACCCGAAACCCCACGGGCGCGGGCCATAAAAGCCGCCAAACCCGCCGCCAAAGCCGTGACGGCCATAGCCGCGCCAGGCACCCCAATAGGGATCGGGGCCAAAATTGGTGACTTTGTCGCGCCCTTTGTCTACGCCATAATCGAATTCAACCATCAGATCGGCGCTGGCCGGATCACCTGCGACATAGCCCGCCTTGCGCAATTGCGCCGCAACCAGCGCGGCATACTGGCCAAATTCCAGCCCGCCGGTGTTGCGCGGATCATCCGCAATCACCGCAAATGTCTGCCCGGCCGGCGCGGGCAATTCGTGCTGAAACCGCGAAACGCTGGCATCGAACGGTTGGACACAGCCTGCCAGCATGGTGCTGAACGTAGCCGCCAGCGCCAGCGCAAACACGCGGCGGGGCAGGGGTCGGGTGATCGGCATGGCTAGCTCTCCTGATAAGCCTCACAGGCTGTCATGCCCGGACTGAATGCAGCTTGAACGCAGCGCGCTCACCCGACCGCGCGCACCAGCCCGAGCGCGGCATAAGCGGCATCGAGCGTCGGCTGTGCGGCGTCGCGCGCCTTGTGCGCCCCTGCTGACAGGATCGCATCGAGCGCGGCCCGATCCTCGCGCAAGGCGCGATAGCGTGCCGCAATCGGTGCCAACCGATCAACCAGCAGATCGCCCAGCGCGGGCTTGAACCGGCCAAACCCCTGCCCGCCGAATTCCGTCAGCACGCTGGCGACATCGCGCCCGGTCAGCGCGGCATAGATGCCGACCAGATTGCGCGCTTCTGCCCGGTCTGCCAGCCCGGCGGGTTCATGCGGCAGCGGTTCGGGATCGGTGCGGGCCTTTTTGACTTTCTGCATGATCGTGTCGGCATCGTCGGTCAGGTTGATGCGGCTCTGGTCCGATGCGTCGGACTTGCTCATTTTGGCAGTGCCATCGCGCAACGACATGATCCGCGCGGCTTGCGGCGGGATGATCGGGGCGGGCAGGGTGAACACCGGCGCATCGTCGCTGGCGAAATCGGCGTTGAATTTCTGCGCGATATCGCGCGCGAGTTCGAGATGCTGTTTCTGGTCTTCGCCCACCGGGACATGCGTTGCCTGATAGAGCAGGACATCGGCGGCTTGCAGCACCGGATAAGTAAACAGCGCGACCGATGCGCCTTCGCGGTTTTTGCCCGCTTTGTCCTTCCACTGCGTCATACGGTTGAGCCAGCCCATCCGCGCAGTACCGGCCAGCAGCCATTGCAATTCGGCATGGGCGGCCACTTGCGCCTGATTGAACAGGATCGACCGGTCAGGATCAATCCCGCACGCGACCAGCGCGGCAACCATGTCGCGCGTGCTGGCGGCCAGATCGGCGGGGTTGTGCGGCATCGAAATGGCGTGCAAATCGGCAAGGAAATAGAGGCACGTCGCGCCTTTGGCCGTCCATTCGTCCTGCATCGCCACCCAGTTGCGAATCGCGCCGAGGTAATTGCCCAAGTGCAGATTGCCGGTCGGCTGAATGCCGGAAACGATACGCATCACCAATACTTTCTTTATTCCGCGCGACGGCGGCGCAACACCAGCGCGATATCGGCGCGCGAAAACGCCCCCATCACGACCGTGGCTGCCGCATAGACCACCAGCCCGCCGCACACCAGCGCTGCCAGCGCGGCAAACCGCACGAACCACGCGCCATGCACATAGGGCACGATCAGATCTTGCCCGCGCCACAGCACCGCGCCCATTGCCAGCGCCGCCAGCAGCAGCCGGGGCGCACGCCGCCGCAAGCGATCATCGGCACGGAAATGGCCGCGCTGCACCAAATGGTAATAGAGCATCGCGACATTGACGCTCGACGCGATGGCAGTGGCGAGCGGCGGGCCGACATGGCGCAAGGGCACGATCAGCGCCAGATTGCCGATCAGGTTGATGCCCATCGACCACAGCGCCAGCCGCACCGGGGTGCGCGTATCCTGCCGCGCATGGAACCCCGGCGTCAGCAGCTTGATGAGCACATAGCTGGGCAGGCCGAGCGAAAACGCCGCCAGCGCTTGCGCGGTGAAATGGCTGTCGGCAGCGGTATAGCGGCCATAGCCGAACAGCGCCGCCGTAATCGGTTCGCCGCAGACCACCAGCGCAGCGGTCGCGGGCAGGGTCAGCAGCAGCGCCAGTTCAATCCCCCGGTTTTGCGTATCCATCGCCGCCCCGTGATCGCCCGCGCCCAATTGGCGCGAAATCGTCGGCAGCAGCACGGTGCCAAGCCCGATGCCGATCAGCCCGAGCGGCAACTGGTTCAGCCGGTCGGCCATATAGATATACGTTACAGCGCCATGCCCGAGCAGCGATGCGGCCAGCGCGGTTGATACCACCAGATTGATCTGCGCCGCGCCCGCACCCGCTGCGGCGGGCACGATCAGCCCCATCAGCCGCCGCACATCGGGGTTGAGCCGGGGCCGCCGCAGCCGCAGCGCGACCCCGTTGCGGCGGCAGGCCCAGACCAGCCAGCCGAGTTGCAGCACCCCCGACACCGATACCGCAATCGCCTGATTGCGCGCGGTAATCAGCGGATCGTGGTGGTGAAACAGCAGCAGCGCGGCGATCAATGTCAGATTGAGCAGGATCGGCGCGGCGGCATTGACCCAGAATTTGTGCAGCGAATTGAGTATCCCGCCCAGCAGCGACACCAGGCTGATAAGCATCAGATAGGGGATGGTATAGCGCGAACAGGCGACCGCAAACGCGAACTGATCCGCGCTCACCCCATTGAACCGGCCCGACAGCAGCAGCGTGAACGGCCAAGCAAACACTTCGAGCACCAGTGTCATCGCCACCAGCACGACCAGCAGCACCGCCAGCGCCTGTTCGGCAAACACCAGCCCATCGGCCAGCCCGCGCCCTTGCGGATCACCGACTTTGCGGTTGAACATCGGAATGAACGCCGAAGCGAACGCGCCTTCGGCAAACAGCGCGCGAAACAGATTGGGCAGCCGGAACGCCACGAGAAACGCGTCAGACGCAAACCCCGCACCGACATAGCGCGCAAACAGACTGTCGCGCACCAGCCCCAGCACCCGACTGACCAGCGTCAACCCGCCGATGGTGCCCGTGGCCTTGAGCAAGTTCATACCCGCGCGCCTGTGCCCGCGTGGCGCAAAGTCAAAAACGCGCTACCCAGATCCTCCCCCCCTGGGGGAGGTGGCAGCCCGCAGGGCTGACGGAGGGGGCGCAACCTAGCAGACCCCCACGCCATTCGCCCCCTGACACCCCCAACGCTCCACGCCACCACGTCCCCCAAAAGGGGAGGAGCGGGGGAGTCACCGCGCACCGCGCGTGTCCAGCGGTATTGGAGAACGTCCGACCGCCGCGCCGGATTTTGCCAGCGAAAGCTCTGCCCCGGCGATCAGGCTTCGCCCTGCGGATTGGCAACCGCTGCCGCAAGGGCTTCATCTTGTTGCGCCTGCAATTGCGCAAAATACAACCCGTTAAAATCGATAGGTTCCAGCATCAGCGGCGGGAACCCGGCATCGCGCACCGCATCGGCGATAATCCGCCGCGCAAACGGAAACAGCAGGCGGGGCGCTTCGGCAAACAGGAATGGATGCGCCTGATCTTCGGGAATGTTGCGCATCGCGATCAGCCCGCCAAACGCCAGTTCGATGATATAGGCGGTGCCCTGCGCGGTGGTCGAAGTGGCTTTGATCTTCAGTTCGATTTCGTGCACCTCGGCTGCGAACGTGCGCGCGGCAATATTGAATTCCACTTGCGTTTCAGGGGTTTCGGCCCACTGAAAACTGTCAGGCGCATTGGGATTTTCAACAGACAAATCTTTGACATATTGAGAAATAAATCCGATCGCCGGGCTGGTATCGGCCCCATTGGGCAGGGGTGCGCCGGGCGCGTCAAGATTGAGTGTGCTGATGATATTGCCTTCGTCGGCCATGGAGCGTGCTTTCGTAGATTTGCCCGGCGCGCTTGCGCCATTCCCCGCGCGCCTAGCACCTGCACCAAAGCACGGCAACTGCCTGGGTTTCGCAAGCGCGATGCAGATTTGCGGGTTTTTTGCAACGGATATGCAACAAAGGGCTGTCCATCGGTTGTTCATTTGTAAATGATAGCTATCTGATGCAGACTATGGTTCGGTTACCATGGCATCGACGCGATTCCCCCTCGGAACGCTTCGTTGTCGCCCCCGGGGACCGGCTTTTGGCACAGTGGGGCGCAGGAATTCGGCGCGTGGTCTATGAAATAGTCATTCTGGCGATGATCGCCGTGTTTCTCGGATTGCGGCTTTATGCCGTGCTGGGCCGACGCCCCGAAGACAGCGATCAACCCATGCGCCGTCGGCTTGAACAAGCCGACCCGCAGTCCAGCCCGCGCGCTTTGCCCGCCCGTTTGCCCGATCAGGCAGTCGGCACGCCACGCGCCACCAGCACCACGCCCGAACCCACTGCGTTTGACAGCGCCGCAGAACCCGGCATCCGCGCAATCATTGCGGCTGATCGCCGGTTCGATGTTGCACTGTTTCTGGCTGGCGCGCGATCAGCCTATGGCATGGTGCTCGATGCATTCTGGCGCGGTGATCGCGATGCTTTGGCGCAAACATGCGAACGCACCGTGTTTGACGGCTTTGCCGAGGCCATCGACGCGCGCGCCGCAGTGGGTGAAACCATTGACGCCCGGTTGATCCGCATCACCGACGCGCGTATCGTTACAGCCGAGTTTTCCGCCCCGGTGGCGCGCATCGCGGTGCGGTTTGTTGCCGATATCGCCTCGGTTACGCGCAATGGCGAAGGGGCGGTCGTGGCCGGTTCGCTCGACGATGCGATTGAAAGCCGCGACTTGTGGACGTTTACGCGCGATCTGACCTCACGCGATCCGGACTGGCAACTCGACGAAACCGACCAAGGCTAAGCACCCCATGCCGCGCTGGGGCGGGGCGGCGCTGCTGATCACACTCGCGCTGTTGACCGCTTGCGCCGGATCGATCCCGCGGGTCGCGCGGCAAGTGCCCGCGCGGGGCAATGCGCTGCTGACAGGGGTGCATCCCGGACCGGCGCTCGATGCGCTGACAATCTCCCCTGCCAATGCGCGCGCCGCGCTCGATGCATTTGCCGCCAGTTGCCCGCGTCTGGCCCTGCGCTCCGATCCCAGCGGGCTGACCCGGCCAGGTGACTGGAGTGCGCCGTGCCAGGCCGCTGCGACGTGGCCGCGCTCTGCTGCTGCGCGCTTTTTTGAGACATGGTTCGATAGCGCGCGCGTCGGTACCGGGGCCAGCTTTGTCACCGGTTATTTTGAGCCTGAAATTGACGGTGTGCGCCAAAAACTGCCGGGGTTTGACGTGCCGGTCTATCGCCTGCCGCCCGATCTGGTGCGCGCACGCGCGGGCGACGCCGCGCTCGGCCCCGACGGTCGCACGCCGCTCGGGCGGTATGATGCGAAAGGCCGGTTCACGGCTTATTGGGACCGCGCGCAGATCGAGGATGGGGCGCTTTCCGGGCAGGGGCTGGAACTGGCGTGGGCGGCCGATCCGGTCGCGCTGTTCTTTGTCCAAGTGCAAGGATCAGGGCGGTTGCGCGCACCCGATGGCACGATCATGCGGATCGGCTATGCCGGGGAAAATGGCTGGCCTTATACGGGCGTCGGCAGCGTGATGAACGCGCGCGGGCTGATTGGCGGCGGGCCGGGGCAATATTGGGGATCGATGCAGGGGATCGAGCGCTATATCCGCGACCATCCCGACGAAGGCCGCGCGCTGCTGCGCACAAACCGCAGCTATGTGTTCTTTCGCGACACCACTGCAATGGCCGACGCCGCCACCGGACCGGTCGGTGCGCTGTCGGTGGCGGTGGCCCCGCGTGTCACGCTGGCCGTCGATCCTGCCTTCGTCCCGCTGGGCGCGCCGGTGTTCCTGACCACTGACGATCCGGTGGTCGGCGGGCTGTGGGTGGCGCAAGACACCGGCGGCGCGATCAAAGGCCCCAACCGGTTCGACAGTTTTTGGGGAGCCGGGGCCGAAGCGCGCCGTGTGGCTGGGGGAATGAGCGCGCACGGCCGCGCGCTCATCCTGCTGCCGCGCGGCGCTCTGGCGCGGCTGACCGGCCAATGAGCCGCCCACCGCGCGGGCTGAGCCCCGATGAAGCGGCGGCGTGGCGCAAAGTCGCAGCCACGGTCACCCCGCTGCACCCGCAACCGACCATTCCGACCCCACCGCCGCTCGCCACCAGCCCGCCACCGCCACCTGCCAACATCGTCAAGGGCCGCATAGCCGCGCCACTGCCGGTGCGACCAGCGCCGCCCCCGCCGCCGCCACGGATCAGCAACGGGCTTGACGCAAGCTGGGACCGCAAGCTGGCGCGCGGCAGCGTCGTGCCCGATGTGACCATCGATCTGCACGGCATGACGCTCGACACCGCGCATCGGCATCTGCTCGGCGGGATTGCCACAGGTCAGGCAATGGGCGCGCGGATCGTGCTGGTTATCGCCGGTAAACCCCGCCCGCACACCGATCATGACCAGCGCGGCGAACGACGGGGCGCGATCCGCGCGAAACTGCTCGACTGGCTGGCGCACAGTGCCATCGCCAGCCAGATTGCCGCAGTGCGCGCCGCCAGTCCCCGCCACGGCGGATCGGGCGCAGTTTACATCGTGCTGCGCAAACAGAAGATCGCCGGCTAGAGCGTGATGCGAGCCGCAGGCCACCGAAGGTAAAAAGTGGGCGCCGGTTTTTTGCAATAAATCACGCGAAAACAAAGACTTTA
>CAINGT010000084.1 GCA_903848655.1 uncultured Sphingomonadales bacterium
GGGGAGGGGGTTGGGGGTGGGGCCTATCGGCTTGGTGAGAGATTGGGGCACGCCCCCACCCCCAGCCCGCGTTCAGAGTCACGTGCCTCTGAACGCCCTGAAGGGGAGGGGGGACGTTTGCGCCGTTAGAGCGGGATGCGATTAGATTGAATCGCATCCCGCTCTAGAGTCTTTGTTTTCGCGTGATTTTTTGCGAAAAACCGGTTCCCACTTTTTCGCATCACGCTCTAATTGACCAATCGGGCAATCGTCTGATCGACCAGCGCTTGATCGGCGGCGGGGGTGTGGCGGGTGGCGATCAGGTGGGTGGCGGCTTCGGCGGCGGCGGTGACGGCGCGGTGGCGCAGATCGTCGATGGCGGCGTGTTCGGCGGCGGTGATCTTGTCCGCTGCCATTTTTTCGCGGCGCGTGATCACGTCGGCGGTCGTTTCGGCGGCGCGCGCGACAATGGCTTCGGCTTCGATCCGTGCGTGATCGAGCATCGCGGCGGCATCGGCTTCGGCGCTGGCGATGCGCGCAGCATAGTCGGCGCGCAGGCGTTCCGCGTCAGCGCGCAAAGTGCGCGCCTCATCAAGCTGTTCCCGGATCGCGGCAATCTGCTTGTCGAGCCCCGCCGTAATCAGCGCGGGCACTTTTTTCCACAGCATGATAAGCAGCAGCACCGCCATCGCGGCGCTGACAATCGCCACCGGCGGGATATGCCCCAGCAGCAGCGGTTCGGCAGCTTCGGGCAGTTCAGCCATGGGTAAAGGCCCCTTTCACGGCGGCGCGCGCATCGTCGGCGCTGATCGTCAGACCGGCGACGCGTTGCGCGATGTCTTGCGCCACGTCGGCGGCAACCCATTCGATTTCGCCGAGCGAGGCATCGCGCGCAGCGGTGATGCGTGCTTGCGCGGCGGACACTTGCGCGTCGATCCGCGCGGTGGCGGTGGCGAGGTTGGCTTGCGTTGCCAGCGCGGCGGTATGTTTCGCACTGGCGATCAGATCATGCGCACGCGCGCGTTGCGCCGCTTCGGTCTCGGCCCAAGCTTCGGCTTCTGCCTCGGCAGCGGTGCGCGCGTGTTCGGCGGCGGCCAGATCTTCGGCGATGCGCGTGGTGCGATCCGCGATGGTTGACAGCACGCGGGGGACCATGCCCCGCCCGACGACGAGGAAAGTCAGCCCGAAAAACACCAGCATCCAGAAAATTTGGCTGACGTAGAATTCGGGCAACTGGCTGATCTGGGGCATTACAGGATCTTTTCGCGGGTTTGGCCGGAATGCGCATTCGGCCCGGGGTTAGCGGATCACAGGCGCGGCAGCGGCGCATTGCCGATGCCACCGCCAGTGCCCGCCGCCCACGGGCCGGACAATCACTTGAGGATCAGCAGCACCGCAACCACGAATGCCAGCAGACCCAGCAATTCGGCAGCGGCAAAGCCGATGAACAGGCGTGCCTGTTGGCCATCAGCTGCGCCGGGGTTGCGCAGCGCGCCCGACAGATAGGCAGCAAACACATTGCCCACACCGATCGAGGCAAGACCCGCGCCGATTGCGGCCAGACCAGCACCGAGCAGCTTTGCAGCTTGAGCGTCCATTGTAATAACTCCTTGGGATGAAAAAGAAACAGCGATCAGTGAAGGTTTTCCGCGTCATTGAGATAGACGCACGTCAGCAGCACAAAAACATAAGCCTGAATGCCCGACACCAGAATTTCGAGCGCGCAAATCCCGACCATCAGCACAAAGCTGGGCAGACCCGCGACCGCGAACAGCAAGGGCCCGGCATTGCCGCCGCTGATGACAAAGCTGGACAGCACTTCGAGCAGCACGTGCCCCGCCATCATCGCCACGAACAGCCGCAGCCCGAGCGAAAACGGCCGCATCAGGAACGAGATCAGTTCGATAAAGAAGATCGGCACGACCATCAGCGCCGGGGTGCCGTGCGGCACGAACAGCGAAAAGAAGTGCAGCTTGTGCTTGGCAAACCCGACGATCAGCACAATCAGAAAGGTCATCACCGACAAGACACCGGTGGCCGAAAAGTGGCTGGTAAAGGTAAACGGATGGAGCCCGATCAGCCCGAGCGGCACCAGCCCGATGAAATTGGCGAACAAGATGAACATGAACAGCGAGAAGATATAGGGCACATATTTTTTGCCGTTGGGGCCAATATTGGCCGCCAGCATCCCGTCGATAAACCCGGTAAACCCTTCGACCGCCATCTGCCAGCGCCCTGGCACGACCTGACGCTGCAACCCGCCCGCCACGAACACTATCAGCAGCAGCGTCGATAGCGCCATCCACAGCGCGGAATTGGTGAACGCTATGCTGTGCCCGGCGATAGCCCAGTCCGCACCGAACAGCTTTTCGATCTGGAACTGGTGCATCGGATCGATTTTCGGTTCGGCTGCCACGCTGTAAAGACCCTGCTTGCCCGCTACCCGGCCTCGCCCGAGCGACGGATAATATTCCTGAACGCGACGAAGATGCCGAAAAACAGCATCACCACCATTCCCCAAGGCCGCGTCCCGGCAAATTGGTCGATGACCCAGCCGAGAAACAGCCCCCCGGTCAGCCCCCCGACCAGATCGGCCAGCACCCGGTTGCCCGCGCGATAGCCGCCGTCAGACGCAGGCTGATCCAATGGCGCGGTCTGTCCGGAAGCACGCGCTTTGGCCGCCTTGAGACGGGCATCGAGCGCTTGCGCACGGGCATCTGTGCCATGGGGTGCCAAGTCGGACGGGTCATCGGTCATGAAGATGCCCTTAGGCATCCCGCACGGCCGGGACAAGTCCGCCGAAAGCGCCTGCCCCTTAAGCGGGGGCCTTGGCCAAGTCAACCGCCCCCGCGCTTCGCCAAATCGGTGCCGGTGCCCGGTGTAGCGGCTTGCGCTGGTCGCACGGTTGGGCAATGCAGCGGAGACGATGAGCGATCAACCCCGCCTGTTTCGCGATCCCGGCGCAGTGGCGGCAAAGCGCGCCGCGAAAGCGCAAGCGGCTGACCGGTTGCGCGAAACCGGGCACGACCCTGCGGGCCATCGCGCGCGGCTGCGTCAGCGGTTGCTCGATGGCAACCACGACGCGCTGTCCGATCAAGATGTCATCGAATATCTGCTGATAACCGCGATCCCGCAAAAAGACGTGAAGCCTTTGGCGCGCTTGCTGTTGCAGCGGTTCGGATCGCTGGCGGCAGTGTTCAACGCCGAACCTTATGCACTGATGCAGATTTCGGGCATCAAAGAAACCGCTGCCGCAGCGCTGCGCATCGCCGGAGTGGCAGCGCGGCGGCTGACGCAAAGCGCGATTCGCGATGAATCGGTGCTGTCATCGTGGCAGGCGTTGCTGGATTACCTGCATATCGACATGGCGCATCTGACGCATGAACGCGTGCGCGTGCTCTATCTCAACACGCAAAACCGGCTGCTGCTCGATCAGGTGGTCAGCGATGGCACGCTCGATGAATCGGCGATCTACACGCGCGAAATCATCGCCAAAGCCATGGCCGTCGGCGCGGCATCGTTGATCTTGGTGCACAACCATCCTTCGGGTTCGCCGCAGCCCAGCCGCGCCGATATCCAGATCACGCAAAAGATTATCGAGGCGGGGCGGCATCTGGGGATTACCGTGCACGACCATGTGATTATCGGGCGCGAAGGCCATGTCTCGTTCAAGGCCAAGGGGTTGATTTGATGCGGCCAGTGCTTGCGTTCGGGTGCCCCGCCGCTTAGGTGCCCGGCTTGGCCGGGGCAATCCATGCCCCAGTTTTGCAGACAGAGTGCAGCCATGGTCCCCCGTTATGCCCGCCCGCAGATGACCGCGATCTGGGAAGCGCAAGCGCGCTATCGCATCTGGTTCGAAATCGAGGCGCACGCCACTGACAAACTGGCCGAATTGGGCGTGGTGCCCGCCAGCGCGGCGCAGGCGTTGTGGGACTGGTGGGGCACCGATCCGGTGATCGATGTCGCCGCGATTGACGCGATAGAGGCGGTTACGCGCCACGATGTGATCGCGTTTCTCGATTGGGTGGCACAGCAAGTCGGGCCACAGGCGCGGTTCATGCATCAGGGCATGACGAGTTCGGACGTGCTCGATACCACACTGGCAGTACAATTGACGCGCGCCGCCGATCTGCTGATCGCCGATATCGATGCACTTCTCGCCGCGCTCAAACGCCGCGCCATCGAACACAAGCACACCGCAACGATTGGCCGCAGCCACGGCATCCACGCCGAGCCGACCACATTCGGCAAAAAGCTCGCCGAAGCATATGCCGAATTTACCCGCAACCGCGCCCGGCTGGTGGCCGCGCGCGCTGAAATCGCGACGTGCGCGATTTCGGGCGCGGTAGGCACTTTTGCCAATATCGACCCGGCGGTTGAGGAGCACGTTGCCCACGCGCTGGGACTGACGGTCGAGCCGGTATCGACGCAAGTGATCCCGCGCGACCGCCACGCGATGTTTTTTGCCACGCTGGGCGTTATCGCCAGTTCAATCGAACGCGTCGCCACCGAAATCCGCCATTTGCAACGCACCGAAGTGCTTGAGGCAGAAGAATATTTCGCGCCGGGGCAAAAAGGTTCATCGGCAATGCCGCACAAGCGCAACCCGGTGCTGACCGAAAACCTGACCGGGCTTGCGCGCGTGGTGCGCGCGGGCGTGATCCCCGCGCTCGAAAATGTCGCGCTGTGGCACGAACGCGATATTTCGCATTCCTCGGTCGAACGCTTTATCGCGCCCGATGTCACGATCACGCTCGATTTTGCGCTGTCGCGGCTGACCAGCGTGATCGACAAGCTGCTGGTCTATCCCGACCGCATGGCCAAAAACCTCGACCGGATGGGCGGGCTGGTGCATTCGCAACGCGTGCTGCTGGCGCTGACTCAAGCCGGTCTGTCGCGCGATGACGCCTATCGGCTGGTGCAGCGCAATGCGATGAAAGTGTGGGAATCGGATGGTGCTTTGTCGCTGCGCGATTTGCTCAAGGCCGATGCCGAAGTCACTGCGGCGCTGAGCGAGGCCGAAATCGACGACAAGTTCAACCTCGATTATCATTTCAAGGCCATCGACGCGTTGTTTGCGCGGGTGTTCGGGGACTGACGCGGCGCCGGGGCCAAACTGCTTTTGCATAGTGGTGCGCCATGATCTAAGGTCGGCATTGCGGGTCACGAGAGTTTGCTCAAAGGATTGCCATGCGCACGCTGACCACTGGCTGCTGGATCGTGCTTTTCGTGGCGCTGCTGGCTTTTACATATGCCAATCCGGAAACGGTCGCGGTGCATATCTGGCCGGGGCTGATCTGGGAAACGCGCGCGCCCGCGCTGGTGATCGGCGCGTTGCTGCTGGGGTTCGTGCCGACGTCGCTGGCGGGCCGCGCCGCGCGCTGGCGACTGGCACGGCGCGTTGCCGCGCTTGAAGCCAGTCTTGCCAGCCAAGCGCTCGCCCGTCTGCAATCCGCCGAAAGCCTGGCCAAGCCCGCCAGCCCGTCTGACGCCATCAAGGACTGACAAGAACTGTGAGCAACCCGATCTATCTCGCGCTCGATCTGCCCCGGCTCGACAGCGCGCTGGCGCTGGCGCGCAAAGTCCACGCCCATGTCGGCGGGCTGAAACTGGGGCTGGAATTCTTTTGCGCGCATGGCCAGCATGGGGTGCATGAAGTCGCCAAAATCGGGCTGCCGATCTTTCTCGATCTGAAACTGCACGATATTCCCAACACCGTCGCCGCCGCGATGCAGGCGATCCATGTGGTCGAACCGGCCATCGTTACCGTCCATGCCGCAGGCGGGCGCGCGATGATGGAAGATGCCAAAGCCGCCGCGGGCGAAAACACCAAAGTCGTCGCGGTCACCGTGCTGACCAGTCTTGACGATGCCGATCTGGCGCGGATCGGCGTGCCCGATGATGCCACCGCGCAAGCGCTGCGGCTCGCCGATCTGGCGCAAGAAGCCGGGCTGGACGGTGTGGTCTGTTCGGGCCACGAAGTCGCCGCCATCCACCGCCGCTGGAAACACGGTTTTCTGGTCGTGCCGGGCCTGCGCCCCGCCGCGAGCGGCGCGAGTGGCGATCAGAAACGCATCGTCACCCCTCGCGCCGCGCGCGATGCCGGGGCGAGCGTGCTGGTGATCGGCCGCCCGATCAGCCGCGCCGAAGACCCCGTCGCCGCTGCCCGCGCGATTGAAGGCACGTTGTAAGGCCTGATCGTGATGTCCGTGCCGATGTTTCGCACCGCCACGCTGGCTGATGTGCCGACTTTGCGCGCATTGGTCGAAGCGGCCTATCGCGGCGACAGCGCGCGACGCGGCTGGACGCATGAGGCGGATCTGCTGGACGATGAGCGCACGTCTGATGCTGAACTCGCCGCGACTATCGCGGACCGTGCCAATCGGGTGGTGCTGGCCGAAACCGGTGGAGCGCTGATCGGTACGGTCACCGTGTGCGATCTCGGGTCTGGGCGCGCTTATCTCGGCATGTTGTGCGTCGATCCGGCGGTGCAGGCGGCGGGGCTGGGCCGCGCGCTGATCGCGGCGGCAGAGCGCACCGCGCGCGATGACTTTGCCAGCCGGGTGCTGGAAATGACCGTGATCGACCGGCGGACCGATCTGATCGCATGGTACGAACGGCGCGGCTATGCGCCAAGCGGCGAGGCGCGGCCCTTCCCCGGTGGCGGCGAGCATCCGTTTGCGATGGTCGTGCTCGAACGCGTGATTGGCTAAGGCGATGGCGGCTGCGCTCATCAAGATCTGCGGGATCACCGACACCGCCGCGCTCGATGCGGCGATCAGCGCGCGCGCGCATTTCATCGGGCTGGTGTTCTTTGCCAAAAGCCCGCGCCATCTTGACCCAGCACGCGCGGCCATGCTGGCGCGCCATGCGGCGGGGCGGATCGGCGTGGTCGGGCTGTTCGTCGATCCCGCGCCCGATTATCTGGCGCAAGTGCTGGCGACTGTGCCGCTGGAGCGGGTCCAGCTGCACGGGCACGAAACCCCCGCCGACATTGCCGCGATCCGCGCTGCGCATGGCCTACCGGTGTGGAAAGCGCTGGCCGTGACCACCCGCGCCGATATCGCCGCCGCTGATCGCTTTGCCGGGGCGGCGGAACGCGTGCTGTTTGACGCCAAACCGCCCGAAGGGGCCGATCTGCCCGGCGGCAACGGGCTGCGCATCGATTGGGCGGTGCTGCGCGGGGTGCGCCCGCCGCTGCCGTGGATGCTGGCGGGGGGGCTGGACGTCGACACCGTGGCCGAAGCGCTGACGATCAGCCAAGCCCCGGCGGTCGATGTGTCGTCAGGGGTCGAATCCGCGCCCGGTATCAAAGACCCGGCGCGTATCGCCGCGTTCTGCGCCGCCGTGCGGGGTGCCTGATCCACCATCTGGACAATTTTGTGCCGGACGATAAAGGCTGGTGCTATGAACGCGCCCACCCCCAACAGTTTTCGCACCCAGCCCGACGAACGCGGCCATTTCGGCCAGTTTGGCGGGCGCTATGTCGCCGAAACGCTGATGCCGCTGATCCTCGATCTCGAAGCCGAATATGGACGCGCCAAAGCCGACCCGGCGTTTCAGACCGAATTCGACGATCTGCTCGAACATTATGTCGGCCGTCCCAGCCCACTCTATTTTGCCCCGCGCCTGACCGAAGCGCTGGGCGGGGCGCAAGTGTGGTTCAAACGCGACGAATTGAACCATACCGGCGCGCACAAGATCAACAATTGCATCGGCCAGATCCTGCTCGCGATCCGAATGGGCAAGACGCGGATCATCGCTGAAACCGGCGCGGGCCAGCACGGCGTGGCCACCGCCACCGTCTGCGCGCGGTTTGGCTTGCCCTGCGTGATCTATATGGGGGCGACCGATGTCGCGCGGCAGGCGCCCAATGTGTTCCGCATGAAGTTGCTCGGGGCCGAAGTGATCCCGGTACAGGCCGGCGCGCGCACGCTGAAAGACGCGATGAACGAGGCCTTGCGCGACTGGGTCGCCAATGTCCATGATACGTTCTACATTATCGGTACCGCCGCCGGACCGCATCCTTATCCCGAATTGGTGCGCGATTTTCAAAGCGTGATCGGGCGCGAGGCGCGCGCGCAAATGCTCGCGCGCACCGGGCGGCTGCCCGACGTGCTGGTGGCGGCCATCGGCGGCGGATCGAACGCCATCGGGCTGTTCCACCCGTTCCTCGATGATCCTTCGGTGCGGATGCTCGGCGTAGAAGCAGCGGGCCACGGGCTTGACAAAGACCATGCCGCCAGCCTTGCGGGCGGCCGCCCCGGCATTCTCCACGGCAACAAGACCTATTTGTTGCAAGACGCCGATGGCCAGATCATCGAAGGCCATTCGATCAGCGCGGGGCTCGATTATCCCGGCATTGGCCCCGAACACGCTTGGCTGAAGGAAGTCGGGCGGGTGGACTATACTTCGGTCACCGATGATGAAGCGCTCGATGCGTTTCAACTGCTGTGCCGCACCGAAGGGATTATTCCCGCGCTCGAACCCGCCCATGCGATTGCCGAAGTCCAAAAGCTGGCCCCGACATTGCCCAAAGACACGATCATCCTCGCCAACCTGTGCGGGCGCGGTGACAAAGATATCTTTACTGTCGCCGACCACTTGGGGGTCACGCTGTGAGCGCACGGCTGGCAGCGGCGTTTGGCAAAGGCCACCCCGCGCTGGTGTGCTTTGTCACCGCTGGCGATCCCACGCCCGATGCCACCCCGGCGATCCTCGATGCGTTGGTCGCGGGCGGGGCCGATGTGGTCGAACTGGGAATGCCGTTTACCGATCCGATGGCCGATGGCCCGGCGATTCAGGCGGCCAATTTGCGCGCGCTCGGCGCGGGCACGACCACCGCGCAGATTCTGGCGATTGCCGCCGGGTTTCGCGCGCGCCATCCGGCAGTGCCGCTGGTGCTGATGGGCTATGCCAATCCGATGACGATTCGCGGGGGCGACTGGTTTGCCGCGCAAGCCTCCGCCGCCGGGGTCGATGGCGTGATCTGCGTCGATATTCCGCCCGAAGAAGACGGCGAGCTTGGCCCTGCCTTGCGCGCGCGGGGCATCAGCCTGATCCGGCTGGCCACCCCCACGACCGATGCCGCGCGCTTTCCGGCGGTGCTCGATGGGTCTTCGGGGTTTCTCTATTATGTCTCGGTGGCGGGGATTACCGGCAAACAGTCCGCCGCGCTGACATCGATTGAAACCGCCGTGGCCCGGTTCAAACAGACCACCGATCTGCCGATTGCGGTGGGCTTTGGCGTGCGCACCGCAGAACAGGCCGGGCCGATTGCGCGCGTTGCCGATGGCGTGGTCGTGGGGTCGGCGCTCGTCGATCTGGTGGCGCAGCATGGTGCCGATGCCGCTGGTCCGGTGCGTGCGCTGGTGGCAGACCTAGCGCAAGCGGTGCATTCCGCGCGGAGCATCGCGGCATGAGCTGGCTGAACAAAGTCCGCAATTCGCTGTCGTTCATTCAAAAACGCGACACCACCGATACGCTGTGGATCAAGTGCCCCGGATGCAGCGAAATGCTGTTCATCAAAGACTATCACGACAATCTGTCGGTGTGCCCGCGCTGCCAGCATCATGGCCGGATCGGCACCGATGCGCGGCTGGCGCAACTGCTCGACCCCGGCTTTGCGCTAATGCCCGCCCCCGTGGTGCGCGATGATCCGCTAAAATTCCGCGATGCCAAACGCTATGCCGACCGGATCCGGCAGGCGCGCGCGACCAATCCGCACAACGATGCTTATACCAATGCGCTCGGCACCATCGACGGCCATCCGGCGATGGTCGGGGTGCAGGATTTCGGCTTTATGGGCGGGTCGATGGGCATGGCGGTGGGCAATGCCTTTATCGCCGGGATCGAACGCGCGATCAACGAACGTTGTGCCTATATCGCGGTCACCGCCGCCGGGGGCGCGCGGATGCAGGAAGGCATTCTGTCGCTGATGCAGATGCCACGCACCACCGTGGCGATCAGCCGCCTGCACGCGGCGGGGCTGCCCTATATCGTGGTGCTGACCGATCCGACCACCGGCGGCGTGACCGCCAGCTACGCGATGCTGGGCGATATCCAGATTGCCGAGCCGGGCGCGCTGATCGGGTTTGCCGGGCAGCGCGTGATTCAGGACACGATCCGCGAAAAGCTGCCCGCCGGGTTTCAGCGCGCGGAATATCTTTACGATCATGGCATGATCGACAAAGTCGTGCCGCGCCATGAGTTAAAAGCGACGCTGGCGACGCTGATCGACTATCTGACCGGCGCACGCGCCGCCTGATCGCGTGCGCGATTTCGCGATTTCCGACGATCCGGCGGTGCAGGCGCAGCTTGACCGGCTGGGGCAGCTATCCGTGCCGCAAGGGCGGCTGGGGTTGGACACGATCCGCGCGTTGTGCGCGCGGCTGGGCCATCCCGAAGCGCATCTGCCCCCGGTATTCCATGTCGCGGGCACCAATGGCAAAGGATCGACCTGCACATACTTGCGGGCCATGCTCGAAGCGCAAGGGCTGGCGGTCCATACCGCCACCAAGCCGCATCTGGTGCGCTATAACGAACGCATCCGGCTGCGCGGGCACTTGATCGACGATGCGCTGCTGGCGGCGTTGCTGGCCGAAGCGCTCGATGCCGGGCACGATCTGGCCCCCAGTTTTTTTGAAGTGACCACGGCGGCGATGTTCCTCGCGTTCGCGCGTATCCCCGCCGATGCTTGCGTGATCGAAGTCGGGCTGGGCGGGCGGTTCGATGCGACCAATATCGTACCCCACCCGGCAGTCTGCGGGATCGCCACGCTGGGGATCGACCACGAGGCATTTCTGCTTGTGCCCGAAACGGGCGTACCGCAAGCGCCGCTGGCACGAATCGCGTTTGAAAAAGCCTCTATTGCCAAGCCCGGTGTGCCGCTCGTCACGCAACGCTATCCTGCGCTTGCCGCCGATGCCGTGGCCGCCACCGCCGCTGCGCATGGCGCGCCGCTGATCGCGCGCGGGCGCGACTGGCAGGCAGATAGCGGCGCGCGGCTGGCCTATCGCGACAGCTATGGCACGCTCGACCTGCCACTGCCGCACTTGCCGGGCCGCCATCAGGCCGACAATGCCGCGCTGGCAGTGGCCATGCTGCGCCATCAACAGGCGGTGCGCGTTTCCCCCGACGCGATGGCGCGCGGGATCAGCGCCGCGCGCTGGCCCGCGCGGCTGCAACGGCTGGGAATGGGGCCGCTTACCGCTTTGGCAGGCGCGCGCACGGTATGGCTCGATGGCGGGCACAATGCCGATGCCGGCGCGGCGATTGCCCGCCACTTGGCCGATCAGCCGCCGGTCCACGTGATTATCGGAATGCTGGCGAACAAAGACCCCGGCGCGATCCTGACACCGCTGGGGCGTCGCGCGCTGTCGATCACGATAGTCCCCGCCCCCGGCCACGCCGCGCACGACCCGACCGCTTTCGCCCCGTTCAGCGCGCTGCCGCTATCAAGCGCGCCCGATATCGGCGCGGCATTGACCGCGCTGCCCCCCGGCGGCGATGTGCTGATCGCGGGATCGCTCTACCTTGCAGGCGACGTCCTGCGCCGCAACGGCGAAATTCCGGATTAACAAATTATATCTGTGGTTTGCCACAATATCCTAACCCAGTTCCTCCCCCACTGGGGGAGGTGGCAGCCCGCAGGGCTGACGGAGGGGGCGCA
>CAINGT010000085.1 GCA_903848655.1 uncultured Sphingomonadales bacterium
GCCCTGCGGGCTGCCACCTCCCCCAGTGGGGGAGGACCTTGGGTAGCTTACGCCGAATTGTCGGTCAGTGTGCTCCGTATTATTGTGTCAGGCTTCTTGCGCGATAGCCCTCCCATGCGGGGAGGGACTCAGTTCACACGAACCACGCCCATAGCAGCTTGGCGGTCAGCGCGAGGCTGACCGTCACCAGCAGCGGGCGGATCAGCGCGGCACCGTGGCGGGTGGCAAGGCGGCTGCCGATCAGCGCGCCGGTCATCGCGCCCAAGCCCATGACCAGCCCCAGCCGCCACAGCACTTGCCCCCCGGCGGCAAAGATCACCAGACTGCCCAGATTGCTCGCCATATTGAGCAATTTGGTTAGCCCCATCGCGCGGGTCAGCCCCATGCCGCGCAAGCCGACCAGACTGGCGGCAAAGAATTGCCCCGCGCCGGGGCCGAAAAAGCCGTCGTAAAAGCCGATCCCTGCCACCACCGGGGCAAAGCCGCGCGGGCCAAGGCGCGGCTCTTCCTCCTGATCCGCCATCCGCCCCGACAGCAGCGTGTAACCCGCCATGCCGATCAGCAGCAGCGGCACGATCAGCCGCAGCGCATGGGCATCGATCCGCCGGATCAGCAACGCGCCGACTGCCGCGCCGATCAGGCTCAGCACAGCCAGCGGCAGTCCAGCGCGCAACGAAAACAGCCCCGCACGGCGAAACCGCCACGCCGCCGTCGTCGTGCCGATGATCGATTGCAGCTTGTTCGTGCCCAGCACCCAATGCGGCGGCAATCCGGTCGCGATCAGCGCGGGCATCATGATAAGACCTCCACCCCCGGCCACGGCATCGACCGCGCCGGTCACCACCGCCAAGCTGCCGAGCGCGGCATAGAGTGCGGGGCTGACGGTGGCAGGATCTATCACGCTCATTTGCGCGCTATGACAATCCTGCCTAAAGGCGGCAACCATTGCCGCGCAAAAAAGAAGATCACCACCACCGATGACCCGCTTTGCCTTTCACATTCACGCCACCGACGGCAAAGCGCGCACCGGATTGATCCGAATGCAGCGCGGCGATATCCGCACCCCGGCGTTCATGCCGGTGGGCACAGCCGCCACGGTCAAAGCGATGAAGATGGACGATGTGCGCTCCACTGGCGCGGATATCATCCTGGGCAATACCTATCACCTGATGCTGCGCCCCGGTGCCGAACGCATGGCGCGGCTGGGCGGATTGCACCGCTTTTCCGGGTGGGACCGTCCGATCCTGACCGACAGCGGCGGCTATCAGGTGATGAGCCTCGCCAGTTTGCGCACGATCAGCGAAGACGGGGTGGTGTTTGCCAGCCATCTCGATGGATCGCGCCATCTGCTCAGCCCCGAACGGTCGATGGAAATCCAGCGGCTGCTCGGGTCCGACATCGTCATGGCGTTCGATGAATGTCCCAAGATCGATCAGCCGCGCGATGTGATCGCGCGGTCGATGGACATGTCGATGCGTTGGGCGCGCCGCAGCCGCGCGGCGTTCGATGCTGGCCATGACCATGCCGCCGGGGCCGCGCTGTTCGGGATCCAGCAAGGCGGGTTGGACGAACGGTTGCGCGCCGAAAGCGCGGGCGCGTTGCAGGCCATCGGGTTTGACGGCTATGCCATCGGCGGGCTGGCGGTGGGCGAAGGGCAGGCGGCGATGTTTGCCACGCTCGATTTCGCGACCGGGCAATTGCCTGCCCAAGCCCCGCGCTATCTGATGGGGGTGGGCAAGCCCGATGATCTGGTCGGCGCGGTCGAACGCGGGGTCGATATGTTCGACTGCGTGCTGCCAACGCGATCCGGCCGCAATGGTCAGGCGTTTACCTGGGCCGGCCCGGTCAATATGCGCAACGCGCGCCATGCCGAAGACAGCGGCCCGCTCGATCCGCGCTGCCCTTGCCCGGTGTGCACCCGCTATTCGCGCGCCTATCTCCACCATCTGCACCGCACCGGCGAAATGCTCGGCGCAATGCTGCTGACCGAACACAATCTGTGGTTCTATCAGCAAGTGATGGCCGCGATGCGCGCCGCGATCAGCGAAGCCCGGTTCGCCGCCTTTGCCGCCGATTTCCGCCGCGATTATGGCGTCAAACCAAGCACCTCCCCCACTGGGGGAGGTGGCAGCCCACTGGGCTGACGGAGGGGGCGACTTTGCGAAACCGCACGACAATTCTTACCCTTATCCACCCCCTCCGTCAGCGGGGGAGGAACCCGTCAGTTCAAAGGCCCGGTTGCAACAGCGCGGGCAGGGTGCCGCGCATTCCGCGCGCTTCGTCCATGAACCAGCGTTTGAGCGTGGGGCTGCGTTGCACCCCGGCCATGCCCAGCCGCCGCAGCGCCGAGGGCACGCGGCCCGGCACCCCGAACAACCGCGTCAGCACATCGGTTGCGCCCGCGACCATAAAGCTGTCGAGCGCGCGCCAGCGTTCATAGCGTTTGAGCATCTGCGCATCGCCAATATCCAGCCCCAGCAGCAGCGCTTCGCCCAGCACTTCGGCCAGCGCGGCGACATCGCGCAGCCCCAAGTTCAGCCCTTGCCCGGCAATCGGGTGCATCCCGTGCGCGGCGTCGCCCACCAGCACGAGCCGGTGATCGACCACTTTGACGGTATGATGAAAATCGAGCGGATACGATGTGCGCGCGCTGGCGAGCGTGATCGCGCCGAACAGATCGCCCATGCGCCGCGCGACTTCGCCCGTGAACGCGGCATCGGGCAAAGCCAGCACGCCCGCCGCATCGGCTTCGGCCACGGTCCATACCAGCGCGCTGCGGTGGCGGCCATCGGCTTCATCGCGCAGCGGCAGCAGCGCAAACGGCCCGGCGGGGTAGAAAATTTCCCACGCCACATTGTCGTGCGGGCGCGCATGATAGAGCCCGGCGATGATCGCGCGGTGCTGATAGCTCCAGCGCGCGGGGGCAAATCCGGCATCGTCGCGCGTGGGGGACCGGCGGCCTTCGGCGGCCACCAGCAAGCGCGCGGTCAACACGCGGCCATCGGCGAGCGTTACCGTTACCCCGTGCGGCCCGCGATCGCGCGCGGCCACTTCGGCCTTGGGCAGAAACGTGATCAGGCTTTCGCGCGCGGCGGTTTCGTACATCACCAGCCGCAGATCGCGGTTGGCAAACATCACCCCCAGCGATCCTTCATCGGGCTTGGGGCGAAAATCGATCCGCCCCGGCTTCATGCCGTCGGTAACCGCAATCGCCGCAATCGGGCAGCCGCGCGCGGCGAGCGCCTCGGCCATGCCCAGATTGGTGTACAAGTTCCAGCTTGCGGTCGAAATCGCCGACGCGCGCCCGTCAAACCCTTGCGCGGTCTGCGTTGCCGGGTCCGAACTGTCGACCACCACACTGGCAATCCCGGCGCGCGCGAGCGCAATCGCCAAAGTCATGCCGACCAGCCCGCCGCCCAGAATCACCACATCGGCGGTGTGATCCGCGCTCATCGCTGCGCGCCGCACGTCGAGGCCGGACTGGCATCGAGGTCAAGGCAGCGCCCGTCGAAAGTGCCCGCAGGCACCGCCAGCCCGATCCACGCCGCCAGCGTGGGTGCGATATCGACCGTTTCGACCGCGCTTGGCTGTTCAAACCCGGTCATCCCCTTGCGCCAGAACAAGATCGGCACGCGCCGGTCATAGTCCCACGCGCTGCCATGCGTGGCGACATAGCCCGGTGCTGCCACCGGCATCGCCATGACCCCGCGCCGCAGCAGCGTGACGAAATCGCCCGAAACCGGCGCATAGAACGAGGCACGCGCGCGCTGGATCAGCGTCCATGTTTCGGGTGACCCGGTCGGCATTGGCGTTGCCGCCAGCTCTTGCGCAGTGAACACCGCCGCGACTTGCGGGTTGGCGAGCAGATCCTCACGCGCCGCCGCGATGACCGCCGCCTTTTGCCCCGGCGTCAGATCGCGCCGCACCCAGACATCGCCCGATGGCCCTTCGCCCAGCAGCAGCCCGGCGGGATCGAGCCCCAGCTTGGCCGCCACGCGGTCGCCCAGTGCTTTGGGCAGCAACGCGGCTTGCGCGCGCGCGGCTGCCGGCAGGGCCTGTTGCTGCAAGCGTTCGGGCATGTCGAACCCGCCGTGATCGGCGGTCAGCACGACGCCATAATCGATCCCGCGCGCATCGAGCGCGGCAAAGAAATCCCCCAGCGCGGCATCGAGCTGGTGCAACTGAATGCACATTTCGCTGCCCTGCGTGCCATAGCCGTGGCCGATATAGTCGGTCGCCGACAGGCTGATCGCCAGCACATCGGGGGTGGCAGCGCGTCCCAGCCGGTCCGCATCGACCAGCCGGGTGGCAAGGTCGAGCACCGCGCGGTCAACGCGGGGTGAAGCGCGAAACCCGGTGCCATCGCCTGGGGCCAGCACAAACCGCCCGGTGCCGACGGTAACCGATCCCGCCGTCACCGCCCGATCATGCACTGCACAAGCGGCGGGCAGCGCATAACCGCCATCGCCTGCCGCCAGCACTTTGGCGACGGCGACGTTCTGATCGAGCGCGGGCTGACCCAGCGTTGCCCCTGCCAGCGTGACAAAGCCTTTGCCTTTCCACCAATAGACTTCGTCAATTTTATGCCCGCCCATCATCAGCGCGGCGCGGTCTTTGCCCGATACCGCGACATTGCGGCTGGTCGGCCACGCCGCCTTGACGCGTTCACCCAGCGTCGGCACCTGCAAATGGCGCACCGATGACACATAGTCGCCGGGCGCAGGCGCGGCGGCGGTTTCGTCTTCGGCGCAATAGACCGCCTTGTTGGCGCGGGGGATCGACTGGTCGAACCAGGTGTTGGCAATAATCCCGGTATGTGCCGGGCGCATCCCGGTCAAAAGGGTCGAATGGCCAGGGCACGTTTCGGTGGCGGCGTGCGACTGATAGCCCGAAGGAAACACCGCGCCGCTGGCCAGCCGTGCAAACCCGCCGGTAAACTGCGCGCGGTATTGCGCAAACAAGTCCGCCGAAAACTGGTCGATGGAGAGCGCGATCACTAGCCGGGGTGCGCCGGTGGCAGGCGCATCGGCGTCGCGCGCGTGCAGCGGGGCGGCACACGGCAGCGCAAGGCTGGCGATCAGCAGCATGGCCTTGTGAGCAAAGGTCATGGGTCAGGGTGCTCCTTGCGGGTGTGGCGCTGGACTCGGTGGCCCGGTATCCGTATCGCACGCGGTGATGGCCTTCACCGACGCCCGGTGCAAGAGGGACTGCACCATTGTCAGATCACCCGAAGCAAAAATCGCCCCACGCTGCACGCCGCTGGATCGGGTGGCTCGTTCGCAGATTGCTGCCAATGCTCGCGCTGGCGGGTGGGATCCCCGCGCGCGCTGACAGTCCCCCCACCACGCATATCCATGCCGCGCTGGTGGCCGAAAGCGCCGCCGCACCGGGGGAAACGGTTACGCTGGCGCTGACGATGCGGCCCGACCCCGGCTGGCACGGCTATTGGTCAAACCCCGGCGATGCCGGGCTGCCGCCCACGCTTGACTGGACGCTGCCCGCCGGGGTCAGCGCGGGGGAGATGCAGTTTCCCGTGCCGCAGACGCTGCGCATCGCCGGGCTGATGAACCATGTCTATGCGCATGATTTCGCGATCCTGATCCCGCTGACGGTGCCGCGCTCTGTGCAGCCCGGCACCACGCTGGCCATCCGCGCGCAGGCGCATTGGCTGGCCTGCACCGATGCGATCTGCGTTCCCGAAGATGCCGAGGTGGCAACCACGATCCCAGTGGCGGTACCGGGCGCGGCGAAGCCAGGCGATCCGCGCTTTGCCAATTGGCGCGCTGCACTGCCCGCCCCGCTCGATCAGCCCGCGACGTTTGCCGCCACGCCTGTCGGTTATCGGCTCGCGATCCCGTTTCCGGCGGGGGCGGCGCTGGCTGATCCACATCTGTTTATCGCCGCCGACGGGGTGATCGACTATGCCGCGCCGCAACGCTTCAGCCGCAGCGGCGATGTGCTGATCGTCGATCTGGCCAAATCAAAAACCGCCAGCGGCGCGCCGCCAAGCAGTCTGAGCGGTGTGCTGGCTTTGGGCGCGGATCGCGGCGGGATCGCTTTTGCCGCGCACCCCGGCGTGGTCCCGGCAGCGGGCGCGCCGCTGTCGGGCGCAAGCCCGGCCCCGTTTGCCTGGTCGGTGCTGGCGCTGGCGGTGTTGGGCGCGCTGGCGGGGGGGCTGGTGCTCAATGTGATGCCATGCGTGTTTCCGATCCTCAGTCTGAAGGCGCTGGCACTGGCGCGCGGCAATAGCCACCATGCGCGCGGTGAAGCGCTGGCTTACACCGGCGGGGTCATGCTGGCCTGTCTGCTGCTGGGCGGGGTGATGCTGGGCTTGCGCGCGGCGGGGGGCGAAGTCGGCTGGGCGTTCCAGTTGCAAGACCCTGGCGTGGTCGCGGTGCTGCTGCTGCTGGCCATCGCGATTACCGCCAATTTTGCCGGGCTGTACGAATTGCCCGGCCTGTCGCTGTCGGGCGGCGCGCCGGGCAAAGGCGGGCTGTGGGGCGCGTTCGGCACCGGGCTGCTTGCGGCCTTTGTCGCGACGCCGTGCACCGGGCCGTTCATGGCGGCGGCGATGGGCGCGGCGCTCGTGCTGCCGACGGTGGCCGCGCTTGGGGTATTCGCCGCGCTGGGGCTGGGGCTGGCGCTGCCGTTTCTCGCCATCGGCTTCGTGCCCGCGTTGCGCCGTCGCCTGCCGCGTCCGGGCGCGTGGATGGTGTGGTTCCGCCGCGCGATGGCGCTGCCGATGGCGCTGACCGCGCTCGCGCTCGCCTGGCTGGCGTGGCGGCTGGGCGGGGTCGCTTATGCCAGCGCCGCGCTGGCGCTGGCGGCGGCCATGCTGGTGCTGCTCGCGCTTGCCGGGCGCGGTCAAGCCGCGGGGCGCGCGGTCGCGCGCTGGGTCTTGCCCGGCCTGATCGTGCTGACCGCGCTGGCGGGGGGCGGCGTGCCACGCCTCGCCACGGCAGATCGCCACGACGATGCCAGCCTGATCGGCGCGCGCCCGTTCAGCCAAGCCGCGCTCGATGCCGCACGTGCCGCACGCAAGCCGGTGTTCGTCTATTTCACCGCCGACTGGTGCCTGACCTGCAAAGTTAATGAACACGTCGCCAACGAAACCAGCGCCACCGCCGCCGCATTCCGCAAAGCCGGGGTGGTCGTGCTGGTCGGTGACTGGACCCGGCGCGACCCGGCGATCACGCGGTTTCTGACGAGCGCCGGGGCTGCCGGGGTGCCGCTCTATCTGTGGTATCCGGCGGGTGGCGAGCCGCGCAAATTGCCCCAAGTGATGACCCCGGCAACGCTGAGTGATCTGGCCGGGGAATAAAGGGCGCTATCCGAAGCGGTTATCGCGCGGAAAGCCGTTGGGGGGCAAGCGGCCCGCCGCGCCGCGCGCGACTTTCCACGGGGCAAGGTCTTTTTCAGTGCGCGTGCGCCCGCTGTCGCCACCCATCGCCCATGACAGGCCATCGGCCAGCCGCAGCGTGATCGCATCGGCCATGCCGCCATCGCGGTAGCGTTGCAGCGCCACGCCCTGACCTTTGGCCAGCACCGGCACTTCGTTGAGCGCGAACAGCACCAGTTTGCGGTTGTCGCCGATCACCGCGACATGGTCGTGTTCGGGCGCGATTTCGCGCACCACCACCAGTTTGACGCCGGGCTTGGTGGCCAGCACCGCGCGGCCTTTGCGCGTTTCGGCGAGCAATTCATCCATTTCGGCGGCGAACCCGCGCCCGGTGTTGGCGGCGAGCAGCACTTGCCCGCCGCTGCGCCACACCAGCACCGCCACGATCTGCGCTTCGGGGCCGATATCGAGCATCGTGCGCACCGGTTCGCCAAACCCGCGCGCGCCGGGCAATTTGTCCGCGCCGATGGTATAGAACCGCCCGTTGTCGAGCGCGATCAGCAGCTTGTCAGTGGTCTGCGCGTGGAGCGCAAATGCCGGGCCATCGCCTTCCTTGAACTTGACGTCGGCATCGAGCGGCAGATGGCCTTTGGCGGCGCGGATCCAGCCACGCTGCGACACGATCACGGTGACCGGCTCTTTTTCAATCATCGCATCGGCGTTGAATTCGCGCGTGGGGGCGGCTTCGGCGAGCGTGGTGCGTCGCCGCCCGAGCGCGGTTTCGGGGCCATAGTCCTTGCGCAACGCCATCAGTTCGCGCTTGAGCCGGGTGCGCTGGCGCGCCGGGCTGTCAAGCAAGGCGTTGAGTTCGGCTTGTTCAGCCAGCAAGCCATCGCGTTCGCGCCGCAGCTCCATTTCTTCCAGCTTGCGCAAGGCGCGCAGCCGCATGTTGAGGATCGCTTCGGCCTGACGGTCGGTCAGCGCGAATTCGGCGATCATCACCGGCTTGGGTTCATCCTCGGTACGGATGATCGCGATGATCCGGTCGAGATTGAGATAGGCGATAATATAACCGCCCAGCAGTTCGAGCCGGTCGGCGATTTTGCCCAGCCGGTGCCGGGTGCGGCGCAGCATGATATCGATCTGCGCGATCACCCATTGCTGCAACAGCGGCTTCAGCCCCAGCACGCCGGGGGTGCGCCGCGCATCCAGCACATTGAGATTGAGGCTGAAGCGCGATTCAAGCTCGGTCAGCCGACAGAGCGATTCCTTGAGCAGTTCGGGATCGACATTGCGCGATTTGGGCACCAGCACGATGCGGATCGCGGTGTCGGATTCATCACGCACATCTTCGAGGATCGGCAGCTTCTTGTCCGCGATCAGCCCGGCAATCGCCTCGATCAGCTTGCCTTTGGCGACCATGTACGGGATTTCGGCGATCACCAGTTGCCATTGCCCACCGCCCAGCTTTTCAATCCCGGTCGGCTCCCACGCGCCGGTGTCATCGCGCCCGGTGGAAAACCGCGCGCGCTGGCGGATCGCGCCTTTGCCGCTGGCATAAGCCGCGCTGATCGCCGCCGCGCTGTCCACCACCAGCCCGCCGGTGGCAAAGTCGGGGCCGTGGAACACGCGCATCAGATCATCGTGCGTCACGTGCGGATTGTCGATCAGCAGCAGCGTGGCATCGACGATTTCGGCGACATTGTGGCTGGGGATCGAGGTCGCCATGCCCACCGCGATCCCGGTTGCGCCATTGGCGAGCAAGTTGGGAAACAGGCCGGGAAAAATTTCCGGCTCTTCCTCTTCACCGTTATACGTCGGGTGGAAATCGACCGTGCCGTCTTCCAGCCCGGCCATCAGCCGTACGGCGGTCGCGGTCAGCCGCGCTTCGGTATAGCGATAGGCGGCGGCATTATCGCCATCGACATTGCCGAAATTGCCTTGCCCTTCGACCAGCGGGTAGCGCAGCGCAAAATCCTGTGCCAGCCGCACCATCGCGTCATAGACCGAAGCATCGCCGTGCGGATGGTATTTGCCGATCACATCGCCCACCACGCGCGCCGATTTCTTGAACGCATCGGTGGGATTAAGCCGCAATTGCCGCATCGCCCACAACAGGCGGCGATGCACCGGTTTCAAACCATCGCGCAGATCGGGCAGGCTGCGCGCGGTGATCGTGGACAGCGCATAGACCAGATAGCGTTCGGACAGCGCGGCGTCGAACGGCGCATCGGTGATCGCGGCAAACGGGTCGGGCGCATCGCCGGTCGGGGTGTCGCTGGGCATGATCGGCCCCGCCTAATCGCCGGACGCCAGGATGACAACCGGTGCGCGCGCGCCAACCGGCTTAGCAGGGGAAAACTGCCGGTTTTCAGCGCCCCTGCATGTCGCGCGCTTCATCCGGAATGCGCACTTCCAGCCCGTCGAGATCGTCGGTCAGCACGATCTGGCAGGCGAGGCGGCTGGTGCGGGTAACCCCGGCGGCGAGATCGAGCATGTCTTCTTCATCGTCAATCGCGGCGGGCAAACGGTCAAACCATGCGGGCGCAACGATCACGTGGCAGGTCGAACAGGCCATCTGCCCTTCGCACGTGCCTTCTAGCGGCATGTCCACGGCCTGCCCCGCTTCGAGCAGACGCGCGCCCGGCGCGGCCTCGGCCAAGACTTTGCGGCCATCGGTGGTCGTGAAGCAGACGGTGACCATGCTGCGAATGTTCCTTTTTGCCCTTACAGACTTTGCGCCCGCACCGCCGACAGAATCGCCGCCAGCCCCGCTTCGAGATCATCGGCACGGGTATAACGTCCAAACCCGATGCGCAGCGATGATCGCGCCTGCTTGTCCGAAAGTCCGATGGCGCGCAAGACATGGCTGGGGCGGCCCGAACCGCTGGCACAGGCCGAACCGGCGGAAATTGCCACGCTGCGGCATTCGGACAACAGCCGCGCGGCGTCGAGCCCATCGATCCGCACGTTGCAATTGCCGCGCCAGCGCGCTGTCGCACTGCCGTTAAGCGTCCATCCGGTCAGGCGGTCGCGTGCCAGCGCCCACAGCTTGTCCACATGCGCGGCATCGCTTTCCCACAGACTTGTGCACACATCTGCCGCCGCGCCAAACCCGGCGGCGAGCGCGGGGCTGAACGTTCCGGCGCGCAACCCGCCTTCTTGTCCGCCGCCGGTAATCAGCGGGTCGATGGCCAGCCCGTCGCGCACCCACAGCGCGCCGATCCCTTTGGGGCCATACACTTTGTGCGCCGAAATCGCCACCAGATCGGCCCCGGCTGGCGCTGCCAGCTTGCCCGCGGCTTGCACCGCATCGCACAGCAGCAGGGCACCCGCGTCATGCGCGCGCGCCGCGATTTGTTCGACCGGCTGCACCGTGCCGATCTCGTTGTTGACCTGCATCACCGCCACCAGCCCGGTGCCCGCCGGGATCGCCACATCCGCCGCCACCAGCCCGTGCGCATCGACCGGCAGCAGCATGAGCGCGGGATCGAGCGCGCGCGCGGTGTCGAGCACGGCGGCATGTTCGATGGCCGATACCACCAGCCGCCGCGCGCCCGACCCCCGGATCGCCAGATTGATCGCTTCGGTCGCGCCCGAGGTAAAGATCACGCGCCCGCCCGGCGGCAACAGCCGCGCGACCCGCGCGCGCGCGACTTCAAGCGCCGCCGCCGCCGCGCGCCCGGCGCGGTGCGCGCTGTGCGGATTGGCAAAGCCGTCGCTGTCCGGCCCGCCGAGCCACGGCAGCATTGCTTCGCGCGCTTCGGGGGCGAGCGGGGTGGTCGCCTGATAGTCGAGATAGATCATCGCCGCCCCGCCGCGAGCGCGCGCCATGCCGCAAGCAGGGCATCGATTTCGGCGGCGGTGGTTTCGCGCCCGATCGACACGCGGATCACTTCGCCAGCGCCGTCCACCCCCATCGCGGTCAGCACGTGGCTGGTGCGCAATGATCCCGACGAACAGGCGCTGCCCGCCGATACGGCAATGCCTTGCGCGTCGAGCCGGATCAATTGCGCCTGCGCCGACAAGCCGGGCAGGCGATAAGCACCAATGCTGGCGATACGCGGCGCAGGTGCCGCCACGACTTCGCCCCCGGCGGCGATGATCCCCGCCTCCAACCGCGCGCGCAGTGCCGCCGCAGCGGTCAGCCAACCCGACCCCGCCGCCAAAGCCGCCGCCATTGCCATGGCACCGGGCAGATTTTCGGTCCCGCCGCGATAGCCGCGTTCTTGTCCGCCGGTCGGGCGCAGCAGCGCCCAATCGCGCACCAGCAGCGCGCCACTGCCAATCGGGCCACCGAATTTGTGCGCCGAAATCGCGATCAGGTCGGCATCGGGCAGCGCCAGCTTGCCCGCGCTTTGCGCGCAATCGGCCAGCAACACGCCGCCCGCCGCGCGCACGCTTTGCCTCAGCGTATCCAGCGGTTGAATCACTCCGGTCTCGTTGTTGACATGCTGGATCGCCACCAGCCCGCGCACGTTGGCCGGATCACCCGGCTGCACTTGCCCGTGCTGATCGACCGCCAGCCGCACTGCCCCGGCGGCATGACGCAGCACCGCTTCATGCTCGACCGCCGACACCGCCACCAGCGGCGCATGGGCGCGGGACATTGCCAGCGCCAGCGCCTCGCTCGCGCCGCTGGTCAGGATCACTTCGCCCGACCAATTCAGCGCTTCGGCAATCTGCGCGCGCGCCGCTTCAAGCGCGGCGCGCGCGGCGCGCCCGGCGCGGTGCGGGCTCGACGGGTTGGCCCAAGCGGCAAACCCTTGCGCCATGGCCGCAGCCGCAGCGGGCAGCAGCGGGGTGGTGGCGGCATGGTCGAGATAGATCGCGGGATCGGCCAATCGGGTTTCCGTCGTGAAAGATTGCTTTCGCCAAGCCGGTTTCTATATAGCATCTGCTTCCATTCCGGCGCGTTCAATTTTTGCGAACCGCAACGGCCGCCCAACCCACCGGGGCAGCGCCGCCAACCAGTCATCAGGAACCACCATGCCCGCAGTCATCTTTCCCGGTCCCGAAGGTCGCCTTGAAGGCCGGTTTCAGCCCGGCAGCCGCCCGCGCGCGCCCGTGGCGATGATTCTGCACCCGCATCCGCAAGCGGGCGGGACGATGAATGACCGCATTACCCAGGCGCTCTATCGCGGCTTTGTCGCGCGCGGGTTTGCGACGCTGCGGTTCAATTTTCGCGGCGTCGGGCGCAGTCAGGGCAGCTTTGACAATGGCATCGGCGAATTGTCCGACGCCGCCGCCGCGCTCGACTGGGTGCAGCAGATCCACCCCGAAGCCACCACCACGTGGATTGCGGGTTATTCGTTCGGCGCGCTGATCGGAATGCAATTGCTGATGCGCCGCCCCGAAGTGCGTGGCTTTATCGCGGTGTCACCGCCCGCCAATATGTATGATTTCAGCTTTCTGGCCCCCTGCCCCGCGTCGGGCATTATCATTCAGGGTGTGGCCGATACGGTCGTCACGCCCAGTGCGGTGCAAAAGCTGGTCGATAAATTGCGCACCCAGCGCCATATCACCATCCACCACAACGAAATCCCGCGTGCCAACCATTTCTATGAAAACGAACTCGATGAATTGATCCGCGCCGCCGATACCTATCTCGATATGCGGCTGTCACCCGACTGCCCGATCAAATAGCGCGGATTACCCGAACGGTACGGCCCAGATCGCCAGATTGCCCGCAAGCACCACGGCTGCCACTACCATCAACACCGCTTGGCGGCGCACCCCGCGCCGCCACAGCGCAGCCGCGCCCGCCAGCAACGCGACAATCGCCAGCACGACCACCGAAAACACCAAGTCGCGCACGGCGCGGTCAGCCTGCACGCAACGCGCGCAACCGCGCCGCGCCAGCTTCGCCGAGCAGCGCCGGAATATCGCGGCCCGCATAAAACGCGGCAAACGCCGGAACAGCCGGATCGAGCGGCAGCCAATAGAGCTTGCTGCGCGTAAAGATATGCACGGTGGGCGGGCAAAGCGCGGGTTGATCGAGCGTGCCGACCCGCACGAATGTCACGCGCGGGCCCATCACGGCATAATGGCTCCACACCACGGTGCGGCACTGCGGACAGCGGCAGATCGTCTGCCCCGCACCACTGCCGCTGGGAGCCTGATCGGTCAGCAGTTCCGGCCCGCTGGCGCGGACATGCTCGGTCTCGATGACCGCATTCAGGCCAAACGCGCTGCCGCTCTGGCGCTGGCAATCGGTGCAATGGCAGCAATTTACCGAATATGGCGCTATTGCCAGCGAATAGCGCACCGCGCCGCAAGCACAGCCGCCGGTGGCAAAGTCATCGTGGCCTGATTCGGTGTCCATACCATCATCGTTGCGCGCGGCGGCAAATCGCGTCAAGCGGACACGCTGACACAGCGCGACGCAAAGGCAATCCAGCTCCTCCCCCTCTGGAGGAGGTGGCAGCCCGCAGGGCTGATGGAGGGGGCGCAACTTCAAGAAATCGCACGACATTCTTCCCGTCGTACCCCCTCCGTCAGCGCTTCGCGCTGCCACCTCCCCCAAAGGGGGAGGGGCTAGATTCCATATGCGATTGCCCTGCCAAAAGAGGGAGGAGCTTTGGGGCGTCATGGCGGGCAAGGTCACTGCTGCGCTTGCCCGCCTACCGCGCCATCCGCAGCAGGGGTCCGCGCGGGCATTTGCGCTTGGGGGGGCAGATCGGGCAGCGGCTTTGGGCGTTCCGGCTGGGCACGGGTGGTCATTGCGCCATCCTGCCTGCTTGCGCCGCTTAGGGCAAGATCGGGCAAAAACCGCCGCGATTGCCCCATCAACAGCATTGCAGGCGCGGCACGGCGCGGCTAGGCGAGCGGGTGATGACCGACACGACCGCCAGCACGCTGCTCTCCGCCCCCGATACCACTATCGACGTCCGCGCGACGTTCGGGATCGATATTGTCATGACCGTGCCCGCGTTCAGCGTGGCCGATGAACGTGTGCCCGATATCGATGCCAATTACGTGTTCGACCCCGATACCACGCTGGCGATCCTCGCAGGCTTTGCGTTCAACCGGCGGGTGATGGTGCAAGGCTATCACGGCACCGGCAAATCGACGCATATCGAACAAGTTGCCGCGCGGCTGAACTGGCCGTGCGTGCGCATCAACCTCGATGCGCATATCAGCCGGATCGATCTGATCGGTCGCGATGCCATCGTGTTGCGCGACGGCTTGCAAGTGACCGAATTTCGCGAAGGGCTGCTGCCATGGGCGCTGCAAACCCCGACCGCGCTGGTGTTTGACGAATATGATGCGGGCCGCCCCGATGTCATGTTCGTGATCCAGCGCGTGCTGGAAACCGAAGGCAAGCTGACGCTGCTCGATCAAAACCGCGTGATCCGCCCCAGCCCGTGGTTCCGCTTGTTCGCCACCGCCAATACGGTGGGGCTGGGCGATACCTCAGGGCTGTACCACGGCACGCAGGCGATCAACCAAGGGCAGATGGACCGCTGGAATCTGGTGGTCGCGCTCAACTATCTGCCCGCGCCGACCGAACTTGCCATCGTCACGAGCAAAGTGCCGGGGCTGGATGACAAGACCGCCGCCGCGATGGTGCGCGTGGCCGATCTGACACGCAAAGGCTTTATCGGCGGGGATATTTCCACCGTGATGAGCCCGCGCACGGTGATTAGCTGGGCGCAGAACGCGGCTATCTTCAACGATATCGGCTTTGCCTTTCGCCTGTCGTTCCTCAACAAGTGTGATGAGACCGAACGCGTGCTGGTGGCCGAATACTACCAGCGCGTGTTCGGCAAAGACTTGCCCGAAAGCGTCGCGCATCTGGTGTAAGATCAGCCGTGCGGTACGATCAGATACTTTTCCCCGGTTGCGCGCGCGTTATAGGCCAGCGCCACATCGCGCGTTAGCGCCTCGTCCAGCGTGATGCGCGCCTTGAAATGGCTGGCAAACGTGGTGGTCAATTCATCGAGCACGCGCTGACGCAACTGTGCGGCGGCCTCCGCGCCGATCTTCGCCAAATAAGGAAGCAGCAAAAACCCGCTCAGCGACCAGGCAAAGCCGAAATTGCGGTTGAGCACGGTGGGGCCGGTATCGAGCATCCCGTATGTATAGACTTGCTTGAACGTGTCTGAACCATAGCGGCTGAATGGCGCGTTTTTGGCAGCAACCTGTTCCATCGCCGCCAGAATTTGCCCAGCCAGTTTGCCCCCGCCAATCGCATCGAACGCCAGCGTCGCACCGGTGGCCGCGATGGCCGCTACCAGATCATCGCCGAAACGCGCGCTGGATGAATCGACCACATATTCGGCCCCGATGCCAGTCAACAGCGCGGCTTGCGCGGGTGAGCGCACGATATTGACCAGCGGTATGCCATCGGCCTGACAGATGCGAACGAGCATCTGGCCCAGATTCGATGCGGCGGCAGTGTGCACCAGCGCTGTGTGGCCTTCGCGCCGCACCGCATCGGCAAAACACAGCGCGGTCAGCGGATTGACGAACACCGCCGCGCCTTGTTCGGCGCTGATTCCATCGGGCAGGACCACCGCGCTGCGCGCATCGACCACGCGGTACTGTGCATACATCGCACCGGGGATGACCGCGACTCGCTTGCCCAGCAAAGCCTGCGCCGCATCGGCATCGCCCGCCGCGATTACCGTGCCCGCGCCTTCGTTGCCCACCGGCAGCACATCGCCCAGCCGCGCCTTCATCGCGCGCACTGCCGGCTCGGGCATCGTCGCCACGATCTTGCCGGGCGAAAATTCGCCATTGGCAAGGTCAGCCGGACCAAACAGCAGGGCAAGATCAGAAGGGTTGATCGGTGCCGCCTCGATCCGGATCAGCACGTCGTGCCCGGTGGGTGCGGCCAGTTCTTCATCGCGCAAGGCCACGGTCAGTCGGCCATCGGCTTCAAGCGTTGATACCAGTTGCCTGTTCAGGACCATGATCGTGCTCTCCCGGATAGAACGCATTGATGAAATATAGCCCGTCGGGTGGCGCATTCAGCCCCAGTTTGCAACGGTCTTTGGCATCGCGCGCGGCGATCAGATCAGAATACCTCCAATGGCCCTGGCCGACCAGCGCCAGACACCCCACCATCGAGCGCACCTGATGTTGCAAAAAGCTGCGCGCGGCAGCGGTGATCAGCACGTGATCGCCCACGCGCCGCACATCAAGCCGGTCCAGCTTTTTCACCGGGCTGGCCGACTGGCAATGCGCCGACCGGAACGTGGTGAAATCGTGCGTGCCGACCAGCGCTTGCGCGGCGTGGTGCATGGCATCGGCATCAATCGGGCGGGTGATCCGCCACGCGCGCCCCGCCTCCAGCGTCAGCGGCGCGCGGCGGTTGATGATGCGATATTCATACGCGCGCCCGACACACGAAAACCGCGCGTGCCAGTCATCCGCCACTTCCACGCAGCCCAGCACCGCAATCGGCTGCGGGCGCAATTTGGCGTTGATCGCTTCGGACAGACGAAAGGCATCGAAGGGGCGCGACAAGTCGAAATGCGCGCGCATCCCGCGCGCGTGGACCCCGGTATCGGTGCGCCCGGCGGCATGGATTGCCACCACCTCTCCCGTCACTGCCAGCACTGCCGCTTCGAGCGCCTGTTGCACGGTCGGGCCATGCGGCTGGCGCTGAAACCCCATATAAGGCGCGCCATCCCATTCGAGCGTCAGCGCAAAGCGCGGCATCAGAGCCGCGTCCCGGCGGGCAAGCCATGGCCGCGCAGCAGCGCCGCCGTGTCCATCGCCGCGCGACCGGCGCGCTGCACCCGTGTCGGGCGCAGCGCGCCTTGCCCGCATGCAATCGTCAACCGGTCATCGAGCACAGTGCCCGGCGCACCGCTGCCCGCGACCACGTCTGCCGCCAGCACGCGCCAGCGTTCGCCGCCATGGTCGAACCACGCCCCCGGCGCAGGGGCAAAGCCGCGCACCTGCCGCTCGACCGCGTCTGCCGCTTGGGTAAAATCAATCCGCGCTTCGGCTTTGGCGATCTTGGCGGCGTAAGTCACCCCCTGATCGCCTTGCGCCACCGCCGGATGACTTGCGAGATCGTGCAACACCGCCACCATCGCTTGCGCGCCCAAGTCCGCCAGTTCGGCAGTCAGTTCGCCCGCGTTCTTGCGCGCCACCGGCGTGCGCCGCATCAAGCGCATCGGCCCGGTATCAAGCCCGCGCTCCATCTGCATGATCGTGACCCCGGTTTCATCGTCGCCTGCCAGAATCGCGCGCTGCACCGGGGCCGCGCCGCGCCAGCGCGGCAGGATCGAGCCATGCACGTTCAAACATCCATGCACCGGCGCAGCCAGAATCGCTGGCGGCAGGATCAGCCCATAAGCCGCAACCACCGCAACATCGGCGCGATGCGCGGCAAATGCGGCCACTGCATCGGCGTCTTTCAGGCTGACCGGTGTCAGCACGCACAGCCCCGCCGCCGCTGCCGCCGCGTGCACGGGCGAGGGGTGCAGCCGTTGCCCGCGCCCCGCCGGACGCGGCGGCTGGCTATAGACTGCAACCACGTCATGCCCAGCGGCGACCAGCGCGGTCAGCGTCGGTACCGCGAAGTCGGGGGTTCCCATGAACACCAGCCGCATCTTTGCCCTTTCGTTTTGAGCCATGGCGCTTATCTGTACCGCGATGGCATCGCAAGAGATCGAGGCACTGGCCCAAGCGCTGGCGCGCCTGCCCGGGCTGGGGCCGCGTTCGGCGCGGCGCGCGGTGCTGTGGCTGATCAAGCGGCGCGACACCGCGTTTGCCGGGCTGGTCGAAGCGCTCGGCACGGTGCGCGCGGCGCTGGTCGAATGCCCGCGCTGCGGCAATATCGATACCACCAGCCCCTGCGGCATTTGCGCCGATCCGCGTCGCGATGCGCGCGCGCTGTGCGTGGTCGAAGATGTGGCCGATCTGTGGGCACTTGATCGCGCGCGGCTGTTTACCGGGCGTTATCATGTGCTGGGCGGGCGCTTGTCAGCGCTCGATGGCGTGCGGCCCGAAGATCTGAGCATCGCGCTGCTGATCGAGCGCGTGGCGGCGGGCGGGATCGACGAAGTGGTGCTGGCGATGAATGCCACGCTCGAAGGCCAGACCACCGCGCACTATCTGGCCGAACGGCTTGAAGGATTTCCGATCCGGCTGACCCAGTTGGCGCACGGGCTGCCGGTGGGGGGCGAACTCGATTATCTGGATGAAGGCACTTTGGCGCAAGCCTTGCGCGCGCGCCGCCCGGTCGGGTGATCGCTGCACCCCTTGCGGTGCGGGCGCGAGCGGATTATCTGGGCCTCATGGCTATCCGTGACATTATCGAAGTGCCCGATCTGCGGCTCAAGCAGATTTCCGCGCCCGTTACCGCGTTTGACGACGATTTGCGCACGCTCGTCACCGACATGTTTGACACGATGTACGATGCGCCGGGAATTGGCCTTGCCGCGATCCAGATTGGCGTGCCGCTGCGCGTGCTGGTGATCGACCTGCAACCCGAAGATCCCGACGCCGCGCCCGAACCGTGCACCAGCCACGGCGGCCACAGCCATTCGCATCAGCCGACCAAGCGCGAACCGCGCGTGTTCATCAACCCGGTGATCGTCGAACCGTCGCCGGACCAGACAACTTACAACGAAGGCTGCCTGTCGGTCCCCGAAATCTATGCCGAAGTCACCCGCCCCTCCAGCATTCGCGTGCGCTGGCACGACTTTGACGGGTTGGAGCACGCGGCGGACATCGACGGCTTGCTCGCAACCTGTTTGCAGCACGAGATGGACCATCTCGAAGGCATTCTGTTTATCGACCACTTGTCGCGGTTGAAACGCGGCATGGCGCTCAAACGGCTGGAAAAGATCCGCCGGGTGGCTTGATCGCGCGGGCCGTACCGGCTAAGTTCACGGTTCGTTCTGTGGCTTGCGGGGTGCCGGGGTGGACATTGTAATCGCTGCTGGCTTTGCCGTCGTTGCCCTGCTGATTGGCTGGCTGGCGGGTTCGCGCCCGGCCGCCGAATGGCGCCGCCGCGCCGATGCGCACGAAGCGACGGTCAAGGCGATGACGGTCGATCTGGCGGGGCTGAGCGAACGCGTGCGGCTGATCGATTCGCTGGGCAGCGAGCTGGCCGCCGTGCGCAGCGAGCGCGATGCGCTGGTGCCGCGTCTTGCCACTGCCGAACAACGCGCCGCCGATGCCGATCTGATCCGCGCGGAATTGGCCGAGACACGCAGCGCGCGCGAGGCGCTGGCCGCGCAAACCGCACGGCTGCTGGCCGATGCCGCCAATTTTGACGAACAGAAACGCCTGCTGCTCGCCGCACAAGGCGAATTGCGCAAGGAATTTGAAAACGCCGGCAACAAAGTGCTGGCCCAAGCGCAAGAGGCATTCCTGACGCGCGCCCACGCGCGGTTTGAAGAAAGCGAAAAGGCGCAGGCCGAACGGCTGACCACATTGCTCGCCCCGGTAGGTGAACGGCTCAAGGCTTATGAGGATCAGGTTGGTAAGCTGGAACAGGCGCGCGTCGATGCGTTCGGTACGCTGACCGGGCAGATCGATGCGATGCGCGCCGGGGCCGAAGCGGTGCGCGCCGCCGCCGCGCAACTGGGCAATTCATTGCGCAACGGGCCCAAGACGCGCGGGCGCTGGGGCGAATTGCAATTGCGCAACGTGCTCGAACACTGCGGGCTGGCCGAGCACACCGATTTCGTCACCGAGCACTCCATCGACACCGACGAAGGCCGCTTGCGCCCCGATGCCATTGTGCGCATCCCCGGCAACAAGCTGCTGGTGATCGATGCCAAAGTCTCGCTCAACGCCTATCAGGATGCGTTCGAGGCCGAAACCGACGATGCGCGCGCCGTCGCGCTCAAAGCGCATGTGCAATCGATGCGCAACCATATCCAGACTTTGGGCAGCAAAGCCTATCAAAGCCAGTTCGACGATGCCCCCGACTATGTGCTGATGTTCATCCCCGGCGAACATTTCATCGCCGCCGCGCTCGAACACGACCCCAATCTGTGGGATTTCGCGTTCGAACGCCGCGTCTTGCTCGCCAGCCCGACCAACCTTGTCGCCATTGCGCGCACGGTCGCGCAAGTCTGGCGGCAAGACGGGCTTGCCCGCGAAGCGCGCGAAATCGGCAAGATCGGCGGCGAATTGTACGACCGCATCGCAGTCGCTGCCGACCACCTGAAACGCGTGGGCAGCGGGCTGGAATCGGCGGTCAGCAATTACAACAAGTTCGTCGGCAGCTTTGAACGCAATGTCGTGTCAGCCGGCCGCCGCTTGCGCGACAAACATATCGAAATCGGCAAGCGCGAGATCGAAGATGTGCCGCTGATCGACAGCACGGCGCGCTATGGCAGCGATGATGCACTGCCGGAGGTGCCGGCTACCACGGACCTGCGATAACATCTTGGCATCGAACAATATATCGGCAACGCAAAGCCCCCTCCCCTTTAGGGGAGGGGGTTGGGGGTGGGGGCTGTCCTCTTGGTCAGACTTCGCGGCAGGCCCCCACCCCCAGCCCCTCCCCTAAAGAGGAGGGGAGCGGAGAAATCACAATCGGGGCGCGGTTTTCAGCGTTGCCAGCACTTCATAGGCGAGCACGGCGGCGGCGACGGCGGCGTTCAGGCTGTCGGCGCGGCCGAGCATGGGCAGGGTGACGCGCATATCGCAGGCAACTTCGTAGTCGGCGGGCAGGCCTTGCGATTCGTTGCCGACCAGGACAAAACACGGGGCCAAATAGGCCGCCCCGCGATAGGCCACTGCCTCGCGCAACGATGCGGCCACGAGCTGGCCGGGGCCAGCCCGCAGCCAGGCCAGAAAATCCCCCCAGCGTGCTTGCGCGAGGGTTTGCGTGAACACCGCGCCCATGCTGGCGCGCACGGCTTCGACCGAAAAGGGATCGACGCAATCGTCGATCAGGATCACCCCGCCCGCGCCGACCGCATCGGCGGTGCGCAGCAGCGTGCCCAGATTGCCCGGATCGCGCATGGCTTGCGCCACCAGCCAGATCGGCGCGGCGTGGCGGTCGATCCGCGCCAGCGCAGTGTCCCATTCGCGATAGACCCCGCACACCGCCTGCGGATTGTCTTTGCCGGTCATTTTCGCAAGGATGTCGGGCGGCACGTCGATCACGTCACCGCCCTGATCGATCACGGCGGCTGCCAGATCATCGATCAGCGGATGCGGATCGCGGCCCGTGGCCATCAGCAAGAGTTCGGGCAAATGGCCGCTGGCGCGCGCATCGGTCAGCAGCCGCAGCCCTTCGGCCAGAAACCGGGCTTCGCGGCGGCGGTGCTTCTTGTCGCGCAAGCTGCGCACGAATTTGATCGTGGGGTTGGAAAAACCGGTAATCGTCTTGCGAGTCACGCGCGGGTCAATCTTCGCCAAACCCGTCCTTGATCAGCCCGGCCAGCTTCATCAGGATCGCATCGGCTTCACCCGCCGCGCCGGTCACTGCCAGATCGACCGTATCGCCTTTGGCCGCGCCGAGCATCATCAGCCCGAGGATCGATCCGCCATTGGCCTCGGTGCCGTCTTTGGCGACGGTCACGTCAAACCCCGGCGGCAATTTGGCCACGGCGTTGACGAACTTGGCGCTGGCGCGGGCATGAAGCCCGCGCTGGTTGATAATCGTGACTTGTTCGCGCGCACTGTAACTTTGGCTGACCATCGATCACGCATCCTGACCCAGAAATTCCGAAGCGATCGTTATATAGTTGCGCCCCGCATCGCGTGCGGCGGCGGTCGCTTCGCGTACCCCCATACAGCCCCGCGCTTTGGCGAGGCGGATCAGCATCGGCAAGTTGATTCCTGCGATCACTTCGACTTTGCCCGCCTGCAACAGCGAAATTGCGAGGTTGGACGGGGTGCCGCCGAACAAGTCGGTCAGCACGATTACCCCGGTGCCGCTATCGACTCGGCGGATCGCATCGGCGATTTCGCGGCGGCGTTTTTCCATATCGTCATTCGGCCCGATGCAGATGCCGATTACATCGGCCTGACGCCCGACCACATGTTCCATCGCATGGATGAATTCATCGGCCAGCGCGCCATGCGTGACGAGGATCAGGCCAATCATGAGCCGCGCCGTTCTCGCCCGGTACTGGCGCATAGAGTCCCGCAGGCGCACATGGCTCCACAGGCACGGGCCAGACCCCAAGGCCCGGCGCGCACCAACCGCGTAAACCGCTGCGAATCTTTAGGCTTCAGAACCGGTCCTTCCCCGCAGTTGGCCGTTTATGCGCCCGAACTCTGAAAAATCATAGAACATCCTGTTAGCGCGTGGCCCAGGCACCGCTGCGTTCGACCAGATCGGCCGCGCGCGCACCCAAGTTGCGATGCAGCAATGTGGGAGAAAATCGCGCCTCGCGCAAGGCACAAGCGATCTGTTCGGCCATGAATACCGACCGGTGTTTGCCCCCGGTGCAGCCAAACGCGATGTGGACATAGGCTTTGCCCTGATCCTCGAACCGGGGCAGCAGCAGCAGCAGCAGATCGCGAATCCGCGCAAAGGCTTCGCCCCACGCCGGATCGCGGCGGATATAGTCGCCCACCGCCGCGTCGCGCCCGGTCAAGGCGCGCAAATCGTCCACCCAATGCGGATTGGCCAGAAAGCGCATATCGAACACCAGATCGGACAGTGGCGGGGTGCCGCGCGAAAAGCCGAAGCTGCTGATCGTGATAACCGTGCGCGGCGGCGCGCCTTGGCGGAAATGCGACCGGATCGCGGTTTGCAGGTCGTTGACGGTAAAATCGGTGGTGGTCAGCACGACATCGGCCCAGCGCCGCAAGGGTTCGAGCAATTCGCGCTCGGCAGCGATTCCGGCTTCGGCCGGCTTTTCATCGCTCATCGGGTGGGGACGGCGGGTTTCGTTGTAGCGGCGTTGCAGTTCGGCCCCGCCACAATCGAGGAACAGCGTGGTGATCGACAGATCGCTGCGCTGCGACAGTTTTTTGACGCGCGCGATAATGGCATTGGGGTCAAAGCCGCGCGTGCGCGTGTCAAACCCGATGGCAATCGGCGCACCGGCATCGAGATGCGCGGTACCCGGCCCGGTTTCAAGCAAGCGGTCGAGCAGCCGGATGGGGAAGTTGTCGATGGCTTCCCACCCCAGATCCTCCAGCGCGCGCATCGCCGTGGTCTTGCCCGCGCCGAGCGCCCCGGTCACCAGCACGATCCGCTGCGGCGGTTTGGCGACGGGTTCGACGGGGCGCGATTCGTCGGGCATCGCCATCATGTGCGCCAGTTACCCGGGATTGGAAAGCCCCCAGGCGCGCGCTTGCCCATAGCGTTCCAGCGCGACTTCGGCGCGCAAGGCCAGCACCGGGCTGTCAGGCCACAGCCGCACGAGGGGCAGCATGATCCCGGCGCGCTCGACCGCATCGGCAGTGTCGATAAAGCGTGGCGCGGCGGGATCGAGCGCCAGCACCAGCGCCACCGGAACGGCGGCGGCCACGGGCCGCGCGATCAGCCCCAGATTGCGCACTTCGATCAGCCCGGCCACGCGCGGATGCGGGTGGGCCAGCAGCGCCGTGCCTTGTGCTGCAAGCAGCAGTGCGTCATCGCCGATCAACACCGCGCCCCGATCAATCAGCGCCAGCGCGAGGCTTGATTTACCGCTACCCGGCGGCCCTTCGATCAGCAGCGCGCGCCCGGCGATGGCCACCGCGCTGGCCTGATGCGCGATCATTCGTGGTCCGCTTCGTGGATCGAGGGCAAAGACAGCATCAGGCACGCCCCTGCCAGCCCATCGGGGCGGTCGATGATCGCCAGTGTGCCGTCATGCGCTTCGGCAATCGTGCGCGCAATAGCCAGCCCCAGCCCGCTGTGTCCGCCGAACGCTTCTTCCGCCGGGCGCACCGAATGAAACCGTTCGAACACTTTTTCGCGCTCCGCCCGCGCGATGCCCGGTCCATCATCGCTGACCGACAGGTAAACATGCGCGCCATCGGCCCAGACCCGCACATCAACGCTGCCGCCAGCGGGTGAAAACGACACTGCATTGTCGAGCAAGTTTTCCAGCACGCGTTCAAGCTGCAACCAATCGCCCGCCACCCGGGTATCGCCTTCGCCCCGCTGCAACCGGATCGGACATCCCCCGACCGGGCGCACCCCGCGCGCGCCAACCACTTGGTCGCACAGCAAAGCCAGATCGATTGGCGCAAATGTCGCACGGCTGAGCGCCGCGTCGATCCGGCTGGCTTCGGCAATTTCCGATATCAACCGGTCAAGCCGCTGCACATCGTGCGTGGCAATCGCCGACAACTGGCGGCGCAACGCCGGATCATCGACTTTGTCCATCGCTTCGACCGCGCTGGCGAGCGAGGCGAGCGGGTTCTTCAATTCGTGCGCGACATCGGCGGCAAAGCTTTCAACCGCGTCGATCTGCTGGCGCAGCGCATGGGTCATGTCGGAAAAGGCGCGCGCCAACAGCCCGATTTCATCGCCCCGGTCGGGCAGGCGCGGCACCACTACCGCGCGATCCCGCCCCAGCCGCACGCGCACTGCCGCGCGCACCAGCACGCGCAACGGCTGAATGATCGTGCGCGCCAGAAACAGCGATAGCTGGATCGAGGCAAACAGCGCCAGCCCGATGATAATCCCCAGCGTCTGGCGCGCATTGCGCACATTTTCGGTTACATCGAGCGCATTGCGCAGCGTCAGCAGCATCGCCCCGGACTGCCCGACCGGGGTTGCGGCGGTGATGACCGGGGTGCGATCCGGGGCATAGCGCACATAGACTTCGGTGCGCGCCGAACGGCGGGCGCGCGCGATTTCGGGCCAGCTTTGCGCCAATGCCCCTGCGTCGTCGCGATAGCTTTCGACCGCAGGCGCACCGACGATGGCATCAACACCTTGGTCGAGCACCCGCGCGGCGGTCTGATACCATGCCTCACGCGCCGGATCGATCAGCGCAAAAGCCGGGCCAGCAAGGCGAAAACTGTCTTCGGCCAGCGCCCCCTCGCGCGTGTAGAGCCGCAACCGCAACCGCTGCGCCGAACCGATCGTTGCCATCAGCCGCCGTTGTTCGGCGGGCGGGGCTTTGGCCAGCGCGGCGGCGGTAATTTCGACTTCGGCGCGCGCCAGCCGGAACCGTTCGTTCAGCAATTGCGTGCGGTACGAATCGAGGTAGAAAAACCCGCCCGCCAAGAGCGCCAGCGCGATCCCGTTGACCACCAGAATGCGCGTGGTCAGCGATACCCCGCGCACCCGCCACAACCGCCGCCGGGTCGGACGCAAGCGCGCGCCGCGTTCGCGCGGCGGATCGGTCAGCATGTCATGGGTCGGCAAAGCTGTAACCGCCGCCATAGAGCGTTTCGATGGCGCTGAACTGGGCATCGACCAGCCGGAACTTGCGCCGCAAGCGCTTGATATGGCTGTCAATCGTGCGATCATCGATGAACACGTCATCCTGATAGGCGGCATCCATCAGGCTGGATCGTGACCGCACGACGCCGGGCCGCGTGGCCAGCGCCTCAAGAATCAGAAATTCGGTGACCGTCAGCGATACTGGCTCACCCGCCCACGCGACTTGGTGGCGCGCAGGGTCCATCGTCAAGCGTCCGCGCCGGATCAGATCGGGCAAAGCTTCGTCCAGCGGATCGGGGGGCCGCGCTGCCGCGCGCCGCGCCAGATCCTCGCGGCGCAATATCGCCCGGATCCGCGCGATCAGCAGCCGCTGGCTGAACGGCTTGGCGATGTAATCATCCGCACCCATCGCCAGCCCGGCGGCTTCATCGGCCTCATCATCTTTGCTGGTCAAAAAGATCACCGGCACGCTGCTCGCCGCGCGCAGCCGCCGCAGCAAGTCATAGCCATCCATGCGCGGCATCTTGATATCGCACACCACCAGATCGGGCGGGTTATCGATCAACGCGGGCAACGCCGCCACGCCGTCGTAATAGACCCGCGTGCCAAATCCTTCGGCCTGAAGCGCAATCGAAACCGTGGTCAGGATATTGCGGTCATCATCGACCAGCGCGATCACTTGGCGATCACGCCGCGCACCGGCATCGGTGGAGGGGCCATCGGCTTCGGGCTGGGTGGTCATGATCGCAACACGTCGCTCTGATCGCCGGAGGGCTGGCTTGGCAATTACCCGGTAAAGCCGACAGTGGCAACAAGCGCGCCCGCGAGCCGGGATTTATACGTGCAAAAATTGCAAGTAGCCGCGCAAAATTGTTGTCCACCGCCACGTTTGACCGCGCATTTTTCTGTGGCTATGCGCTGGCCGTCCGTTTGTGCATTCGTATGCCAAACCCGTTCAAAGGATCGCCCGTGCCCGCTCGCCGTCTTCACGTGTCGCTTGCCGCGCAAGGCTTTCCTGAACCCGCGTTGCTTCATGCCAACCTCGGCACGGCTGCGCTGATCGAACACGCGGTGCGCAATGGTGAAGGCTTGCTGGCCAAAGACGGCCCATTCGTGGTGGCCACGGGCAAACACACCGGGCGCTCGGCCAAAGACAAATTTATCGTGCGCGATGCCGAAACCGAAAGCACGGTATGGTGGGGCAAAACCAATGTCGCGATGAGCCCCGACCATTTTGCTGCGTTGAAGGCCGATTTCATCGCCGCGCTGGGCGCGCGCGATAGGCTTTATGTGGCGGACTTGTTCGGTGGCAGCCAGCCCGAACACCGTGTCAATGTGCGGGTCATCAACGAACTGGCGTGGCACAACGTGTTCATCCGCACGCTGCTGGTGCGCCCCACCACCGATGACCTGACCGCCTTTGTGCCCGAATATACGATCATCGACCTGCCCTCGTTTCGCGCCGATCCGGCGCGCCATGGCTGCCGCAGCGAAACCGTGGTAGCGGTCAATTTTACCGAAAAACTGATCCTGATCGGCGGCACGGGTTATGCTGGCGAAATGAAAAAATCGGTGTTCGGCATTCTGAACTATCTGCTGCCTGCCAAAGGCGTGATGCCGATGCACTGTTCGGCCAATATCGGCCCCAATGGCGATACGGCGGTGTTTTTCGGCCTGTCGGGCACGGGCAAGACGACGCTGTCAGCCGACGCCAGCCGCACGCTGATCGGCGATGACGAACACGGCTGGTCGGACACGGCGGTGTTCAATTTTGAAGGCGGCTGCTATGCCAAAGTGATCCGCTTGTCGGCTGAGGCCGAACCGGAAATCTTTGCCACCACCAAGCGCTTTGGCACCGTGCTCGAAAACGTGGTGATCGATCCCGAAACGCGCGCAATCGATCTGGACGATGCCAGCCTCGCCGAAAACAGCCGGGGTTCCTATCCCATCGATTTCATCCCCAATGCCAGCGCCGACAATCTGGGGCCAGTGCCGCAGACGATCATCTTTCTGACCGCCGATGCTTATGGCGTGCTGCCGCCGATTGCGCGGTTGACCCCGGACCAGGCAATGTATCATTTCCTGTCGGGCTATACCGCGCGCGTCGCCGGTACCGAAATCGGCGTGACCGAGCCGGAGGCGACATTTTCCACCTGTTTTGGCGCGCCGTTCATGCCGCGTCACCCTTCGGTCTATGGCAATCTGCTCAAGACGCGGATCAACCGGGGCGCGGTCAAATGCTGGCTGGTCAACACAGGCTGGTCGGGCGGCAAAGCCACCGATCCGGGGATCAAGCGGATGCCTATCAAGGCCACGCGCGCGCTGCTGAATGCCGCGCTCGATGGCAGCCTGAACGAAGCCACTTTCCGCGAAGACCCGCATTTCGGCTTTGACGTGCCGGTGGCGGTCGCAGGCGTTGATCCGCGCCTGCTCGATCCGCGCGGGGCCTGGGCCGATGGCGCTGCCTATGACCGCACGGCGCAAGACCTGGTGCGCAAATTCATCGACAATTTCGAACAATTCGCCGCGCATGTCGATGCCGGCGTCCGGCAGGCTGCCCCGGTCGCAGCCTAGAGCGTGATGCGAGCCGCTGGCCACCGAAGGTAAAAAGTGGGAACCGGTTTTTACCTTCGGTGGCCTGCGGCTCGCAATAAATCACCGAAAACAAAGACTCTATAGCGGAATGCGATTCAATCTAAGCGCATTCCGCTATAAGCGGCGGCCGCACTCAGCCCCCGTTCACCTGCGGCGGCGCAATGCATGGTCCTTGGACGCCGCCTCACGCGGCTGACCGCAAGGGATTGAACGATCATGCGCAGACCGGCTCGCCTCGCCCGTGGCCTTGGCATGGTTGCCGCCATGGCGGTGACGCTTGCACCCATCGCGGCGCAAGCGCAAACCCCGCCATCGGTGCCTTACGCACCGGGCGCTTATCCCGATCAGCCGCGTTTGCCGGGCTATTACCCCGATCAGGCCCCGCCCGAGCCGCCGCCGCCGGCCGACTATCACGCTGATGTACCCCCGCCTCCGCCACCCGGATATTATCCTGCACCCGATTATGCCGCGCAACGCGCTATCGATGAACGCTATGCCGCTGACGCGCAAAGCTGGGCGCGCACCTATTGCATCAAATCAAAGGGTGATGTGGCTGCCGGGGCCGTCATCGGCGGGGTGCTCGGGGCGATTTTGGGCAGCGCCTCGGGTGGTCGCCATGCTGGCAATTCGGCGGCATTTGGCGCGTTGCTCGGTGCGGGTGCGGGTGCGTCCATCGCCAGTTCGCAAGCCAATGCTACCAGTCCCGGCTGCCCCCCGGGCTACACCGTGCGCAGCGGTGCGCCTGCTTATCCCTATACGTACCCCGGATACACGTATGCCGCGCCGGGCTGGTACCAGCCGTGGGTATTTGTCGGCGGGGACTGGGTCTATCGGCCCTACCCCTATCATAGCTGGTACTGGCGCACGTATCGCGGCGGTGATGGTCGGCCCGGCTATGACATCTGGCGGGGTGATCGGGGTTATCGCGGGGACGATGGCTGGCGCAGCGGGCACCGCCCGTGATGACCACCGGGTCAGTCACCCGCGCTGTCAGTCACACGGATCGGCAGCTTCGATGCTGACGCTCGGCTGGCTCTGGCGTACCCGGCTGCACGGCGGGACGGATCGTGTCAGCCAGACATTGCCGCCGATCACCGACCTTGCGCCAATCGTCACGCGACCCAAAATGGTCGCCCCGGCATAAATCGTTACATCGTCTTCGATGATCGGATGGCGCGGTTCATTGATCAGCCGCCCACTGTCATCGGTGGCAAAGCTGCGCGCGCCCAGCGTCACCGCCTGATAGATCCGCACCCGTTCGCCGATTACCGCCGTCTGCCCGATCACCACGCCAGTGCCGTGATCGATGAAAAAGCTGCCCCCGATCTGCGCTCCGGGGTGAATATCGATTCCGGTGCGCGAATGCGCGATCTCGGCGATCATGCGCGCCACCAGCGGTGCACCCAGCAGATAGAGTTCATGCGCGATGCGGTGGTGGATAAGCGCCACCGTGCCCGGATAGCACAGCAGCACTTCATCAACGCTGTGTGCGGCAGGATCGCCCGCGTAAGCCGCCAGCAGATCGCTATCGAGCAGGCGGCGCAGCGCGGGCAGCCGTGCCGCCAACTCGGCCGCAATCGCATTGACCGCGCGCTCGATGGCTGCGGTGCCGCGTGATGGCCGCGCAAAGTGCAATTCCATCCGCACTTGCGCGGCAAGCTGGGGTAAAGCCGCGGCAAGGCTGGCGCGCACAAAGGCATCTTCATCACGCGCGGTAATATCTGGCGGCCCCAGTCGCAACGGAAACAGCGCGGCGGCCAGCAAATCGATGATCCGCCCGACCGCATCGCGCGATGGAAAGCCGCGCTCGCCAAATCCCGGCGCGCGCGCCTGATCGCGCCGCCAGCTTTCGCGCGCCTGGCGCAAGTCTGCCACTACGGCGGCAAGCGCCAGATCGGGCAGATCGCCTGCCTGCGGATCACCCATGACTGCTTCTCTCCACTCGCGGGTCAGCGGCTCGCGCGCACGATAATGGCCTGCCCGTCGGGGGCGAATACCACTGCGTCCAGCTTTGGCGCAACGCCACATTCACCCGGCTGCAGCAGGTCATCACCAATCCGCACCGTTCCCGCGCGCGGCAGCACAAGCACTGGCCCGGCATATGTTGCGCACAAGGCCGCATCGGGCAGCCCAGCGATGCGGTGCGCCTGAAAATAGCGTCCATTGGCCAGTTCGACCGTCCCTGCCACCGGAATATGCCGATGCAGCGCACGATCCAGCGGTTCGCCCCGCGCCACCGCCATCCCCGCATCAAGATGCAGCGGGCGCGGGCGGCCATAATCATACAGCCGATAGGTGATATCCGAATTCTGCTGGATTTCGATCAGCCCCACACCGCCGCCAATGGCATGGACCGTGCCCGCCGGGATCATGAAGAAATCGCCCGGTTGCACCGGATACCATGTCAGCAGATCGACGATGCTGCCATCGAGCGCGGCGGCTCGCAGCGCGCCCGCATCGAGCACGCGGTCAAACCCGACCCCCAGCGCTGCGCCGGGTTCGGCGTGGATGACCAGCCAGCATTCGTCTTTGCCGCGCTCGCGCGATCCGGTGGCGCGCGCCTGAGCATCGTTCGGATGGACTTGCACCGACAGCTTTTCGCTGGTGAAAATATACTTGATTAGCAGCGTTGGTACCGTGGCGGGCGGCTCAAACCAGATTTCACCAATGCGCCGCCGCGGCGCAACGGTAAACGGCGCAGGCAGCACATCGCAGCCCCATGGCTTATCCACCAGCCGAATCGGCAAACGCGTCACTGGTTGACCGCGCCGTGCAACGTGCCGACGCGTTGTGCCGCGTCGCGGGTGGTAATCATGACCTCGCTGCCATCAACCACCACGATCAGGTTTTCCACCCCCACCACCGATACGCGCGGTCCGTCGCTGCTGACCAGCACATTGCGGCAATCGAGCAATTCGGCGGTCCCTCGCACCGTATTGCCCGCATCATCGCGCGGCAAGGCATCGTGCAGTGCCTGCCAGTTGCCGATATCGGACCAGTCCATCGCCACTGGCACCATCGCCGCGCGCGCGGTACGCTCCATCACTGCATAATCGACCGATGCGCCGTCAATCGCGCCGAACAGCGCGGCATCGGGGTAAAACCGCCGACCATCGGCACGCCCGGCGGCAACGCTGGCGCGCACAGCATCGGCAATATCGGGCCGATACAACGCCAGTTCAGCCAGAAACGCCCCGGCGCGAAAGGCAAAGATCCCGCCGTTCCACGAATAGCCGCCATCCTCCAGAAATCCGCGCGCGCGCGCCAGATCAGGCTTTTCGACAAACCGCTCGACCCGCAACCCGTCCGATCCGGCAATCGGCGCACCGTGTTTGAGATAGCCAAACCCGGTTTCCGGCGCAGTCGGCGCAATGCCGAATGACACCAACCAGTCTTGCGCGGCCAGCGCCGCCGCAGCGTGCGCGGCGCGGCGAAACGCCGCCACATCACCAATATGATGATCGCTTGGGCAGACCAGCATCACCGCATCCGCTGGCAGCCGTGCCGCCGCCAGCGCAATCGCCGCCGCGGTATTTTTGGCCAGCGGCTCCACAATGATCGAAGCCGCGTCCGGCACCGGCAACTGGCTTTCAATCAGTGGCACATGCGCAGCACCCGCCACCACCACCGGATCGGCAAACCCATCCGCAGCTCCGCAGCGCAGCGCCGTGGCGGCAAACAGCGTGGTATCCCCCACCAGCGGCAAAAATGGCTTTGGCATGATCTTGCGCGAACGGGGCCACAACCGCGATCCGCTGCCGCCGCACAAAATGACAGGAACGATTGGGTTCACGCCGCACAGTCTTTCTTCGCAATGCCAGCGCGGCCCCCGCCCCCGCCCGACCGCTCGAACAGCCGCTTATCGCAGATGCACAAAACTGTCATGCCGAAAATCCTGCAAGCCGATGTTGACGACAGGGCCAAGACCGTGGCAGAGCGTCCTAGTTGCGGCGCGGCAAAATAGTTGAAGACCCAACCAGCCGCGCCATGGTTCAGACACGCTCTGATCCCGCGGGTGTAGCTCAATGGCAGAGCAGAAGCTTCCCAAGCTTACGACGAGGGTTCGATTCCCTTCACCCGCTCCAGTTTTTATGCGACATCTGGTCAAGGCCAAGTGATTGGACCAAGGCTCGCGGAGCCTTGTGAGTGCCTACGAAAACAATGACCCCCGGAGGAGGAGGCGATTCTATTTTAGAGCGTGATGCGGGCCGCAGGCCACCGAAGGTAAAATGTGGGAACCGGTGATTACCTTCGGGGGCCTGCGGATCGCCATACATCACGCGACAACAAAGACTCTCGAGCGGAAAGCGATCCCA
>CAINGT010000086.1 GCA_903848655.1 uncultured Sphingomonadales bacterium
CCGTAAAACGAAGCTGCACTTAGAGCGTGATGCGAAAAAGTGGGAACCGGTTTTTACCTTCGGTGGCCTGCGGCTCGCAATAAATCACGCGAAAACAAAGACTCTATAGCGGAATGCGAATCAATCTAATCGCATTCCGCTATAGCGTGATGCGGCAGATGCAATGTGCGCGACTTGGCCGCTGCGGGCGCAGACGGTTGCCAAACTCCCTGAGTTTAAACATCAATCCACCCTATCGCTACCATCCCTGTCGCGCGCTGCCGCAGCGAGCGTTGAGAGCGTGACATAATCGACTTTGCCGGTGCCCAGCACGGGCAATTGCGGCAGCAGCCGGATGTCGCGCGGGATCATCAGTTCGGTTACGCCCGACGCCCGGCCCCATTGCAGCAGCGCTTTGGCATCGGCGGCAGTAATAGTCGTGAACAGTACCAGCGCTTCGCCCTTTTTGGGATCGGGGCGCGCGACGACGGCGTGGGCATGGCCGGGCCAGCATCGGCTGGCATAGCTTTCAACAACGGGCAGGCTGACCATTTCTCCGCCGATTTTGGCAAAGCGTTTGGCGCGGCCCTTGATGGCGGTTTAGCCGCGTGGGCTTCGGTTCGAGGGTTAGGCCGCCGCGTGTCGGGCCACGATGTCGTGAACTTGGGCAGGATCAAATGCAACGTCCCATGACCACTGCCCAAAGCCGCCGGCGGCGTTGATGGCCCTGACCCATTCATCCAGCGCCTCACGCTTCGCCTTGTTCTGCGGGCTGTCCGTGCCCTTGATTTCCAAAGCCAGTGTTTTGCCGTTCGCCAGCCGGACGATGAAATCCGGAATATAGCGGCGGCGCGATCCCTGCCAAAGGTAATATATCTGGAAGCCCAGATGATCGTTCTTGGCGTAGGCGATCACGTCATTGCGGGCTTCAAAAACGTTCGCCGCATATTGCTCCCACGCCGAGTCGCCCACCACATGGCTTATGTGCGACTTGCCAGTCGGCATGTTCGGCTTGGTCGTATACCACGCCCGCATCTGCCCGGTGCTGCCAATAGGGCTTTCTTCGTCGAACACCGGCATCAATGCCGATATGTTTTGTTGCGTTACGAACGACAGGACATGCCGGACGATCAGGTCGATATTCAGGGCAATCAGGATGCGGCGACGGACCGGATCATTGTGAAAAATCGATGGAATTTCGATCTTGTCCGAACGCAGGAATGTTTCAACCAGCCTGATAAGCTGAAAAACGAGATATTCCTCATTGCCCCGAAAACTGGATTTCAGTTCGGCAAAACCCTTGCGCGCGGCAACAAAGGTCAGCCGCTGAAGGCGGAATTCCTCTGGCAAGAGCGACAAGTCGATGGCCGTGACTTGGCTCATGTCGGCGGCACCACCAAGGGCCGGAGCAATCTCTGCACTGATAACTGTGGCAACGGGGTCCAGCGTCAAAATCTCGACCTTGCGCCAATCCACCGTGAGTTCCGGTTTCACCACCGATTCGATGCGCAAGACGTTCGGCCAGCGCAATTCGAGCGCGGCACGCTCGGGCACCACGTCAATCTGGGTGCTCGGCTTTGGCGGCGGCGGGGCTTCCCCGCCATCGCCCGGCTCATAAATCGACAGCGGAACGCCGAACACGTTCACATATTCCGGAATGAACAGCCCGTCATCGTCCTTGTCATATCCGACTCGGCGAAGCCCACGCCCTATCACCTGCTCGCACAACAATTGCGAGGTAAAGGCGCGCAGGCCCATGATGTGGGTGACGTTCTTTGCGTCCCACCCTTCGGACAGCATGGCGACCGATATGACTGTCTGAAGGTTTTGCCCGGCCCCGCCACGCTTGCCGACATTATCGACAATCTCGCGCAGCAATTCCTCTTTCTTCATCGCCCGCAGGGTTTCCTTGCGCGTTTCCGGAATGGCCGCATCGTCAATCACCTGCTCAAGCCGGGCCTCATAACCCTTGTCGGCTTGCGCCGCCTCGCCGACTTCGGCCTTTTCCATGACGCGGGAGTCCACCCGCAAGGTCTTGCCTGGGGCGCAAAGCTCCGGCCAATGGCAATCGCCCTGATTGAAATAGTGCTCGATCCGCGCCGCCGTTTCGGTCCGGTTGCATACGGTCAGCATGACGGGCGGCGCGTAATGCCCGCTGTCTGCCCACTGCCTTGCCGTCGCCCGCCAGTCGGCCCCCAAAATTGTGTAGGCATCTTTGATCAGCTTGGGCAGCGCCTCGTGGGGTTCGGCCTTGCGGTTCAGGTCGTCGGCCACCGCTGGATCCCGATAGATATGATAGAGCTTGGACCGCATGGTCCTTGCATCGGGCATGGCGTCATCCCGCACCACGACGCGGGGGGTTTTGACCAGACCGGCTTCAATCGCATCGTTCAGGCCGAAGTCGGAAACGATCCATTCGAACAGCGCGGTATCGGTGCTGGCTTTGCCAGTCGGCGCGAACGGGGTTGCCGACAAGTCGAAGCACCGCTGAATTCTGCGAGTCTTGTGTAGCCGGTCCAGCCCTTCGATCCAGCGGGTCGCCTCGTCGAGGTCGATGCCGTGTTCTTCCGCCTGTTTTTTGCTGATCTTGATTTCGGCGGGTTTGCGATAGGCGTGGTGCGCTTCGTCGTTGATCACGACGATATCCTTGAACGCAGACAGTTTGCCCAGCACACGCCGGGTAAATGCCTCGTCCGATTCGGCACCTTTCTTGACCACTGATCGCTTCGGCTCCGCCGCTGGCATCAGTGTATGCCAGTTCTCGATCAGGATTTCGGCCTGATTGAGTTTTTGGCGCAGTGCTTCGGACGGGCACAGATTGAACGCGTCATAATAGCTGCCCGCGCTGGGGATCAGCACCTGAAGCCGCCCTTTGACCGTCAGACCCGGCGCGACGATGAAAATGGCTCGGCTGAAATCCTTGTTCCGCTTTGGATAAGTCAGCGCATTTAGCACCTGCCACGTGATGATCATCGCCATCACCGTGGTTTTGCCCGCGCCGGTCGCCATCTTGTTGCACAAGCGCTGCCACGGCCCACCATCGCCGGGGACATAGATGCCCTGCTTGAACTCCGCCGCGCCTTCAATCCACCAGATCAGCGTTTCGATCGCCTCTAGCTGGCAAAAGTAGAACGGATATTCCCGCGCCGTGTTGTCGTGCCAGTGTTCGAGCAGGCGGCGGGTGACAATGGTGACGCCCGGATAACCGGCATCACGCCATTGATCGACCCGCCCCCGGATCGTCTCAACCAGATCGATCTTCGCTGTCCGTCGGGTATTGTTGCGCGCATCGAACACCTCATAGCTGGCAATGCGGCGCGACGGCACGATGTCCAGCGTGCCATCGGCCTTGGGTGCCCAATGCTGGTGTGGGCGCACAAACGGCGTGTTGATAATGAGCGACTTGGGCCTGACCACCGCTGTCACTCCAAATTCATGATCTTGAGCGACTCGATACCCCGGTCATCGACGATCTTGACCGCGATCCGGCGATGGTCTCCGGCTGAAAAGGGCAGCGATATGGTGCCGTGGAATTGTTCCAGCAAATCTTCGTCCAATTCAGCGCGGATAGTCTTTTTCAGCCGGTTCCAGCCATCCTTGGCCCCGGCCATCGGGAAGAACACCTGATGCGGCATCAGGCTGCGTCCGTCATAGTCGGTATCCAAAGACCACATGGCGATCTTTGATTTACCGCCCGAAACCAGCGTGCCTTCGCGGGGATCGAAATAGTCAAAGCCGTGGACCTCAACCTGCCAGGTGTCGCCAATCTGCTTCAGTTCGACCTCGGGCTGGCCCATCAGCCAGAACGACTGGCTGGACGACCGGGCCTTTTTCAGGTCCTCGGTCAACAGGTCGGTGTTCATCTGGGCCTTGAGCAGAGTGACGCCGGGCCAGTTGAGTTCGTCGATATCCTTGGCTGCTTCGGGGTCGAAAGTGAAGGCGCAGAAAACCACGAACTTGGGCTTGGGCACAAGGGTCTGGGCATCCTCGATGGCGCGCTCCACCTGCTTCTGTTCAAGCGCGGCGTGTTCCGGACCGAAGCTGACAACGACCCGTTCGCCGCTATCCAACGTGCCGGAGGCATGGAGGTGCTTGACGCCGGGTATGGCCTCAAGGTCGGTGAACTTCAGCATGGCCCCGCCCTTAGCGCGAATGCCCGTGCGGATCAGTTCATCGCGCCATTGGGTTTGCCGAGACGTTTCGCCTGACCGCGCAATGCTTGCGTTAGCGTCTTCGGGAGGGGCGGACTCGTCCAGCGATAGCACGGTAGGTGCCGGGACTGCCTCCACCGAGAAGGGACCAGTGATGCGCAGGCGGCTGTCGTCCTTCTTAGGTTTGTCGAAGAGCGTTTCCTGATCAGCGTGGTCCTTGATAGACTGATCCATCGCTGCCTGCATTGCCTGCCTTGCCGCTAGCAACTTAGTGAATGGTTCCTTAGCTGCTTCTGGCCAAGCAACGGGGAAGTCGAAGGGCACCTCCCATTCCTCAAGCTGCTGGCCGGACGCAAACGCTATTGGCTTACCTTTGCGATAGCCATGTTCTGGTTTGAAAGGTCCCGGAGGACTAGCGAGCAAGATTGCATTCAACGCTTCTAGAGCAGCCGCGATAGCAGAGTGCATTTCCTTAAAGATGGCATCAAGATCAGGATTGTTGGCGATACTCTTGAGGGTGACGTGCGGAACCGTCTCGTAAACAAAGCCGCCCTTCAGCCCCTCGTGAGGATAGCGCAAAGCGAAATAGTCAAAGCTCGCTGTCATCAGGCGCTGCTTCGCCAACGTCACCGCCACGCGGCTTGTATCACAGGTGATCCAGCGGCGGCCCCACTTCTCCGAAACGAACGCAGCGGTTCCAGAACCACATGTTGGATCTAAAACAAGTTCGCCGGGATCAGTAGTCATAAGGAGGCAGCGTTCAATGATCGTCGTAGAAGTCTGCACAACATAGACTTTCGGATCAGACCGACTTGTAATACCTCCGGAAACATCAGCCCAAAAGTTATCTAGAGAGAGTGCAGGGAAGTCATCAAAGAACTTTCGGAACGAAATATTTTCCCCAGTTTCAAGTATCCGTCCTGAAACGCAAACTCGCGCCAGACCGGTTTCGTTAGTGCGCCACCCTCCAGATGATGGAGAATAATCTTTGCCATTGTAGCTCTGAACAAAAATCGTTGTATCCGACGCGGAACGAGACGTGAGACCCTGATCGCGGAATAATCGGGCACCTTCCGGTAGACTGTCGAGATCATCCAGTTCGCCGTTAGTGATTGCCCTTTCCCTTAGCGCGGGCGTTCGGACTTTCTTGTATCTGCTTGCGCCCGCTTTGCCCGGAGTGGTAAGGAAAAACAGTTGGTGAAACTTCATCAAACGCTTGGATTTTGCAAACCAAACAAGATAGTTCGCTGTATTATCAAGGCCTTGGGACCCAAGGCCCACAGACGTTTTGTATGCGATCAAACTGACGAAATTGTCCTGACAAAACACCTCGTCCAGAACGTTTCGCACGCGGTGGACGTTTTCATCGCCAATCTGAACGAACACGCTGCCGCTCTCATGCAGCAATTCCTTGGCCAGCAGCAGCCGGTCTCGAAGGTAGGTCAGGTACGAATGGATGCCGAGTTCCCATGTATCCCGAAACGCCTTGATCATTTCCGGCTCTTGCGTGAGGTCCGCGTCGGCCCCGTCCTTCACGTCGCGTTTGTTGGTGAACGGCTGGAAGTTTGACCCGTATTTGATGCCATAAGGCGGGTCGATAAAGATCATTTGCACTTTGCCAGCCATCGACTCCTTGTGCAGCAGGGAGTTCATGACCAGCAGGCTGTCACCCGCGATCAGCCGGTTAGACCAGCCCTTTTCGTGGTGGTAGAAATCGAGTGCTTGCCGCAGCGGCAGATTTTCAAACGGGGCGGCGAACAGGTCCGCCTGCCGCCATGCCTCGCCCGCCTTCTCGCCCTTTAGCCGCTTGCGGGCGTTGGCAAGGATCGTCGCCGGGTCCACCCGTTCATGCACGTGCAGCGACACGGTATCGACGGCAAAGCTCGTCCCCTCGGCTTTGCCCGCCCAATTGAGATAGGGCGCTTGAAGCCGCTTCAACTCTACCAGCGCATCGCGCATCGCATCGGCATCACCAGCGGCCAGCGCATCGTCGATCAGCCGTTCAACCGCCCCCCGCTGGCTGTCGAAATTGAGCGCGGGGTCGAGATGGGGGTCATATTTCCACACGGTCTTTGGCCGGTCGGGGTCGTTTTCCGGATGGACCATGCCGACTTCCGGGTTGTTTACCCGCGTTTCGCCGTGCCGATAGCTCAGCACTTGCACCGGCCCATCGGTCTTGCGCACGACCTTCTTTTTGCCCGCCGCCTTTGGCGCTGCCGGGGCTGACGGCTCCTGCGCGGTCAGCGAAAAATCATCGTCGTCGGTGTCTTCGTCGTCATCCTCGTCGGCAATGGCGCCAAGCAGGAAAACCGAACCGCCCCGCCCTCTTCCTGTTCCCAGCAGCCCTTCGGCCACCAGGTCATCCTTGGCGGCCCGATAGGCATCGTCCGGCAAGCTGGGCAGCTTTTGACGCAGCAGCGCGATCAGCGCCGTATTGCCGATGGCCGACCCGTCCTGCGGCACGTTGGCAAGGATCAGTTCGCGGATTGACACTGACATTGTAAGCTATGCCCCCTGAACCAAACGATTTGGCCACCTCGTTAGGGCCTAAAATCGCCTCCGTCACCAGTTGCCGAGCCAAGCGCTCGCGCACAGGCCGCTAAAAGCCGCGATTTGCGCTTATTTCGAATTCGCCATCCTCAACCGGCAGGCATGGACCGCGCTCTACGACTTTCGCCTGCCCGAAGGCAGCGATGCGCCGCAAAGCTACACCGTCAAAGTCGAGGCGATATTCGATATCGTTATTGCCGAAATCGCCGCAGTGCTGCGCCCGGACCGGCGCGAGGCCGCGCCGGCGCTCGCGCGATCGCTGCTGGCGTGCGTGCATGGCCATTGCTTTTTCACGATCAACGCCACCTTTGCGCTGCTGGGCGAAACCGATCCGCTGGGCGCGGCTTATGCTCGCGTGACCGACGCCATCGCCGCCTGCAACGGCTGATTGGCACAGTAGTGTGCGCGGAATCAGCGTAGATTCCGATTCTGCCCGGGGAAAGGGCGCGTGGATAGTTTGCGCATCATGGCACCCGCCATCTTTGCGCAAACACACGAGGCGATAATGCATACATCCAATCCCCTGCCCGCCGCTGCAGTCGGCACATTTGCCAGCCATGACGATGCCGAAGCCGCGATCCGCGAACTGAATCTGGCCGGATTTGACATCACGCATTTGAGCGTCGTGGGCAAAGGCTATCACACTGACGAACATGTCACCGGGTTTTACAACGCCGGGGATCGCGTCCGCTTTTGGGGGACGCGCGGGCTGTTCTGGGGCGGGCTGTGGGGCCTGTTCTTTGGCGGCGTGTTCATCGCGGTGCCGGTGGTCGGCCCGGTGGTGGTGCTCGGCCAATTGAGCATGATCGTGATTGCTGCACTGGAAAGCGCGGTGGCGGTCGGCGGGTTCAGTGCGGTGGCAGCAGCGCTGTTCAGCATCGGGATACCGAACGACAGCGTGCTGGAGTATGAAACCGCAGTCGCCGCCGACGGGTTTCTGGTGATCGCGCACGATACCCCGGCGCGGGTTGCGCTGGCGCGCAAGATCCTGACGAGCGCTGGTGCATTGAGCGTGGCGGTGCATAGTGATCTGGTGCGCAAAAGTGCCCCGACGCTGGCTGACGCGGGGGTGTGATTTTTTTGAAGGCGCGCGGCCTGATGAGAGCCTCCAGCCCCAACCCCAGGGCAATCGCGTATGACGTCTGACAAAAGAATACGAAGCACACTGACGGAGAGTTCGGCGTGAATTACCCTAGCTCCTCCCCCTTTGGGGGAGGTGGCAGCCCGCAGGGCTGACG
>CAINGT010000087.1 GCA_903848655.1 uncultured Sphingomonadales bacterium
CTGCCACCTCCCCCAAAGGGGGAGGAGCCTTTGGTACTACGGCCGTTCCGCTGCCATCGCGCGGAGCAGTGCGGTCATGCGGCCATCGTGGCTGGCCAGCGCGGGGGCCGGGCTGGCGGTGAACAGATGGCTGATCAGCGCGGTGCCGTCCCAGCAATGGAGCGCGAGGCCGGGCGCGGTGCCGGCGATCAGTGCGCGGCCATCGGGCGCATCGGCGTCGATGGGGCGCAAGTCGAGCGCGACGGCGGGCGCGGTCGACCCGGCGATCAGCGCGGGCACGCCGCGCCAGCGCGTTGTCGTCGCCTGGTGGACATGGCCGCAGACGATGCCGACGATCTGGCCATGCCCGGCAATCGCTGCGCCAAACCGCGCCACCCACGGTTCATCAGGGTGGGTATCCATCCACGCGATTCCGGCGGCAAAGGGCGGATGGTGCATCGCGATCAGCGTTGGCGTGTCAGGCGCTTCGCCCAGCCGTTCGGCCAGCCAGCGCGCGCGGCGGTCGCAAAACGCCCCGCCATGGCGACCGGGATCGAGCGTATCGAGCATCAGCACGCGCAAGCCGGGCAGATCGAGCGTGTAATGCACAAAGTCATCGGTGGTAACGACGTGCGGAAAGGCGTGCAGCAAGGCCGCGCGACTGTCGTGATTGCCGGGGATCGGCCAGACCGGCACCCCGCATCCGGCCAGTGCCGCAGCCAGCTGGTCAAAACTTGGCCCATCGCCATGTTCGGTCAGATCACCGGTCAACAGGATCAGATCGGGCTGCAATCCCGGTTCGTTCAGCAGCGCGAGCGCGGCCTCAAGCCGGATCAGATTGGCTTCGCGCGCGCTCGTCCGGTCAAAACCGATGTGCAGATCGGTCAACTGCCCAATGCGCAAGACGGGGCTAGCGGTCATCGCGAATGTCCTCGACGGGGGCGCGGCGCGCGCGCTGGCGCGCGCTGACAGGGGCGAGCGCCGACGGGTGATAGCTGTGGCACATGACACAATTGGACGGGATTTTGGGCTTTACCGCCGCTTCGCCCAGGTGGCAGGTGCGGCACGACGCCAGATTGGGCAGCAGAACATCGCTCGCCGCATCCGACCGCGGCGCGGCGTGGCAATCGGTGCAGGCGGTCTGGCGGTGCGCCGCATGGTCGAACCAGCCATTGGGCATATACCGCGTGACTTGCGTGACCGGGCGCATGTGCACTTGGCCATCGCGCCATTGCGGGGTGTGGCATTCGCCGCAAATGCCGTCACGCGCCAAGGCCCGGCTCGACACGCTGCCCGATAACGGGGTAAAATGCGCGCCATAAATGCCGCCATTGCCGAAATCGCCGGGCCGCGCGCGCCCGCTGGTGATCGGCGCGACGGGCCTGGCGCGCGCCAGATCGGCAAACATTTGTGGAATATCGCCATGGCGCAGCCGCAGCAGCGTTGGTCCGGCGCGATCATAGACCAGACTGTGGCAGGCTTCGCAATCGCGCTCCATCCGCACCGGTTCAAACGCAGTGCCGGCGGGCGTGCGGCGGTGGCAATCGGCGCACGCAAGCGGCTTGCCATAGCCCGCGCTGCCCAGCGTCATCGCCATCTTGGCCACGCCGCCAAGCGTATCGAGGTGGACTTTGTGCGAAAAGGTCAACCCGCTGTCTTCGCGCGGGTGATCCGCCAGCGAGACGAGGCGGCGCGCGCGGGTTTGTGCATTGGTGACGATCAAGGCGCGAAATTCGGGGTGGGCCGTGCCGAAATCGGCGGCATCGCCCAGCGCGGTGCCGCGCAACCGCGCCGCCAGCCCGGCGTGGCACGTCGCGCAAAACGCCTGGCGCGGCGGGTCCATCGCGTGCGCGCCCTGATGTTCGACATGGCAATCGGTGCAGGCCCCCGGCGGTTCGCGGCCAAAGCCATGCGCCACGGTTTGCAGCAGGCGCGCCCCCGCGCCGGGGGTTGCGCGCGCCTGCGCCAGCCGGTCGGGCGCGGCATGATCGTGCGCATCTTTGTGACACCCCGAACACGTGGCATTGCGCACCGATTCAAACGGTTTGACATGGCAGGCCTCGCACTTGGCCGACAGGCCCTGATGCGCGCGACTGAGCGCGCCGGGGCTCCACGCCGCATCGCCGATCACGCGGCCCGGCGCTTTGGGATCGACCGGCTGGCGCGACGTGAGCCAATGGCTCGCCACCGGCAGCACCAGAAACACCGCCAGCAGCGCCGCGAACAGCCCCCACGCGATCAGGCGCGACGATACCATCACCCGTGCCAGCGCAAACCGCGCTTTGTCCGCCACGGGATCGGCATGATCGTCTTCGCGCTCAGCCGGTTCAACCGTCAGCAGCACGGTGCCATCGGCATCACGCGCAACCGTCAACAGCGTGCTGCCAAACCGCAGTTCAGCGGGGGTTGCCGGATCGAGCGCTGCTTCGCGCACCGCCTTGCCATCGAGCGCAAACCCCAGTGTGCCGGTCGCCTGCACCACGATGCGCGCGGGGCCGGTCAGTGTAACCAGCGCGTGCTGCGGTTCAACCGCCAGATCGGCAATCTGGATATCCTGATCCGCCGCCCGCCCCAGCGTCAGGCTGGGGCCCGGCAAATCACGGTCGCGCGCGATCCGCCGCCCGCCCGCCGACACCACAATCTGTCGCAGCCTGAACGCCATGATCCCCGCTACCAGTAGTAAAACGCGCTGATGATATGCGCGATCAGCGCGGCGATCAGCGCGACCGTGGCAGGCACATGCACCCGCAGCCACACTTCGAACAGCGCGCGCTGGCGCATGGTCTGGCGCACCTGATCGAGCAGCGCGGTGCGCTTGACCAGCAGGCCGATCACTTGCGCGATGCCGGGGGCGGCAGGATTATGCCCGCGCAACGCGGCAATCGCGGCTTGCGTCGCGCAGCGCGGATCATGCCCCGCCAGCCGTCGCCACAGCCCGGCGGCAAAAATGTCGGTGGTCAGCGCGGTGCTGACTGCTTGCGCGGCCGCGGCATCGAGCGGTTGCGCGGCTTCGCGCACCTGGCGGTCGATCACGCGCAAGCCATCGCTCATTTCAGCACGCGTCTGCCGCGCGGTGGCGCGCGCAAACATCCCCGGCAGCGTGGCATAGGCGATCACGCCATAGATCCCGGTGCCGACCACCAGCAGCATCAGCGCCCACGCAAGGCTCGCCACATTCCACCCCAGCCGCAGCCCCGAATGCAGCGTCGCCACCACCACCAGCGCCAGCCCCAACCAGACATGCGCCGATACCCAGCCTTTGAGCGACCAGCGCCCCGGCGTCATCGCGCGTTTGCGCACCCCCAGCAGCGTCAGCCACACGATCAGCCCCGCGCCCGCGCTGCCGAGCACATAGCCCGGCCATGTCGCGCCATATGGCCCTTCGCCCACCGGGATGAGCGCATAGCCAAGCCCGGTCAGCACCACCACCAGCCCTGCCGCCTTGAGCCAAAACCAGCGGCGGTGGCGCAAAAAGCTTTCGTGCGTTGCCGTTGCGCGGCGCGCGGCGGAACTGGCCATCAGCTTTGCCGATCAAGCCGCGCGACGGACAAAAAGGTTTCGGGCGAAACGCGGATCGCCGCGCCGGTCGGGCAGGCGCGCACACACGCCGGGCCGCCGGCAATGCCCGAACACATATCACACTTGATCGCCTTTTTGGGCTGTTCGACCCCGGCGGGGACATGCGCTTTGCGCCAGCCTTTGGCCGGTTCGCCCGGCCCCGGCCCCGCCCCGAACAGCAGCCATGACAAGAGCGGCGGGCGCGCTGGCGGCACCGAATCCATGCGGATCACGCCATAAGGGCAATTGCGCTGGCAATTGCCGCAACCGATGCAGGTATCGTTAATCACCACTTCGCCATCGGGCCCGCGTCGGATTGCATTGGGCGGGCAATCGGCCATGCAATGCGGGTGTTCGCAATGGCGGCAACTGGTCGGCACGTGCAGATGGGCAAAGCTGCGCCCTGCTTCCCGGTTCAGCCGGGTCAGCCCTTCGTGGCTGTCAGCACAGGCCTTTTCGCAATTGTCGCAACCCACGCACAGCGTTTCATCGATCAGCAGCACGTCGGTCGCTTCGCCAATGCCGTTATCGACCAGGAACTGCGCGGTCTGCGAATACATATCGACCGCGCCGGCAAAGCTGTCCTTGCGGCTTTCGATAAAGCGGTTGACCTCTGCCCGGCGCGCCATGTCGCTGCGCGCTTTGGCCAGCAGCGCGGGTCTGCGCGCCAGCAGGCGGGCAAAGGCATCGCCCGGCAAGCGGATCACTTCGGACCGGATCGCGGCTTTGACCGTGGCGCTGCGCGGGGCATCGTCAATCAGCGCCATTTCGCCGACATAGGCCCCGGCGGGCAGATAGGACAGGAACACCGGTTTGCCGCCGATGGACTTTTCCACGATCATCGATCCGCGCCGGATAATGTAGAGATCTTTGCCCGCATCGCCTTCGGTCAGCACCGCTTCGCCCGCGCGCACCTGTTTGACTTCGGCGGCATCGACCAATTCGGCGACATCGTCGCGCGTCAGGCCCGACCCGAAAATCTGCAACATCTGCCGCTCGATCGAAATGCGCGTGACCGCGCGCGCCGCCGCAGGCGCGGTGGCCATCAGTTTGAGCGCGGCGGTGCGCGGAATTTCGACGATGATCGCCGGTTCGCCCGCGCGCACCGTCGCGCCGCGCCGCCGACCCGAAATCAGCCCGACTTCGCCGACGATGGAGCCGCAGCCGATCGGCACGGTGCGCGCGGAATCGCTGGGGTCGATTTCCACCAGCACCGATCCTTGCGCAATGCACAGCAGCGACGATCCCGGTTCGTTGCGGCGAAAAATCACCGCGTCGGTATCGAAGGCCGCCACATCGCTGTCGAGCATCAGCTCGCGCAATTGCAGGATCGACAGTTCGCGGAACACTTCGACTCGTTCGGCCAACAGCGCGAGCCATTGATCGACGCTGCGCTTGCCCGGCAGCCGCGCGAATTTGGCCGCAAGGATCGGCTCGTCCGCCGGTTTGAGCGCCAGATTGCCGTTGATGAATTCGACCACATCGTGGCCCTGATTCATGCAATGCTTGATAAGCGGATAGCCCGCCAGCGCGCCGATCACATAGACGCCGGGCCGCGTCGATTCATACGTCGGGCCAAGCGCGGGAAAGGCCTCGCGATCCGCGCTCGAAAACGCGATTCCCGCCGCTTCGACAAATCCGCGCGGCGCGGCCGAACCCATACGCGCGATAATGCGATCACAGCGGATCGTGTCCTGCCCGTCGCGCGTGTCGATCACCAGTTCGCCGGGGCGCACTTCGGCGGGGCTTGATTCGAGCCGGATTGTCACGCGCCCGTCGGCGGCGGCATCGTTGAGCAATTTGACATTGGCCGGTTTGGCACGCGCGAATTCGCCACCCCGGTTGAGGATCGTCACGACATTGCCTTGCGCGCGGTCCGCCGCCAGCCCGAGCGCGTTTTCGATCCCCGCATCGCCCGTGCCGACGACGACAATATGTTCATCGACATATTCGCCCGGATCATCCAGCTGGTATTGCACATGCGGCAGATCGGCCCCGGCGCAGCGCATCCGGTTGGGGTTGCCTTGCGTGCCAATGGCCATCACCACGGCGGCGGCGGCCACGGTCTCGCCATTGGCCAGTTTCAGCCGGAAATCGCCTTTTTCGCCGTCAATCGCGGTAACTTCGGCGCGAAATTGCACATTGACCCCGGCGGCGGCGACTTGCGCTTCCCACGTGCCCAAAATGGCCTCACGCTTGCCCGCATCAAAGCCGAGATCGGCGCGCAGCACGAGCGTGGCGGGGGTCGCCATCACGTGCTTGCCCTTTTGATACTTGAAGATCGTGTCCGACAGATGATCGGTACGTTCGAGCAGCACGTGCGACAAACCCAGCGCCGCCGCGCGCGCCGCCGCGCTCAACCCAGCAGGGCCGGACCCGACGATGGCAATGGCATATGGCGTGGCCAAGCTTTGTCCCCCTGCAAGTCCGTGTCCGGGATTGCAATATGATCGATCATGCCGCAAGTCATGGGCCGAGCCAATCACCGATATCGGATTGGGTATCGGTCCATCGCAGCAAGAGCGAAAGTCGCCATGAGGTTCAAATCCGTAAAACCCGCAACGCTGGCGTTGCTGGCCGGGATCGTCGTGCTGGCGGGAGTGATGATCGTGCGCACCCGGCAGGGCCAGCATAGCGCCCCACCCGCTGCCACCGCGCCGCAGCTCGCCCCGACAGATGCAGCCAATCTGGCGCAATTGCGTTTTGCCGGACGCGCCTGTTTCGACACCAACGACTTTGCGTGCGCGGTCGACAACTATCAAAAGGCGCTGGCGCTATCGCCCAATGAAGCGGCGCTGTGGTCGGCGCTGGGCGAGGCGCGGGTGATGGCCAGCCAGCATGATCCAATGCCCGCCGCCGCGCGCGATGCCTTTCGCCGTGCGATTGACCTGTCCCCCAAAGATTCGCGCGCGCGCTATTTTCTGGCGGTGGACAAAGATCTGCACGGCGATCACCAAGGCGCGATCACCGATTGGCTGACGCTGCTGGCGCAAACCCCGCAAGGCGCCCCGTGGGAAAAAGACTTGCGCCGCACCATCGAACAAGTTGGCAAGATCAATAAGTTGCCTGTGGCCGAACGGCTTGCCGCTGTCAAACAACCCCCGGCTCCAAGGGGCGATCCCTATTTCGCAGGCCCGAGCGCGGAAGACCTTGCCGCCGCGCGCGCGATCCCGCCCAGCGAGCAGCATATCATGGCGGTGGACATGGTCGAAAAGCTTGAAGGTCGGTTGGCAACCGAGCCGCACAATACTGATGGCTGGATCATGCTGATCCGCAGCCGGGTGAACTTGGGCCAGCCGGATCGCGCCCGCGCCGCACTGGCCCGCGCGCTTGCCGCTGACCCGGCCAATGCTGCGCAGATCCGTGCCGCAGCCGGGCAATTGGGGGTGAAGTAGGGCCGGGCGATTGCCCGGTTGGTTCCCGAAACTGCGTGGCAGACGCGCGGCGTGCGCCGTTGGTGACACTCGATCCGGCGTTGCAGCAGGCCGCGCGCGCCAAATGGGTGGCGCTGATCGGTGAGAGCCGCAACAGACCGTTACCCGGTTGTTAAGCACTTCGGACTATCGCTCCTAAGAGGCCCAACGGTTTAGATTACTGCGGCACAATGATTGCAATGCCGGTGCGGTGCTGTAAGCGTTGCGGCAAGCAGGTTGCGATCCGAGTGCGGTGACAAGCCGTATTTTCGGGCAAGAGCGGGGGAATGACCATGGCGCTGGCACGGCACGGGTCGCGACACGCGATGCGCGCGCTGACGGGTCTGCTGATCGCGCTGGCCTCCGTTCCAAGTGTGGCACGGGCGCAAGCTGCCCCGCCACCAGTTTCGCCCGGGGCCGTTACCGGCCTGCCCGGACATGACGAATTGCAATCGGGTGCGCCGCCATCGCGTGCGCCAACCCCTGCCCCATCGCGCCTTCATGTCGATGATACTGTCGAACATGCGCCCTGCGCGCTCGATGCGCCGCGCTATGCCGCGATTATGGTGCGCCTGACGCAAGCAACATTCGCCAATCTTGGCCCCGTTCCCGCCGCCGCGCTCGATGGCAGTTGGCGCGATTATGCCGGGACCGACCAGCCGATCAGCGTGTTGTGCCGCATCCGCGACCGCGCGGCGACGACATTGCGCGCAATGGGCTATCTGGCGGCGGTCGAAGTGCCGGTGCAGCGTATCGCTGACGGGCAAGTGCGGTTCGAAGTGCTCTACGCGCGGATTGTGGCGGTGCGCGTGATCGGGCATCCGGGGGCCAATGCGGCATTGTTGCAGCGCTATCTGGCGCGGCTGGTCGATGGGCAAGTGTTCAATCGGCTGCGCGCCGAACGCGCAGTGCTGCTGGCGCGCGATATTCCGGGCTATGACCTTTATCTGACGCTCAAGCCCGCAGGGACCGGCGCGGGCAACATGATCGCGCAAGTGCGGGTCGAACAGACCCCGCTGGAACTCGATGCCAGCGTTACCGCGCTGGGCGCTGCGGCAACGGGGCGGTTTGGCGGGCAAGTGCGCGCGACGATCAACGGGCTGATCGGAATGGGCGATCAGACCACGCTGTCCGCTTATGTCGCCAGCCCGGTCCGCCGCCAGCAGATCTGGCAGGTCGGTGAACGCGTGCAGATCGGCAGCAACGGGCTGCAACTGGGCGCGCATGTAACATATGCGGTAACCCGCCCGTCGCTGGCCGGAGCTTTGCCGCCGCTGGCTGCGCATACCTGGCTGGTCGATCTGGCGGCAAGCTATCCGCTGCTGCGCCACGAACGCGGCGATCTGATCGCCAGCGGGGGAATCGCCGTGGTCGATCAGGATGTCACATTCGGCCCGCTGCCGTTCAGCCGCGACCGCCTGCGCGTGGGCTATCTGCGGCTCGATGCCTCGGCCCATGACCGGCGCGGGCCGATGGCATGGGGTTTGCCGCTTTGGCGGCTGAGCGCCTCGGTCGAAGCGCGGCACGGGCTGGGCATCTGGGGCGCAACGCCCGATTGCCGCAGCCAACCGGCGCGCTGCTCCACCGGCGGCTTTACCCCACCCAGCATCGCGATCGGCGATCCGCAAGCGACCGTGGTTCGTGCCTCGACCGCGCTTGAGGTCAATCCGACGCGCGGGTTCAGCCTTGACACCAGTGTGCGCGGACAAGTCGCATCGGCCCCGGTCTATGCGTTCGAACAGTTTTCCCTCGGCAATTACACCATCGGGCGCGGCTATGCGCCAGGTGCGCTGGTGGGCGATGCGGGGCTGGCCTTTTCTGTCGATCTGCGCGGACCGGAATTAAGCCTGTCGCATCGGCAAGCGATCACCGCGCAGCCGTTTGTGTTCAGCGACAATGGCTGGACTTGGCGACGCGGCGGTGGCATTCCGGCGAGCGCCGCGCTGCACACGCTTGGCGGCGGCGCGCGGCTTGCTTTGGGCACGATGATACAGATCGACGGGTCTGTCGGGGTGCCACTGACGCGCCTGCCGCTGGCCACGCGGATCGAACCGCCGCTGTTCCTGCTGACGCTATCGACCCGAATCTGGCCGTGGAGGACCCGTTGATGCGCACCCCCGCTGCGATCAGCCGCCGAAAACTATCGCGCGAACCATCGCGCCGGATCATTGCCGCGCTGCTCGCGATGGGCGCATCCGCCGTGCCGATTGCCGCCCACGCCGCCGGGTTCGACGGAGTGCCGACCGTTGCATCGGGCAGCGCCACATTCAGCGTGAGCGGATCGACCCAGACGGTCATGCTCAATTCCGCGCAGACGATCATCAACTGGGCACCGAACGATACCGCGACGTCGGCCCAGCCGGTCAACTTTCTGCCCGCCGGGCAGACTGTCGCCTTTGCCGGACCTGTCAGCGGTGCGGCCGGTGCAGTGCTCAACCGGATAGTGCCCGCCGATGCCACCCGCGCCATCGCGCTCAACGGCACAATCACCGCTGATACCAATGTCAGCACATGGTTTTACAGCCCAGCCGGGTTGCTGATCGGATCGGGCGCGGTGTTCAATGTCGGCGGGCTGGTGCTGACCACCGCAGATCCTATCACGACCGTCGATGCGGGCACCGGTGCCACCAGCTTTTTCAGCACTGCCGGCGGTGGCAACCAGTTCAGTGTGGCGGGCGTGGCCAATGGCCAAAGCGCGATCACCATTCAGGCGGGTGCGCGGATCGCGGTCGCAGGCAGTAGCGGCCCGACGTATATGGTCGCGATAGCCCCGCGCATTGCCCAGGCGGGTCACATCGCCGTGGCCGGATCGACCGCGCTGGTCGCGGCCGAAAGCGCGACATTCGCGGTTGATCCGGCGGGGCTGTTCAGCATCACTGTCGATGCCGGATCAAGCGTTACCACCAACACATTCGTCAACAGCGGCAGCGTGGGCAACACCGATGCGGTCGCCAATGATGCGGCGGCAGTTCGCCGCGTCTATATGGTCGCTGTGCCCAAGAACAACGCCATCACGATGGCGATCACCTCGGGCGGAACCATCGGTTTCGCGGCAGCGGGCGCGGCGGCGCGTGATGGCAATGCCGTAATCCTGTCGGCAGGCGATGATATCGCGCAGGATATCGGCCAAGCGAGTGTTGGCGGAACCGGCAGCACCAGCCTGACCATCGGCGCGGGCACGTTCAGTTCGAACCTCGCGGCATGGTCAACCGGGTCGATCACTGCGACCGATCCGGCCAGCGGCATGACGTTCGGATCAAACGTCACGCTGACCGCGCCGCGCGTGACCGTGGCCGCAGCGGCGGGCACGATCGACATTGCTGGCAATCTGGCGTTGATCGCTGACAAGACCGGGCTTGGCGCAGCGCCCGTGGCCGGGGTTGCAATCAGCAGCGGCGCAAACCTGACAATCGGCAGCAATGCCGCCGCGCTTGGGGTGAACGGTGATCTGCTGGTCAGCGCCAACGATCTGATTGGCGGGCAGGGTGGCAGCGCGCAGATCACGGCCAGCGGCGGTACTCTGACCGTAGCGGGCAATGCCACGCTCAATGCAGCGGGCGGCTGGGCCGATGCGCCTGCGGGCACCAATTTTGGCGGTATCACAACCAACGGCGGCATCGCCAATGTCATGATCGCTGCGGGTGGCACGGTCACGGTGCAAGGCCAGCTTGTGCTCGACGCCCGGGCCGATGGCAGCGCGGCGGCCAATGCCTATAACAGCGCTGCCTTTATCCCCGACCTGGGCATCGATGCCACGGGTGGCACCGCCAAAGTCCAGCTTGGCAACGGTGGTGCCAATACGCTCAATGCGCTGGGCGGGATCGGCGCGCGGGCTGATGCGACCGGCGGGTTTGATGATCTGTCGGTGAATGGCGGTTCGGCAACCGGCGGCCATGTCACGATCAGCATTGGCAGCAAGGCCACGCTGCTGACGGGCAGCACCGGCGCGATTACCGGCAATGCCGGTGCCAGTGGCGGCAATGCCAGCAACGGCGCGGGTGGATCGGCGCGCGCGGGCAATGCCGATGTGCTGGTCAACAACGGCACATTGACCATGTTGGGGTCGGCAGCGATCCTGCTGAATGCAGCGGCGCGGGGCGGTGACGGCGCGGGCACCGCCAGCGCGGGTGGGGCCGCATGGGGCGGCTCGGTATCGATCCAGACCCCGCTGGACAGCGGCACCATCACCAGCATCGGTTCCGCTGGCGGGCCTCAATCGGCAGGCGTTGTGCTTAACGCGGCGGCGCGCGGTGGGCAGGCGGGTGAGATCGGGGCGGGCGGCAGTGCCACTGGCGGCACCGCCCAGATCGCGGTGGGCAGTAGCGGGCAGTCGATCGCGTTTGCGGGAATCAACACGCTGGCGCTTGACACCAGTGCGAGCGGTGGCGCGGGTTCCGAGGGCGGCGGCGGCGCGGCGCTGGCGGGTACATCCAGCCTGACCATTGCCGGTGGTTCGCTCGACACTACGGCGAACGGGATAGTGTTTGCCAATGCCACCGGGGGCAGCGACGCATCGGGTGGCGGCGGCGCGGCCAGTGGTGGCGCAGTTCAAATCGCCATTACCGCCGGCGGCAGCCTGCAAATGCGCGGCAGCGGCTATTTTTCCGCTACCGCGCGCGGTGGCGGGTCGATCAATGGCGACGGCGGTGCCGCGCTTGGTGGCAATATCCTGATCGATGCGGTCCAGCCCGGCAGCGTCGATTTCCACCCTCAGGAAACCAGCCCGCTGATATTTGACAGCAGCTATGCCGCAGGCATCGGTGGCACCCCCGGCACTGCCGCCAGCGCGGGCGGAGCGCGCTGGCGCACGACATCCGCCTTGGCGCTTGATGGACCAGTAATGCTGGCCGGGAACACTTCGCTGGTGATCGCGGCGGGCGGCAATCTGGCGGTCAACAGCACGATCACCGGCGCGGGCGATGGCGCATACCTGCAATTGTGGGCCGACAATGCGGGCAGTGGCAAAGGCACCGTAACGCTGGCTGCCCAGGCGATCACTCTGACCGGCGCGGGCGCGGCGGTCGATATCGATTACAACTCCGCCAGCCTTGGCGCTCCTACCGATTATGCGCCGGGCGTGGCGGCGGGTGCGCTGACCGCGTATCAATTGGTCAACAGCATCGCGCAAGTGCAAGCGATCAGCGCGCATCCCGACCAGAACTTCGCGCTGGGCCGCGATATCGATGCCAGCGCCACGCAAGGGTGGAATGGTGGAGCCGGGTTTGCGCCGATAGCCCCGTTTACCGGCAATTTTGACGGGCTGGGCCATGCCATCAGCCACCTTTATATCCTTGCGCCGGGTTCGAACGGGATCGGCCTGTTCGGGCAAGTCGGCGGCATAGGCAGCGGCGCGCAAATTACGATACGCAATGTCGGTTTGATTGATCCGATGGTGATCGGCGGAAACAACACCGGAGCGCTGATCGGCGCGTTCGGGCTCGATACAGTTGCCGACAGCATCACCATAACCAACAGCTACAGCACCGGCGGAGCCGTGTCGGGGGGCAACCTTGTGGGGGGCCTGATCGGGCTGGCAGCGGGGGTGATCCACCCGGCAACCGTGTCGCGCGTGCACAGTGATAGTGCGGTTACCGCCCACGGTAACTTCATCGGGGGCCTGATCGGCGGAATTGACGGAACGGCCAACATCCGTGATGCTTATGCCACGGGCCCGGTCATCGGGGCCAGCGCGGTCGGCGGGCTGATCGGGTATATCTATCGCGGCGAGGTAACCAATGCTTATGCCGCAGGCAGCGTCACCGGCGTTGGGCCTACCGGTACAAGCGCCACTGGCGCGCTTGGCGGCCTGATCGGCAAATCTGAAAATGGCACGGTCAGCTATGTCTATGCCACCGGCGCGGTGACCAACGCGCCGGGCGATCCGCACGACTTTGGCACGGGCGGGCTGATCGGTGAGAATGGCGGCAGCGTGACGCAGGCATGGTCAAGCGGCGCGGTGGCGGGCCAACCCGGTGAACTGGCCGTCGGCGGGCTGGTCGGGCATAACTTTGGCACGATCGATACGGCTTATTGGGACACGTTCAGCACCGGGCAGGCCACCGCGATCGGCACAACCCGTGGCAGCGAGACCGCTCTACAAGCGGTAACCAGCGATCTGGCGCAAGCAGGCGCATCGGTTTATGCGCTCAACCCCGCCGCTTATGCCAATCTGACGCCGGGGCGCTGGGTGTTTGACGCCAGCAGCACTCGCCCCATTGGTGCGTGGGAAATACCGGCGGCGCAATATCTGGTCGCCCCCGTTAGCAGCGCACATCAGGTCCAGTTGATCGACCGCAATCTGGCGGGGCACTATGTCATAACGCAATCCATTGCGATGGCGGGCACTGGTGCCATCGGCGATATCTGGGGCACGCAAGGCTTTATCCCGATTGGCCGCGCGGACCCATTTACCGGCACGCTTGCGGGCAACGGGCATGTGCTGGCCGGGCTGAATTTTGGCACCGCCAGTCGCGATCCGGTCGGGCTGGTAAGCCAGAATGCCGGTAGGATTTCCGATCTTGGGCTGTGGAACGCCACGGTGCCGCTAAGCGGCGCGGGAATTGTCGGGCTGATCGCCGCGATCAACGAAGCCACCGGCACGATCACTGGCAGCTTTGCCACCGGCACGATAACCGTCAACGACGCCACCGCCGGGGGGCTGGTCGGGATCAACGCCGGCACGATCACGCAGTCTTATGCCAGTGTCGATATCACCGGTGCACAACTTGGCGGCGGGCTGGCCGGATTCAATGGCGGCGTGATCGATCAGGTCTATGCCAATGGCGTGGTGGCAGGCGGGCAAGTCGGCGGGCTGGTCGGACAATCGAGCACTGCGATCACCACCGCGTATTGGGACAGCCAGCGATCCGGGGCGGCGGCTGCGTGCGGAACGCCATCGCCGGGTGATTGTTCAGGCGCACATGCGCTCACCACCGCGCAGACGCGGTCTTCGAGCAGTTTCAGCGGCTTTGCCATCGACACCAGCGGCGGCCAAGGCTTTGCGTGGCGGCAGTACGAGGGTTCGACCACCCCGCTGCTGGGGTCATTCCTGCAACCGATCACGGTTCAGCCGCAAAACCTGACGGCGACTTATACCGCATCACGCATAGACCCCGGCTATACTGCGTATGGCACCGACCCCGCGTTGCTGTCCGGCGTCGCAACATTTGGCGGCGCAGCGCGCAATGTCGGCGCCAACCCGGTGACTTATTCCGGCGGGCTCTATTCAAGCCAGATCGGCTATGATCTGATCGCTTCAGCCACACCGGGCGTGGTGACGATCACCCCCGCCGCATTGACCTTCAGCGCGGTGGCGCAAACCCGAACATATGACGCGACCAAAACATCAAGCGGCGTGGTGGCGGTATCAGGCCTGCTCGGCAGCGATCGGATTACTGCGCTCAGCCAGTCATACGACAGCGCCAATGCCGGGCCGCGCACGCTGACAGTGAACAGCGGCTATGCCATCAGCGATGGCAACAGCGGCGGCAACTATACGGTTTCGCTCAACACGGCGGCGGGCGCGATCACCCCCGCTGCGCTGACGCTCAGCGCGGTCAGCCAGACGCGCGCCTATGACACCACCAAAGCCTCAAGCGGGGTCGTCACCGTGTCCGGCCTGCTCGGCAAAGACGCGATCACCCCACTAAGCCAGTCGTATGACAGCGCCAATGCCGGGCCGCGCACGCTGACAGTGAACAGCGGCTATGTCATCAGCGATGGCAACAGCGGCGGAAACTATGCGGTTTCGGCCAAGACCGCGTCGGGCGCGATCACTCCTGCCGCGTTGACGGTGACATATACCGCCGATCTCGCCACCAGTATCTATGGTGATGCCATTCCGGCGCTGACCGGTGCCGTTGCGGTGCAAGGCTTGCTCGGCAGTGATACACAAGCTGCCACGCTGGGTGGCACCGCCGGGTTCGTCACCAAGGCCGGCCCCGCCAGCCCGGTTGGCAGCTATGGCGTGATCGGGTCGGGGCTGTCGCTGCTGACAACCAATTACAGCGCAACATTTGCGCAAAGTGCCGCCAATGCCGCCGCGCTGACAATCACCGCACGTCCGATCACAATCTCGGCTTTGCCCGCCAGCCGATCGTTCGGGCTGCCCAATCCGGTGCTGACATATTCGGTAACCGGGCTTTCCCCGGCGCTCGTCAATGGCGACCAATTGACTGGAGCACTCGCCACCAGCGCGACGCTTGCATCGCTGGCAGGCAAATACCCGATCACGCAGGGCACCCTGGCCGCCACGGCCAATTACCGCATCACGTATAATGGCAGCGATCTGACCATCCTGCCCACCGGGCAGATTACCGACATCGTGTCGAGCATCGACACCGCCCTGCCGGGATCGGCCAGCGGTGATGGTGCGCACAGCGTGGCCGCCGTGCGCGGCGCGGTGCTGCCGACCTGGGTGCCGGGTCTGGTGATCGACGACCGTGATCTGGCTGATCCGCACGACATTGACGAGCCAGTCGGTATCAACGGCGGCAGCGCGACGGGCACTGGGGGGACACAGCCATGATCGCGCGCTGGACAAGGCTGGCGGTGCTGCTGCTGCTGGTGATGGGCGCGCAAGTGCGCGCCGAGCGGCCTGGCGACGCCGCGCTCGCCGGGCGCGACAGTTTTCGCATCGGAGACAGTGGGGTCATGTGCACTGCCGCACGGCGCGGCGAAGATGACCATTATGCCAGCATGTTTGATCGCGGCTATGACGTGTTGTGCCGCGACGCCGCCAGCCCGGTGGGCAAACTTTATGTGCTTGATGGTGCGCAGCGGCTGAAGGACTTTGGCCCGGGCAGCGGCGCGCCTTGCACGCCAGAAGCGCGCGCCGATGCGGCCGGCCTTGCCGGGCTGACCCGGTTCACATGCCCCGATGCCGCATCGGGTCTGCAACGCGTGACGTATCGGCTGGTGCGGCGCGGCCACAGCTATGTTGCGTTTGGGCTGGCGGCCTATGATGCGGCGCTGCGGCTGGGGCTGGCGGCGCTCGCTGCTGACCGCGTGGTGCCGGGCGAAGTGGCGGTGGCGGTAACGGGGTCGGATGATCCTGCTGCGCTGGCGCGTGCGCAAGCCGAACGGTTTGATCCCGATCAGGCACTCGCCGCCGGGATCGCGCGCGCCAATGATGGCAACCATGCCGATGCCAGTGCATTCTTTGACCGGCTGGTAACGCGCGCCGGGCGCGGTGAAGCGGGTGCCAATCAACTCGCGCTCTATCTCGCGGGCCAAGCGATCCAGCAATCGAACCTCGGCAATCTGGCACAAGCCTCCGCGCTGTTTGCGCGCGCGAACAAAGCCGGGCTGGGCGGCGATCCGGTGTTCGCACGATTCTATCGCAATGTGTTCGCGATGCACCGGCTCGACAGCGGTGATGCCGCAGGCGCGCTGGCCACGCTCGATGCCCCGCTGGCGGCACCGGCAGACGAAACCGCCTTTGCCGCCGAGCGGCTGGGTGCTGGCTATGTCGAACATGCGCTGGCGCAACGCCTGTCGCTCGACGATGCGACGCGCGGGCGCGTCGGCAGCCGGGCGCAACCGCTGTCCGATGGCGAACGCGCGCAATTGCTGGATGCGCAGGCGCTCTATCTGCGCGGCGAAGCACACCGCCTGCTTGGCATGGCTGATCTGGCGCGGCGCGAACTGTCGGCGGCGCTTGACCGCTATCGCGCGGTGCGCGGTGGGCGAGTGATATCGATGGCGTGGCTGCCAGCCAATGTGTTCACCGCGCAAGCCGCCTTGGCCGAAAGCGAGGGCCATGCCGATCAGGCCGCCGGTTTGCTGCAATCGGCGATTGACACGCTGGCGGCGCGCTTGCCCGGATCGGCAGCATGGTTGGCGGCGCGCGCGCGGCTGGCGGGGTTGCAGGCGCGCCATGGCCAGACCGATGCCGCGCTGGCGACATATCGCGCGCTGGTGGCCGAAGCACCCGCGATTGCCGGGGGCAACAACGCCTTGCGCGGCCAGCTTGGCGGCTATTTCACCGCTTTGCTGGCGCGCGCCGATCAACCCGGCAGCGTCGATGATGCTTTCGCCGCCGCGCAAGTGCTGGTGCGGCCCGGCGTCGCGCAAACGCAGGCGGTGCTGGCGCGCGAACTGTCGGGCGGCAGCGATGCCGCAGCCGATCTGTTCCGCCAGTCGCTGGCTTTGGCGCGCGAAGTGCGCGTGATCGACCAGTCGCTGGCGACGCTCAGCACCGCCGATCCGGCCAAACCCGCCAGCGCGGCAGATACCGCGGCGCTGGCGCAATTGACTGAGCGGCGCGCCGCGCTCGCCGCCGAACAGACTGCGGTGCAGGCGCGGCTGGCGGGGTTTGCGCGCTATGTCGCGGTCAGCCCGCAGACCGTGACGCTGGCCGATCTGCGCAAGACGCTGCGTCCTGATGAAGCCTATTACAAGCTGATCGAAGTTGCCGGCACGAACTACGCCTTGTGGGTGCGCCCCGACAGCGCACGGCTGCTGCGCGTGGCCGCCAGCCCCGCCGAACTCGAAACGCTGGTCAACCGCACGCGCGACAGCATTGTCAGCTATGAAGGCAACCAGATCGTCACCAATCCGTTCGATGTGACGACTGCCCGGCAGATCTATGGGTTGCTGTTCGGCGCGGTCGCACCCGACATGGCGCGCGTGCACCACCTGATTTTCGAACCCGACGGGGCAATGCTCAAACTGCCCGCCACACTGCTCATCAGCGATGATGCCGGGCTTGATCGCTGGCGCGCGCGGCAGGCGCTGCCCGATGCCGATGCGTTCGATTTTACCGGAATCGCCTGGCTCGGGCGCGATCATGTGGTTTCGACTGCCGTATCCGCCCATGCCTTTATCGATGTGCGCAAGCTGGCACCATCGACCGCGCCGCGCCGCTATCTCGGGCTGGGGCAAAATGCGCTGCCCGGCCCTGCCACCGCGCTGCCCGACGATCCTTGCGCCTGGCCGCGCAGCACGTGGACCCACCCGGTCAGCGGCGCTGAACTTGCTCTGGCCGCGCGCGTGCTGGGCGGGGCGGGCAACGATGTGGTTACCGGGGCGGCCTTTACCGATAGCGCGGTGATCGCACGCGCCGATCTGCGCGATTTTCGTGTCATCCAGTTTGCCACGCACGGGCTGGTCACCGCGCCGCGCCCCGGCTGCGCCGCCGAACCGGCGCTGGTCACATCGTTTGGGGCCAGCCCGTCGCAAGGATTGCTGACTTTCCGGCAGATTTTCGCGCTCACACTCAATGCCGATACGGTGATCCTGTCGGCCTGCGACACCGCCGGGGCAGCCAGCGCCGATGTCACGCGCGCGGCGGGGATCGCCACTGGCGGCAATTTTGCGCTCGACGGGCTGGTGCGCGCCTTTGTCGGCGCGGGCGGGCGCGGCGTGGTCGCCAGCCATTGGCCGGTGCCCGATGATTTTGATGCGACATCGCGGCTGATGGACGGGTTGTTCAAGGGCGGAACGACAACCCCCATCGGCGAAGCCTTGCGCCAGTCGCAATTGCGGTTGATGGATGATCCGGTGACCTCGCACCCCTATTACTGGGCCGCCTTCGCGATTGTTGGCGATGCCGCCAAGCCGATGACCACGCCATAATGGTGGTGTGGAAGCGGCTGGTCCGCCAGATTGGCGGCTGGCGGCTGGCGTTGGCTGGCCTCGTCATGGTGCTGGCGGTGCTGGTGGCACGTGGCAGTTGGTCGGCTCCGTTGTTGCTCGATGCCGAACATGCGCTGTTCGATGCGCGGGTGGTGGTATCGGCCCCGCTGGTGCGGCAGGATGACCGGATCGTCATCGTGCCTTATACTGATGAAACGCTGATCGCGACGGGCAAGCGATCCCCGCTCGATCGCGGTGTGCTGGCGCGCGCGCTGGCCCGGCTCGATGCCATGGGGGCCAAAGCCATCGGCATCGACATTCTGATCGACCAGCCGCAAGCCGAAGACGCGCAACTGATCGCCACATTTCGCGCCATGAAAACCCCGACATTTCTGGCTTATGCCACCAGCGCGGCGGCGAGCGACAAGATCCTCTATCGCCAGCAGCAATTCCTCGATGCGTTTCAGGCGGCGATCCGCACCCGCCATGTCGGGCCCGCCAGCATCATGCTGCAAACCGATTCGGACAATGTCATCCGCCGCTGGGCCGAGCCGGTGCCCGGCGCACCGCCGCGAATGCCCAATGCGCTTCTGCCCGAAGCGCGCGGCTTTGCCGGGTTTACCGGAACGCTGGCGTGGCGACGCCCGGCGCTGGCGGATGAACCGATTTTTGCCGCCATTCCCATCGACACATTTGCCGACGATGCGATCTTTTCCACCCCCGGTGCGGGCGATCTGTTCGCGCAGCAGATCCGTGGCCGTTATGTGCTGATCGGCGGCAATATCGAAGATATCGATATATTTCAGACCCCGCTTAGCCGTGTGACCGCCAAAGGCGAAGCGCGCTCGCTATGGGGGATGGACCTGTTCGCGGTCATGCTGGCGCAAATGCTCGATGGGCGACAGTTCCGCGCGATCCCGCCCGCTGTGCTGTGGCTGGTGGCGGTACTGGTGGTGGTGGCGGGCGGGGCAACCGCCGGGTTCAACCGGCGGCCCTGGCTGTCGGGCACGATCATGGTGGCGCAAATGGTAACGCTGATCGGGCTGCCGTTTATCCTGACGCGCGTGGGGGTGGAGACGTATGGCCTGCCCGCATTTGGCTGGGTGGTCGGCTGGTTTGGCGCTTATCTGGTGGTCAGCGTGCTGGCGCGCACGCTCAGTTCCGAACAGCGGCGGTTCGCCCAAGGCGCGCTGGGCCGATATTTGCCGCGCGATATTGCCGCGCAAATCATGCGCGACCCCGATTCGCTGCAATTGCGCGGCGAAAAGCGGCCGATTTTCGTGCTGTTTTCCGATCTTGAAGGGTTTACCAAGCTCAGCTTTGCCATTCCGCCCGAACTCGTCGCCAGCCTGCTCAACCGCTATCTCGATATGTTGAGCGATGTCGTGCTGGCGCATGGCGGCACCATCGACAAATTCGTTGGCGATGCGGTGGTGGCATTCTGGGGCGCGCCGATCAGCCGCCCCGATGATGGCCAGCGCTGTGTCGAGGCCGCCATCGCGATGCACCGTGCGGGCGAAGCGTTCCGCGCCTCTGCCCCGCCGGAAGCGCCGCCCATCGGGCGCACGCGGGTCGGGGTGCATTGGGGCGAAGCCATCGTCGGCAACTTCGGCGGCGAAGGGCGCATCCAGTACACCGCGCTGGGCGATTCGATGAACACCGCCGCGCGGCTCGAATCGGCCAACAAGCAATTGGGTACGAGCGTGCTGATCAGCGGAGCGGCGGTCGAACGGTCGGGTCTGACGCGGTTTCGCGCACTCGGACGCGTGGTGCTGCGCGGGCGCGCCAGCGATATTGACGTTTACGAACCAATGCCCGAAACGAGCGATGATGAATTGGCGGCATACGCCTCGGTGGCGCAGGCGGCGATCGGTGGCGATGCTGCCGCGCTGGCAAAGCTGATCGTGCTGGCGGGTGAACACCCTGATGACAAAGCCTTGGCCAATCTGGTCCACCGGCTGACCAACCAGAAGGATAGCGGGTTCTATGTCCTCGATTGATCGCACCCCAATGCTCGCGCGCCGCGCCGCGTTGCTGCTGGCAGGCGCGCTGGTCATCACCGCCGGTACTGCGGCGGCAGCGGTGATCGTGGTCCGTTCGAACGGCCCTTCGGCAGTCAGCTATCCACCGGGCACCAAACTGCCCGATAATGGCACGGTCGTGCTCAAACCCGGCGATACGCTGACCGTGCTCGATGCCCATGGCACGCGGGTGTTGCGCGGGTCAGGCGCAGGCGCGGTCAAAGTGTCGGTCGCGGGCAGCGGCGCGGCCACGGTCAACGGCGTGGCCGCGCTGATCGCCGCCAATGGCCAGCGCCAGACCCGCACCGGGGCGACGCGCGGCCAAAACACCCAGCCGCGCCCGACCAATGTGTGGGTGATCGACACCACTCGCAGCGGAACGGTCTGCGTCGCTGATCCGCGCAATCTGGCGCTGTGGCGGCCAACCACTGAAAGTGCGGCCACGCTGACACTGACGCGCACCAGCGATGGGGCATCAACACAGGCCCCATTCCGCGCCGGGCAAGCCGTGCGTGCCTGGCCGCTGACCGAGCTGTCGGCCACCGATGGGGCAAAAGTGCGGATCGCCGGGCCAGACGCCAAAACGCCGGTGACCATCACGCTAAAACTGCTGCCCACAGTGCCCGCCACGCTTGATGACACCGCAGCGGCGCTATTGGCGCAAGGCTGCAATGCCCAGCTTGACCTGCTGATCGCCGCCACCAGCGTCGACAGCACCAGCTAAACACAGCCTTACAGCACCAGTTCTGCCCCGCGCGCGATTATCCGGGTGCGGCCACCGATCCAGATTGCATCGTCGGCAATCGACACCGCAATCTGTCCGTCCGCCCCGGTGCTGCGGCCTTGTGCGGCGCTATAACCCGGCGCGGCTGCGTGGCCCTGCGCCTGCAAGTATTGCGCGACTGCGGCGTTCAAACTGCCAGTAACGGGGTCTTCGGCCACGCGGCCTTGGGCGTCGGTAAAAAACGCGCGGACTTCGAACTGCTGGGCGTGCCCCGCTGGCCAAGCGCCGACCAGTCCGACTTCGGTTGGCACCGGCGCGCGCGCAACCGGCTGCGCCGCGAGCACCGCCGCCGCCGAAGTCAGGTGCAGCAAGTGCCAGCCGGGGCCATTGGCGGCATGGACAGCCGCGATCACATCAGCGTCATCCACCCCCGCCGCACGCACCGCCGCTGCGCGCTCGGCGGGGTTTAGCGGGCCTGACCGCACCAGCGGGGGGGCGCGAAATGCAAAGCTGTCAGCGCTTATCCGCACCGGGATCAACCCGGCCCCGCATTGCTGCACCGCCACCGCCGGATCGGCAGGCACCCCGCCAGCCGCCAGCCATGCCGCCGCGCTGCCCAGCGTCGGATGCCCGGCAAACGGCAGTTCGCCCGCCGGATAAAAGATCCGCACGCGGTAATCCGCCCCGGCCTCGGTCGGCGGCAACAGAAATGTGGTTTCGGAAAAGCCCAGCCAGCGCGTCAACGCCAGCATCTGCGCCGAATCGAGCGAGTGGCCCCCGCGTACCACCGCCAGCGGATTGCCGGACAAAGCGCCGGACGCAAACACATCGACCAGATCAAGCTGCATCAGAGCGTGATAGGACAGCCCGTGCGGCTTGCAAAGCCCGGCGAGGTATCGCACATCGCACTTCTGATTCCGACGACAAGGCCCCGACGATGGCAATGTACCTGCTGAGCGCCGCGCTCAAACGCCTGATCCACCATGGCAGCCTGACCGTGACCGAAGCCAATGGCCGCCAGCACCGGTTTGGCACGCCAACGCCGGGCTGGCCCGATCTGGGGCTGGTGCTGCACGATGCGCGGGTGCCGGGCGCGATTGCGCGCAACCCCAGCCTGGGGTTTGCCGAAGTTTTTATGGACGGCCGGCTCGATATCACCGGCGGCGGGATCATGGATGTGATCAGCCTGGTGCGGCGCAACAATCCGTGGGACAGCGGGCGCGATCTGGACAACCCCGGCTTGTGGCAACGCGCGCGGCTGAAAGTGGTCAGCCGGATCAACCGCATCAATGCGCGCGCCGCATCGCGCCGCAATGTCGCGCATCACTACAATATCGATGACCGGCTCTATGATCTGTTTCTCGATCCCAACCGGCAATATTCGTGTGCCTATTGGGCGGACGGGATCACCACGCTCGAAGCCGCGCAAATCGCCAAAATGAACCATATCGCCGCCAAACTGGCGCTGACCCCGCACAGCCGCGTGCTCGATATCGGCTGCGGCTGGGGCGGGCTGGCAATCCATCTGCACAAAGTGACGGGCGCGCGCGTCCACGGCATTTCGCTCAGCACCGAACAAGTCGGCTATGCCAAAGCCTGGGCAGAGCGCGCAGGCGTGGCCGACGCAGTCAGTTTTGAACTGATCGATTATCGCGATGTCACCGGCAAATTCGACCGGATCGTGTCGGTCGGAATGTTCGAACATGTCGGCACACGCAACTATCCGACATTTTTCCGCCAGTGCCACAATCTGCTCGAACCCGACGGGGTCATGCTGCTGCACACCATCGGACGTGCCGCGCCCCCGGCCTCCACCGACGATTTTACCCGCAAATATATCTTCCCCGGCGGCTATATCCCCTCGCTGAGCGAAACCGTAGCGGCCATCGAACCCAACAAGCTGATGCTGGCCGATTGCGAGGTGTTGCGTCGCCACTATGCCCCGACTTTGCGCGCGTGGTACGACCGCTGCGTCGCGCAGCATGATCGCATCGTCGAACTGTTCGACGAACGGTTCTATCGTATGTGGCTCTATTATCTGGCCGGGGCCGCCACGGGGTTTGAAGACGCCAGCCTCGTCAATTTTCAACTGCAACTGGTGCGCGACCGCGATGCCGTGCCGATCACCCGCGACTATATCCACACCGCCGAAGCCCGCCTCAACGCCGCCACGCTTTGATCCAGAATGGCGACAGTATCGCGCGCGCGTGCGGATTGGATTCGCTGGGCCGCAAGCGGATCAGGTCCATTTCCGAGTAATGTCGGAAAGGCGCAAGTAAATATTGTTTTTCAACATATTATCTTTGCTGTCGGGGACTGGAATGGTCGATGGACAGTGCCATTCGATCCGTTTTCCAGCGGTCTTGAGGTGCCCTTGAGCAAAAGCCTTGGTTGAACGCTGAGTGTCACCACAGCGGTTCCCGTCAAAATGGATGGGTTTCGCTGGTGTGATGGCAAGACCAGCGACAGGCGGATTGGCCATAGCTCCGGAGGGTTGCACAGGGCGCTAGGGTAGTCCTGGTAACTGCTATCCGTCGGGACATGATCGAGATGATCCCGACCCGCCGACCCAAAAGCGTTCAGGCCACGCAGCGGCGTGTGCGGCCTGACGCAGTTGCCGCGATTGCCGCCACACCGAACGGAGACAGACGCGCGAACGAGCGATTGCCGAGCTACCTTTGCCCGGGCCGCAAGACCCGGGCAAAGGATTTTATGGCGCACCTTTGGCTAATTGCAGCAATCGGTCGCCGAGCGTCAGGTAAAATCCCGCAATCACCGCGAGCGCCGCTGCATCGAGTGCAAACCCCGCGCCCGGCGCAGCGGTGCCATGCAGCGCCAGCGCCAGATCATGCTGCGGGCGGCTGCCTGCAACAACGGCCAGTTCGCCACTCGCCAGCGCACGCACGCGTGCCAGCGCGCGCAAGCGCGGCAGATCGGGCGCAAACCGTGCGCGCAGTGCTGTGGCGTGATACATCTGTTGCGCGGCATCGCCTGCGCGCACATAAACATCTGTCCGGCCTGCCGCGCGCTGCCCCCAGCCCCCGGCAGCGATCAACACCGCCAGCATCCGGTCAAGTTCGTTCAGACAATTCGCGCCACGCCGCAGCGCCACCCCGGCGGGCACGGTCGCGGCATCTGCACCCCGCGCGATCAAAAACCGGCAGCCTGCCGCCAGCGCCCGATATGCGGCGTCAATCGCCGCCGCATGGTCCATTGGTACTATCGCCACTATGCCGCCCGGCAGCGCTGGGTGCGGCTGCGCCGCCGCACAGGACCCGCGCAAGCCTGCGTACCTCATCGCCCCCGCCCGGCCCCTGAAGATCGGGCCAATCGCATAAGCAATCCAGATCCTCCCCCTTTGGGGGAGGTGGCAGCGCGTAGCGCTGACGGAGGGGGCGCAACTTCGCGAAACCGCACGATAATTCCACCCTTCGCGGGCGC
>CAINGT010000088.1 GCA_903848655.1 uncultured Sphingomonadales bacterium
ATGCGCTGCCACCTCCCCCAGTGGGGGAGGAACGGGGGGGCGGGGGGTTTGCGTGATGCTGACGTTGCCGGGTTAGGGCTGCGGGCTGATAGCGCCGGTGCCCTCGCGCGCGGCGAGGGCCTGGCGGATTTCGCCGTGGCGGGTTTCATCGAGGGGGAAGCCGCGGATGACCAGGGCTGAGATCAGGTGCGCCAGCGCGGGGCCGATGGCAAATACGGCTTTCAGCGCGAACAGTGCTTCGGGCGTATTGGGGTGGCTGGGGTTAAAGCCCAGAATGCCCACCAGTGGCAGCGCGATGCCGACTGCCAGCGCCAGTCCGGCTTTGTCTGACAGCGAAAACACCGAATAGAACAGCCCGATGCGGTCATGCCCGCTGTCCAGCCGGTGCGCATCGGACACATCGCCGACAATCGCGCGCAGCATCAGGTTGCCCGATCCTTGCGCCAGTCCTTGCGCGGTGGTCAGCGCGATCAGCAGGGGCCAGCCGCCGGGCACCACCAGCAGCAGGCCAAAATTGATCATCATCTGGATCAGTTCGCCCGTCACGGCCGCGCGCGTCTTGCCAATGCGGCGGCCAATCATCAGCCAGATGGGCGAAGCGATAATGCCGAACAGATATTGGTAGAGAAACAGCGCGGGTGCCAGCGCTGGCCGACCCATGTAAACGCTGACAAAAAATACGAATAATGCGGTGCGAATGCCCTGACCCAGCCGGACCGACAAGTTCGAGACCAGCACTCGCAGCAGCAGCCGTTGGCGGACCACTACGCCGATGGTTTCCAGCACCCGCAGCCGGGGCAGGGGGGTGGTTGGCAGCGGGGGTTCGGGAACCGCGCCCAGCCCCAGCGGCAGCGTGATCGCCAGCAGCATGAACACCATCGCGCCCATCGCCGCCAGTTGCGTAACCGGCTGGCCTGCCAGCCGCACCGCCAGCGTGCTGGGCAGCACCAGCGCGAGCAGCAGCGCCAGCGCGGTCATCACCATGACATACGTCGTAATGCGGGTGCGTTCGTGATATTGGCCCGACAGTTCACCCGCCCAAGCGGCAAACGGCGTGGCTATCATCGAATACCCGAAATAGAGCGTGAATAGCGCCACCGACAGTGTGATCGCCCCCGCCCCGCGCGGCGGAAAAAACGCGCCCGCTGCGCCTGCGACAAAAAACACTGCCCCCGCCACGATCCACGGGCGGCGGCGGCCCCAGCGGCTGCGCGTGCGGTCTGACAGCACGCCGATGGCCGGGTCGATCACCGCATCCCACGCGCGCACGATCAGAAAGATCGCGCCGATGGTGACCAGATCGAACCCGAAAATCGCGGCATAAAGCGGGGGCGCATATGTCGTCAGCGGCACTTCGACCGCCGCAATCGGCATGACCAGCCCGGCAAACCGGATCAGCCGCGCCGCGCCGGGCGCATCCCCGTGCGGGGATGATGATACCGCGCCAGTCACGGATTTAATCTGTGCCACACGGTGCGCGGAACGCAACGGCACGGAGCGCGCATGACAGCAAAGACCGGGGCCGACACTGCTATGGTCGGCAATGGTGTGAATGACAAAGTGTTCTTGCCTCTCGCGCGATCCGCCCTCGTCCTTGGGGCCTTGCGAGAGGCCTTAACACAAGCGAAAACATTGGCAAGTTGGTGCGCAGCTTGCCCCGCAACCGTCAGTCGCGCGGTGTTCCGCCCGTGGCAGGCGCTCGGGCTTCGGCGCGGAAGAATTCGAACTTCGCCCGATCCGGCCACGGCGCAATCTGGGCGCTCGTTCCCAGTTCTAACAGAGCCTGGCTGTCGGCGGTAAAGCGTGGCCAGTGCAGCAGCGGCGTATCGGGGTTTCCACAGCGCGCGAACGCCACCAGCGAAGCGGTCATCGCCGCGCTGAACGCGCGGTCGGCATCGGTCCAATCACGCGTGTGGCGAAAGCGGTTGAACGAGTCGAGCGTTCCGAGGAAAAACGGCACTTCGGATGTGTGGTACGATCCGGCGGTGGCGGGGTCGAGATCGGGAAAGGTTACGCCCGGCGCATAAGTGTGCGCGCGCGCAAACTGATAGCTGAATACCGGGGCGCGGCCATGCGCATCTTGCGCGAGCGCCCAGTCGTTCATGCTGACCGCCATCGTGCTGTCGCGATCCGCCGCGCGGGCCTGCGCGCGCGCCGCAGCGTCGGTCGTGGCGGGATAGAGTGCAAGGAACGCAGCGGCGCGATCTTTGTACCGTTCAGCTACTTTGGCCCGGTAATCGGCCAGATCGCGGATCGGGCCAAGCCCGCCAAACGCTTCGTCATGCGCAAAGCCGACAATCAGCGGCACGTCATTCTGCGCCGCGCGCGCAAACGTTGCGGCGATGGGCCGGGGCAGCACATAGCCATCCTGCACCGGGCCGACTTTGGGGCCATTGGGCGTGCGCGGCACGACGATACGGTCAGCGGGCATCGTGCGAAGCTGCGCCAGATCTTTGGCCTTGAGCACGTCTTGCAGTTTTACGCCGTCTTGTTCGGCCTCGGTCAGGGTGGCCATTGCCACCGGCCCGCCAAGCAAGGCCCCGCTCATGCCGACGGCGCGGTGGAACAGCCCGGTGGCGAGCGGGCTGGCCTGAAGCGCCAGCACCGACATTGACCCCGCCGATTGGCCGACGATGGTGACATTGGCGGGGTCGCCGCCAAACCGGGCGATATTGCGGTGGACCCAGCGGAGCGCGGCAATCTGGTCAAGCCAGCCATAATTGCCCGAAGTCTTGTGCGGCGATTCGGCGGACAACGCGGGGTGCGCCATGAACCCGAGCGGCCCCACCCGGTAATTGAAATTGACGAATACTGCGCCCTGACGGCTGACCGCTTCGCCCGCGTAGAGCGCCATGCTTGAGGAGCCGATGAAAAACCCGCCGCCATGGATAAACACGATCACCGGTGCCTTGCGCAGCCCCGGCTTGCGCCAGACATTCAGCGTCAGACAATCTTCGCTGGTGATCTCTGCGCCCGAATACTGGTTGGTCAGCACGCCGCGCTGCGGCTGCATACATTGCGGGCCAAAGCGATCCGCGTGGAATGTTCCGGTCCACGGCACCGCCGGTTGCGGATCGCGCCAGCGCAAGTCGCGCACTGGCGGCGCGGCATAAGGAATGCCGAGATAGGCACCGATCCCCAATGGCAAAGCCGTGCCATCGACCCGGCCCGAATCAAGCGCCACCACCCCGGCCACCGGCCCTGACGAAGCGTGCGCGGCACCCGGGGCCGCGAGCGCCGGAACAGCGCTTGCCCCCAGCACGCCCGCGACCATGACCTCAAAGATTGCGCGCATGGTTGGCCACTTCGTATCGGTCAACGTGTCGAGGCCCCGGTTGCGCGTTAGTGCGGAAACGCCCCTCCACTTAGCGGCAGGGCTATCGCATCGGGAATCTAGGTCCTCCCCCATTGGGGGAGGTGGCAGCGCATAGCGCTGACGAAGGGGGTGCGAAGGGTGGTAAATCGTCCCGGTTCGCAAGGTTGCGCCCCCTCCGTCAGCCCTGCTGGCTGCCACCTCCCCCAAAGGGGGAGGACCTGCGGTGTTACTTGGCGCCGGATCTATCCACTCGGTGGTGTTCAGGTTCTGACCTGAGCGCCAGTCTTCATAGGTCATCGCCATGCCTTTGGCGGAGGGGTTGGGGAGGGGTGTATGAGGTTGAAATAGCGTAAATTCCTCGAACAACATACACCCCCACCCAACCCTCCCCCTGAGGGGGAGGGCTCCTCTTCCGACCGTTCCACGCATGGCGAAACGTATCATTCGTGTTTGCGAACCTTGTTCTGAAGGCCCCCAAACAAATCAGAACCTGAAGCGGAACCCGCCTTTGTAGGTGCGGCCGAGCAAGTCGTAATAGGCCGTACCGTTGGCGGGCAGCGGTGGATCGCGGTCGAACAGGTTATCGACGTTAAAGAACACCTGATACCGCCGATCAGGCCCAAAGCTATAACGCAAGCCCATATCGACATAAGCAACCGCCGCGATATGGTTGTCGCTGATGCTGGTCGATATTGCCGGGTTATAGCCCGCCTGATCCGGCCCGAACTGGCCATTGTTCTGGAACGATGGCGAAACATAGCGCAGGTTGGCATTCACGCCCAACCCGCCGATTTCGTAGTCGATTGTCGTGTTGACCAGCCATTTGGGCAAGCCTGCCGGGCCGCCAAACGCGGCACCGGTCTGCCCGGCACGGTCGATGCCGTTGGGAAACAGCGTCGAAACATCGGTTGACGATTTGAATGTCAGCACATGCGTGGCCAGCACATTGACCGCGAGCACGCCTTTCAACCCGATTTCGTCAAGCGGCTGGCGATAGCTGGTCTGGAAATCCAGCCCGCGCGTTTTGAATTCGGCCACGTTTGAGGTCACGCCCTGCACGCCGGTGATCTGGCCCGCAACCGGATCGTTGTTGGCGAATGTGATCAGCGAACAGAACGCATTGCCGGTATAAGCCCCCGCGATAAAGCAGTTGTTCACCACCCCTTGCGTGCTGGTTGCAGTAATCGCGCCGTTGATGCGGATCGCGTAATAATCGAACGATAGCCGCAACTTGCGGAAGAATTCGGGCTGATAGGACACGCCCACCGTTTGCGTGGTGGCGATTTCGGGCTTCAGCGCGGGATTGCCGCCGACAAGGAACCCGGCATTGTTGGTTGGCCGGGCAACGCCGGGGCGCGGATCGGCGGGCAGCGGCAGCGATTGGCCCTGCGGCGTGAACAGTTCGATCAGATTGGGCGCGCGGATATCGCGCGAACGGGTCGAACGGACCAGCAGCCCATCGGCCACTTGCCACGTCAGCCCGGCCTTCCATGTGGTGACGCTGCCCGATGTGCTGTAATCGGTCAGCCGCAGCGCACCGTTGAATTCCACGTTTTTGGCCAGCGGGGCATCGCGCAACAGCGGCACGATGGTTTCGACATAGGCTTCTTTAACCTTTTGGCTGACGGTTGGCAGCGCGGCCCCTGTGCCGGTAAGCCAGCCGCTCGTTTGCGACAGCGCGTCGGTCGCCAGCCGGATCGATTCCTTGCGGTATTCCGCACCCACGCCAATCGAAACCGGCCCGGCCCAAGTCGAAAACGGCTCACCCTGCACATTGGCCGTCACATCGTTGAGCACGGTCTTGCCCGAACCGGTCGCCGTGCCCAGGATATAGCTGGCCGCAGCGGATGACACATTGGGGCTGCCCAGAATATTGATCGGCACACAGCCTGCGGCAGTGGCGGTGGCGCTGCGGCACACGATTTGCCCGCCCACATTCACCGCATCGAGCGCGCTGCGAAAGTTGCTGGAATTGAACGTGTTGCTGATTTTGACGTTCGACGTGTTCTGGCCATAAATATAGGCCAAATCCCACTTCCACGATCCGCCAAAGCTGCCCTTTACGCCGGTTTGAATGCGGATCAGCTCGTTGCGGATTTCGCGCACGTTGGGTCCAAAACCCTGTCCGGTATAGCCAAGCGACAACCCGCCCGCCGGGACCAGCGCAAGTTGCGCAGGCGTTAGCGCTTGGGCAAGATAGGCATTGTCTTTGGCAATCGTCAGCGCCGGGCCAGCGCCCGCGCCATCGCGGCGCACGAGGATGATGCCGGTGGTGGTGACATTGGAATAGAGCGGTTCGACCGAAACTGTCAGGTTGTCGGCCACGTCATAGGAAATCTTGCCCATCGCGTTGTAGCGCGTCTGCGCCGGGCGCAATTGCTGGGTATTCAGATTGTTGATCCCCGCTGCCGCATTGGCCGCAAGCGCGGCGGGCGTGAAGAAATCAAGGCTGGCCGTCAGATTGCTCAGGCCCGGCGAAAATGCCGTGGTGGTCACGCCGCCCGCCGCTATCGGCACAAAGGCAAGGCCCTTGAGCGCCCCGTTGGTCAGGATCAGCCCGCCGCTGGTGCCAGTGCCGAAATAGTTGCCATTGGGCCCAAGCACGGTGCTGGGGGTGCCTGCGGGCCGATTGGCAATGACCGCGCTGTTCCACGCTGCCCGGCCCCACGCGCGGGCGGTGTTGTAATACGCCGTGCCGCCATCATCGTTGTATTCGAACCCCGCGACGATATGACCGCGACCCCCCGCAAATGCCGTTCCGGCGGCGAGCGTCGCATGTTTGCTTTTCGCGTCGTGATAGCGCGTTTCGCCATATTGGACCGACCCTTTCACCCCGACAAAGCGATCATCGGTCTGAAAGTTGATCACGCCCGCAACCGCATCCGAACCATACGCCGCCGATGCGCCACCCGTTACGACATCGCTGGTGCGAATGAGCACGGTGGGAATCACGTTGAGGTCGGTCGTTCCCGCCGATGTGGTGACGCCAGGAATCATGGTCTGCGGCATACGCCCGCGATCCAGCAAAACGAGCGTGCGCGTCGGGCCAAGCCCGCGCAAATCGGCGAGAAACGCCCCCGTATTGCCCAAGCCACCCGCGCTGGGCGAAACCGCCGCGCGAAACGCGGGAACTTTGTTGAGCGCATCGCCAATATTGGTGATCGCGCGCTGTTCAAGGAATTCCTGCGCGATGACCGTGGTTGGCGTCGGCGCGGTATAGCCGGTGCGCGCAATGCGGCTGGCGGTAACCACGATCTGCGCCGTATCGGCGGAGGTGTCGGCTTTACCCGCAGGCGCCTGCTGCGCATAGGCGGGGCAAGCGGCAACCAGCCCGATGGAGCTGGCCACAAGCAATGGCGTGCGGCCCCGAACGGCTGCCGGGTGTGCTGATGCAATGAAGCGCTGGCGCATATTGGTTTCCCCTCGGGTCTGGCCATACTTTGCGAGCCATTTGGTCTGACCACCGGGTAAACCAATCTTCGCATCGGTAAAACGATTTGAATTGATGATGGATCATCAATAAAATTCATGGATGGGGCGAATTCGTGGACACGCTGCGAGCACACGGCGGGTGCCAGTGCCTGGGGATGTGGATAAAGCAACGTCGGTCATAGTGCCGTGTGCACCGTGCACCTAAGCATGTTTGCGGAACAGCCGTGGGGATGAAATGTGCGATTGTCGTGACTGGGCACTCCCCCATCATGCACTATTCCCCAGTGAAGGAAACAGGCGATGACGGATCTGGTGCCGACCACAATGTGCGGTGTCGTGCTGACCGGGTTTGGCGGGTATGATCGGCTGGAATGGCGCGATGATCTGCCGGTGCCGGTGCCAGGGGCGGGCGAAGTGCTGGTGCGCGTGGGTGCGGCGGGGGTCAACAACACCGATATCAACACGCGGATCGGGTGGTATTCCAAAGCGGTATCGGGCGATACGGCGAGCGGGGCGCAAGCCGGGTTTGCCGGGGCGGGGGACGATGGCTGGAGCGGGGCGGCGTTTCCCTTTCCGCGGATTCAGGGGGCCGATGCGGCAGGGCGGATCGTGGCGGTGGGGCCGGGGGTGGATCGCGCGCGGATTGGCGAACGCGTGCTGGTTGAGCCGGTGTTTCCGGGGGCCGATGGCACATCGCGCTATTTCGGGTCTGAATGCGATGGGGCATTTGCCGCGTTCGCCGTAGTCCCGGATCGCCAGGCGCATGGTATCACAAGCGATCTGAGCGATGCCGAACTCGCCTCGTTCCCTTGTGCCTATAGCGCCGCGCTCAATATGCTGGTGCGCGCGGGTCAACGCGCGGGTGATCGGGTGCTGGTGACCGGGGCATCGGGCGGGGTCGGTTCGGCAGCGGTGCAATTGGCGCGGGCGCGTGGGGCGCGGGTATGGGCGCTGGCGGGCGCGGACAAGGCCGCTGCCGTGCAGGCGCTCGGGGCCGAAGCGGTGGTGCCGCGCGATGCCGATCTGGTCGCGGCGTTTGGTCGCGACAGCTTTGACGGGGTGATCGATGTGGCGGGGGGCGTGCAATTCGGCGCGTTGCTGCAAGTCTTGCGCCCCGGCGGGCGCTATGCCGTGGCGGGCGCGATTGCCGGGCCGCTGGTCGAACTGGACTTGCGCACGCTGTACCTCAAGGATTTAAGCCTGTTTGGCTGTACGCTGTTGGGCGCGGGGGTGTTTGCCGAACTGGTCGGACATATCGCGGCAGGGCGCATCCGCCCGCTGATCGCCGCGACATATCCCTTGCGCGCTATCGTGGCGGCGCAAAATGATTTCCTGACCAAGCGCCATGTCGGCAAGATCGTGCTGACGGTGTAATTTGACAGACTATCCAAACAAGTCTAATTATTGATCGCAATTTCATGACGAAAATCGCAAAAATAGATTTATCATGAACCGTTGGAAATCAATTTTTAATTGCGAATAACAAACTAGATCAATAAATATTTTGGAACGTCATTACGCGCTAGCGCACTAAAGCTGTGGAAATCATGGTGGCCAGTCCCCAATTAACCAGCAATGCCAAAACGAGAGCAATTTTCCACCCGTTGGAGGCCTTTGCCATCCCGGCTTCAAAAGTCTTGTTCCCAATCCACAAGCTGGCCACTGCAGTAGTACTGATCGTGAAAAACAATGGGCGAGAGGATAGCAGCATGACCAACAGAATCATCGCCAAATTGTGAACGGTCCACGCTGCAACCAGCCAAGTCATCGGCATGGGGCGATAGCCACCGTCGGGCATGAACGACCCGATCGATGATGACCGGATACCGACAGGTGTCTCCTCAGCGTTCCATCGCGATGACGGTACCACTTCGATTGTATATCCGGGGCTATTCGGAGAATCTTTGTTTTCGCTGTCATGCGCCATGTCCGGATTCTCCTCTAATCGCTGAATAGTGTATCCAGACTTTGGCTCAAGCGAAAGTGCACATGGTCAGCCCAGCGCGGCCTGCTTTTCTTCTGCCAGCCGGTCCATTTCGGCGCGGCTCTTGCGCGCGGCGGCGGTTTTGAGTTGGCCGCAGGCGGCGTCGATGTCGCGGCCGCGTGGGGTGCGCACGGGGGCGGAAATGCCGCCTTCGAACACGATGTCGGAAAAGCGGCGGATGCGCTCCGGGGTTGAGCAGGTATAAGGCGCGCCGGGCCACGGGTTGAACGGGATCAGATTGACTTTGGCGGGCAGGCGGTAATGCCGGATCAGGCGGACCAATTCGTGCGCATCGGCATCGCTGTCGTTGATCCCATCGAGCATGACATATTCAAACGTGATGCGCCGCGCATTCGATGCGCCGGGATAGTCGGCGCAAGCCGCGAGCAACGCGTCGAGCCCGAATTTGCGGTTGATCGGCACGAGTTCGTCGCGCACCGCTTTGGTTACGCCGTGGAGCGAGACGGCAAGGTTCACGCCGATTTCCTGCCCACAGCGCGCCATCAAGGGCACGACCCCGCTGGTGGACAAAGTGATCCGCCGCTTCGACAGCGCCAGCCCGTCGCCGTCCATCACGATCTCGAGCGCGTCGCGCACATTGTCGAAATTGTAGAGCGGTTCGCCCATGCCCATCATCACGATATTGGTCAGCAGGCGGCCATCGGCGCTATAGCTGCCGATCCCGTCGCCATCATCGTCATCGGGGTCATCGTCCAGCCCGGCCATCGTGCCGCCCGCTCTGGGCCATTCGCCCAGCGCGTCGCGCGCCAGCATGACTTGGCCGACGATTTCCCCCGGCGTGAGATTGCGCACCAGCCGCATCGTGCCGGTGTGGCAGAACCGGCAGTTGAGCGTGCAGCCGACCTGGCTCGATACGCATAGCGTGCCCCGGTCGGCATCGGGGATGAACACCATTTCGAAATCGTGCTGATCGGCGGTGCGCAGCAGCCATTTGCGCGTGCCGTCGCTGGAGGCTTGCGCTTCGACAACGGCTGGCCGCCCGATCACGAAGCGCGAACTCAGCCATGGGCGCATCGCTTTGGCAATGTCGGTCATCGCATCAAAGTCGCTGGCCCCGCGATGATAGATCCAGTGATAGACTTGTTTGGCGCGCAGCTTGGCCGCTTTGGCGTCAAGCCCGGCAGCGGCGAACAGATCAGTGATCGCCGCGCGCGACAGTCCGATCAGATCGACCCGCCCATCGGCGCGCGGCGTTACCGTGCGGGGCAGGGGCACCGGGTCGATCAGACCGGGGATCGGCATGGGGTCAATGGGCATGACGCGGGCTATACGCGGGCCGGGGCCGCAGCGCAAATTACCGCGATGCGCAACCAAGGTTCGCGGCATCGAGCGCGGAGGCGGCCCCGCTCAGGCGATAGCTGTCGCGCACGGTGCGGCCATCGTCGCCGCGCACCGTAATCACCATGTCGCTGCCGTTGCGCAAAGCGGCGATGATGGCGGCATCGGACTGGCGGTCGGCTGACCATGCGTCGATCCCGGCGGCGATCAGCGCAAACCGCGCGCGCCCGATGGTGATCGCCACCGGCGCGGCGCGGGCGGCGGGGCGCGACAGCCGCGCGTGGACTTCGCCATGCACCCCGCGCCGGGGCCAATTGGCGACGGTGATATACGGTTGCGTGGTGCGACTCTGGCCGGGCTGCGCACTGGCCATGGCAATGGCATAGCAGCGCGGCACCCCGGCATCGCGAAATGCGCCCCAATCGTTCCACACCCCCAGTCGGTCGCGCGCCAGCGCCGGGCTGGCCAGTGCCAGCGCCGCCACTGCCAATCCCAGCCGCGCGCGGTTCATTCGGCGACCAGATCGCGATAGGCCACCACATCGTTGGCGGTGGCGATCCACAAGCCATCTTGCACGGCCACGTCCTGCCGCGCGGCCAGTGCCAAGGCATCGGCGAGCGCGCCATACATCAGCGTTTCGGCCCGGCCGCCATCGGCGCTGTCCGCCAGATAATAGAGGCGTACTGTCGAATCGGCTTGCGTGGTGCGCATCAGGCGGGGCTTTCGCCTTGCGCGCTGCCCAGCAGCAGCGATTCGACACCCGCCACGATCAGCGCAATCGCGCCTTGCACCAGCGATGGCGCAATCGGCGCCCCCAGCGCGGGGTGGACCGGCGCGCCGGTCAGAATGCCGCGCAACACCCGGCTCGACAGGCCGTGCATCACCACGACATGATCGCCCGGCGCGGCCCCCGGCCCGGCCAGCCAGCGCGCCAGTCGGGCAGCGACAGCGCGATAGTCTTCGCCATCGGGGGCAGGGCGCAACAGATAGCCGGGCAGGCGGATCGGCCCGACATCGGCTTCGACATCGGCATAGCTGCGTTCGCACCACGATCCCATGGCGATTTCGCGCAAATCCGCCGACCGCGCGGCGGCAAACCAGTCCCAGCCGGTTTCTTCGGCGATCAGCGCCAATGTCTGCAAGGCGCGGCCCGTGTCGGACACGTGGACATGGACGGGCGCGCCAGTGCCAAGCGCCGCGTGCAAGGCCGCCCCCATCCGCGTCGCCTGATCGCAGCCGAGCCGGGTGAGCGGGGTGTGGATCGTGTTCGATTGCAGGCGCTGGTGGCGGTTATAGACGGTTTCGCCATGGCGCATGATGAAATAGCGGGTCATACCGTGCCGTCCTGTGCTGCGGGGTAGCGGATCGCCAGCACTTCCCACGTCTGTTCGCCGCCGGGCAGCGTGATCCGGCGCACATCACCGACGCGGCAACCGCGCAAGGCGCGCGCGAGCGGCGCGCTCCAGCCGATGCGGCCCGCGCTCGCATCTTGTTCATCATCGCCCACCAGCGTCAGCACGCGGCGCTGGTCATCGGCATCGGCGATTTCGACCGTTGCGCCAAACAGCACGCGGGCGCGGTCCAGCGGCCCCGCCGGGTCGATCACCCGCGCCGCTTTCATCCGCCGCGCCAGCCATGCCAGTTCGCGGTCGATTTCGCGCATCCGCTTGCGGCCATAGAGATAGTCGCCGTTTTCCGAGCGATCCCCATTGCCCGCCGCCCAACTGACGATTTCCACGATCTGCGGGCGTTCGGTGCCCAGCAGATGGTCATAACGCGCGCGCAATGCGGCAAACCCGTGCGGGGTAATCGGATTGCCCGCGACCGTCGGGGTTTCGCTCATCCCGGTACGGCCTTGCCGAGATAGTGGCTGAGCGGGTTTGGCCCGGTATAGGCGGCGCGCGCGGGGTTGAGCGCATCATAGACCACCGCATTTTCCAGCACGTGTTCGACATAGCTGCGCGTTTCGGCCAGCGGGATGCGCGCGATCCAGTCAACCCATTCGATCTGCCCGGTGCGCGGATCGCCATTGGCGCGCAGCCATTTGCCAACATTGCCCGGCCCGGCATTATAGGCCGCGACCGCCAGTGGATAGCTGCCGCCGAACTCGCGCAGCAAGTGGTCGAAAAACGCTCCGCCGATGGTGATGTTCAACGCCGGATCGGTAATCAGCGCATCGGGCAGCACGGTGCGCGGCACCGCCAGCCCCAGCCGCCCCGCCTGATCCCCCGCGGTGCGCGGCATCATCTGCATCAGGCCGCGCGCACCGGCATGGCTGACGGCGTTTTGGGCAAATTGGCTTTCCTGCCGAATGATCGCGTGGATCATCGTCCAGCCGCGTTCCTGCTCCGGCGGCACCGGGATCAGCGGATAAGCGACCGGCGCGAACTGCCCCACCCCGCGCGCGGCGGCGGCCTGCCCAACGATCACCCCCAGATCGCGCCGCCCCAGCCCGCGCGCCAGCTCGGCAACCAGCGCGTGCTGGCCGGGGGTCTGTTGCGCTTCGGCGATTTCCTTGAAAAAGCGGATCGTGGTCTGCCAATCACCCGCGCGCGCCAGTTCGCGCACCGCAGCGGTCAGCGGCGCGGCGTCAAACCGCGCGCGTTCGTCCTGGGTCGGCGCGGGCAGCGGGGTGATCGCCACGCGCGGCACCGCTTGCCCCAATCGTTCGAGCGCCAGCAAGCCATAGAACTGCCCGGGAAACTGTGCTGCCCCGGCAAAGGCGGCTTGCGCGGCAGTCCCGCGCCCGCTGCGTGCCGAGGCCAGCCCCGCCCAATAGAGCCCTTTGGCGCGCACGCCAGGGCCGCGCCCGGCATCGGCATAGCGGCGAAACAAGGTGGCCGCGCTCACCCCGTCATGCGCGCGCCACAGCGCTTGCGTTCCGCCGAGCCACATCAGCGAGGTATAGTCATCGCGCACGCCATAAGGCTGCTGGTTGACCGCTTCGCCTGGACCAAACGCATCGGCGGCACCCAGCGCAATGCGCACCGCGCTGGCGCTGTCGCCGCCGGCCAGCGCATCGCGCGCGGCACCGAGCAACATGCTGATCCAGCGCGGGCGATCAAACGGACGCGCCGCCAGCGGTGGGCGGCGCGCAAGATAGGCGGCGGCGGACCCGCGCCCCTGCCGCTGCAACTGACGCGCGCGCAGCACCACAAAGCCGGGGTCGGCATCGAGCGTTGCGGCGGGCAGCGCGCTGGCGGCATAAGGATCGGCCCCGGCCAGCACCACCAGCCGGGCTTGCGCGGTGGCGCGGACTGGCGCCGACGCCAGCGCCAGCACGCGGCCCGCCGCTGCAGCATCGCCATGCCACAACAGCGCGTCGATCCGCGCATCGTGGTCGGCAGTGGTCAGCCCCGCCGTCGCGGCAATCGCCGGTTCGCGCGCTTCGCTCATCGACCCGCCGCGCCACGCCGCGCGCGCCACATCGGTGGCTTGCGGCCGGTGCAACGCGCGCAAGGCAATCGCATAAGCCGCCCGACCGGGGTTGGTCAGCGGCGGATAGCGGTCAAAATAGCCAGCAATCGCTGCGGGTGCGGGCGAGTCACGGTCAAGCGCGGCTTCGGCAGCGCGGCGCAACCGATCCTGATCGGGAAATCCGGGATAGCTGGTCACGAACCCGGCATAGTCGGCAAAGCCAAAGCGGCTCGATCCGGTCAGCCGCTTCCACCGTTCGATGGCCAGCGCAATCGGGCTTTGGCTCTGGCTGATCAGCTGCGCGCGCGCATGATCCCACGCCGATGCATCGGCATCGGCGGGGCTGGCGTGGCAGGCCGTCGATGCGGCGATGACCGGGATCAGCAACAGTCTGGCCAGTACCGGCCAAGCGCGCGCGCGCAACACCGAACCGGGCCAATCGTGCATGTCCATGCTGGACATCGGGGGGGGCGTCTCCCTATCACAAGTACGTGTAGCGGGCGGGCGGAAGTGCCCCGCCCGGCAATCGGGCTGCAATGCCCCAGATGAAGGATCAAAGTCCATGTTTTCCGGCTCGATTCCGGCCCTGGTGACACCTTTTTGCGATGGAGCGCTTGATGAGAAGGCGTTTCGGCGGCTGGTGGAGTGGCAGATTGCCAATGGTTCGTCCGCACTGGTGCCGTGCGGCACGACGGGCGAAAATTCGACATTGTCGAATGCCGAACACCACCGCGTGATCGAACTGTGTGTCGAACAGGCCGCTGGGCGCGTGCCGGTGATCGCCGGATGTGGCAGCAACGACACGATGAATGCCTTGTTACACATGACATTTTCCAAAAAGTCGGGCGCGGCGGCGGCGCTGCTGGTCGCGCCCTATTACAACCGCCCGAGCCAAGCCGGGCTGATCGCGCATTTCAGCTATCTGGCCGATCATATCGACTTGCCGATCATCCTGTATAATGTTCCCGGTCGCACCGTCACCGATATCCTGCCCGAAACGGTGTGCGAACTCGCGCGCCGCTTTCCCGACCGGATTATCGGCATTAAGGATGCGAGCGGCGATCTGTCGCGCGTGACCGACCACCGCATGGGGATTGCCGGCCCGTTCTGCCAATTGTCGGGCGATGATGAACTCGCGCTGCCCGCCAATGCGGCGGGCGCGGTCGGGTGCATTTCGGTCACCGCCAATGTCGCGCCGCGCTTGTGCGCCGATTTTCAGGCCGCGTGCGCCGCCAACGACTTCGTGCGCGCGCGCGAATTGAACGACCGGCTCTATCCCTTGCACTATGCGATGTTCGAAGATGCCTCACCCGCGCCGCTCAAATATGCGCTGACGCGGGTGCACGACTGGATTACCGAAGAGCTGCGCCTGCCACTGGTAACGTGCAGCGACCCGGCGCGCCAAGCCGTCGATGCCGCGCTGGCCCACGCCGGGCTGGTGTAACGCGAAATCTCAGAACACCGCCGCGCGCTCCAGCCCTGCGGCCATCAGCGCCGGGCGCAGCAGCGCAAGTTGCGGCTCATCGCGGGTAAACAGCGCCAGATCGGGCACACGGCGTTCGAATGATTGCCCTCGTGTCAGATGCACGATCCGCCGCGCGATGCCGTCTGCACCGTCGACCAGCCGCACACCGGGGCCGAAAGCCGCCGCCAGATCAGCGGCCAGCAGCGGAAAATGGGTGCAGGCCAGCACCACAGTATCGATCAGGCCGCCTTGCGGCATCGCCCGAAGCGCCGCCACCGCGCGTTCAACCGCGCAAGGATCGCCGGTCTGGCCGCGTAGCCGCGCTTCTGCCGTGGTAACCAGATCGGGCGCGGCATGGCGCAGCAGTGTCGCGGTCGGGGCAAAGTCCGCCTCCAGTTGGTCAACATAACGCTGGCGGATCGTCGCCTCGGTGCCCAACAGGCCAATCACCCCGCTGCGGGTCAGCGCGGCGGCGGGCTTGATCGCGGGCACGGTGCCGACAATCGGCACTTCAAGCACATCGCGCACCGCCGCCAGCGCGATGGTTGAGGCGGTGTTGCACGCGATACACACCAGCCGGGGGCGCAGCCGCTCGGTCATCCGCCCCAGCAGCCCCGATACTCGCGCGGCGATTTCGGCCTCGGTCTTTTGCCCATAAGGCAGCCCGGCATTGTCGGCGGCATAAATTACTGGGGCTTGCGGCAGATAGCGCCGCAGCGCTGCCAGCACCGACAGCCCGCCAATGCCCGAATCGAACAGCAGGATCGGCTTGGCGGAATCAGCGGACATCACCGCCGGTGCTATGGCGCGACTGCGGGCAAACATCCAGCCCGCCGCACCGGGCCATGCCAGCGGTTGATTGACAAATGCCGGTTTGGACGGTTTGGACGGGTTCGTGCGCCGCGCTGCGCATTCGGCAAAGGCCCCAAAATGATGTTGGCTGGCGATAATGGAGTAGGGACGGCTTTCGTTGTCTGGTTCGTGCTGGGCTTTTTCGGCATCGGCTATCTGGCCGGATCAGTGCCATTCGGTTTGATCCTTGCGCGGCTGGGTGGGGCGGGGGATCTGCGCGCAATCGGATCGGGCAATATTGGCGCGACCAATGTGCTGCGTACCGGGCGCAAGACGCTGGCGGCGGCGACTTTGCTGCTCGATCTGGGCAAAGGTGCGGTTTTGGTGCTGGCCGCGCGCGAAGGCGGGGCGGATGGTGCCGCCGCGCTGGCAGCCGCAGGCGCGGTGATCGGGCATTGTTTTCCCGTCTGGCTGGGCTTTCGCGGCGGTAAAGGCGTGGCGACGCTGCTTGGGGTGTCGCTGGCGCTTGGCTGGCCCATCGGGCTGGTGTTTGCGGCAGTGTGGCTGGGGGTCGTGGCGGCGACGCGGATATCATCGGCGGGCGGGATCGCGGCGGCGCTCTCGACCCCGATCACCGCATGGGCGCTGGGCTATCCGGGTTATGCGCCGGTGCTGGCGGCGCTTGCGCTGTTGGTGGTGTGGAACCATCGCGCCAATATTGCGCGGTTGCGCGCCGGGACCGAGCCGCGCGTGGGTCGTAGCGCATGACAGGGGCGGATGACGCCGAACGGTTTGCCCGCGTCCGCCTGCTGCGGTCCCCCCACGTCGGGCCGGTTACCTATTATCAGTTGCTCACCCGCTTTGGCAGCGCGACCGCGGCGCTGCCCGCGTTGCCCGATCTCGCCGCGCGCGGCGGCGGGCGCTATCGGCTGGCCGATGCCGCAACGATCACCGAAGAATTTGCGGGCGTGGACAAAGCCGGTGCGCGGCTGCTGTTCCATGATGATGCCGATTATCCGCTCACGCTGCTGGCGCTCGATCAGCCGCCGCCAATCTTGTGTCTGCGCGGCAATCTGGCGCTGTTCGATCAGCCGGGCGTGGCGATGGTCGGCGCGCGCAATGCTTCGGCGGGTGCGGTGCGGCTGGCGCGCGACTTTGCCGCCGGGCTGGCGCGGCGCGGGTTTGCGGTGATTTCGGGGCTGGCGCGTGGGATTGACGCCGCCGCGCATCACGGCGCGCTCGATGCAAGCCGGGGCGATGGCGGCACGATTGCGGTGATCGCGGGGGGGATCGATGTGGTCTATCCGCCCGAACACGCCGCGTTGCAGGACCGGATCGCCAATGAAGGCCTGCTGGTGGCCGAAATGCCGCCGGGGACCGAGCCGCTCGCGCGCCATTTCCCCGCGCGCAACCGCATTATCGCCGGGCTGGCCGCGGGTACCGTGGTCGTCGAAGCCGCACCCAAATCGGGGTCGCTGATTACCGCGCGGCTGGCGGGCGAATTCGGGCGCGAGGTCATGGCGGTACCGGGGTCTCCGCTCGATGCGCGCGCGCAAGGCTGCAACCAGTTGATCCGCGATGGCGCGATCCTTGTGCAAAGCGCCGCCGACATCGCCGAACTGGTCGAAACTTTCGAAGGCACCGCGCGCTCGCGCTTTCGCGACAGCGGCGTGGCTGACTTTCTTGGCCCCGAACCCGAAGCGCCGGTCAGCGCCGATACGGTCGACCGCGTGGCCGCGCTGGTCGGCACAGCCCCGGTGGCGGTGGACGAACTGATCCGCCAAAGCGCGCTGTTCCCCGGCGCGGTGCACGATGCGCTGCTCGATCTGGAACTGGCAGGGCGGCTGGTGCGCCATTCAGGAGGGCGCGTCAGCCTGCTATAGAACAGCTTGACGGCAGTGCCCGCTATTGTCCACCCTCGCGCGTGTGCACACGAGAAAGATTGAACGCCCTTATTATGCAACTGGTTATCGTCGAATCTCCGGCCAAGGCCAAGACCATCGAAAAGTACCTTGGCCCCGGCTTCAAGGTGCTCGCCTCTTATGGCCATGTCCGCGACTTGCCGGTCAAAGACGGCTCGGTGCGCCCCGATGACGATTTTGCGATGGACTGGGAACTCCATGGGGACAAGGCGGCGCGCGTCAAAGCGATCACCGATGCCGCCAAAGGCGCTGACCGGCTGATCCTCGCCACCGACCCCGACCGCGAGGGAGAGGCGATTTCGTGGCACGTGCGCGAATTGCTGGCCAAGCGCCGCGCCCTGCCCAAAGATGTGCAACGCGTGACGTTCAACGCGATCACCAAAGCCACCGTGCTGGCGGCGATGGCCGCGCCGCGCGCGCTCGATCAGGACTTGATCGATGCCTATCTGGCGCGGCGCGCGCTCGATTATCTGTTCGGGTTTACGCTCTCGCCGGTGCTGTGGCGCAAACTGCCCGGCGCGAAATCGGCCGGGCGGGTGCAATCGGTGGCGCTGCGGCTGATTGTCGAGCGCGAGCGCGAGATTGAGGCGTTTCGTGCGCAAGAATACTGGTCGGTAGCGGCGCAGATGGAACAAGGCGGCACCGCGTTCACCGCGCGGCTGGTGCGGTTTGACGGTGAAAAGCTTGATCGCCTGTCGCTGGGCGAGGCCGGGATCGCCGAACGCGCGCGCGCAACGGTCGAAGCGGCGACATTCCGTGTCGAAGATGTCGATGTGCGCCCGACCCGCCGCCATCCGCAACCCCCATTCACGACATCCACGCTGCAACAGGAAGCCGCGCGCAAGCTGGGCTTTTCCACCAGCCACACGATGCGCGTGGCGCAAACGCTGTATGAGGCGGGCGCGATTACTTACATGCGCACCGACGGGGTGCAGATCGATCCATCGGCGATTGCCGAAGCGCGCCGGGTGATTACGGATCGCTATGACGGGCACTATCTGCCCGACAAGCCGCGCCATTACGAAACCAAAGCCAAAAACGCGCAAGAAGCGCACGAGGCGATCCGCCCCACCGAATTTGCGCGCCATCAGCATGGCAGCGGCGATGAAGCGCGGCTTTATGATCTGATCTGGAAACGCGCGCTTGCCAGCCAGATGGCCTCTGCCGCAATCGAGCGCACCACCGTGACTTTGCGCGAAGGCACCGGGCAGCACGACTTGCGCGCCACCGGGCAAGTGATCCGCTTTCCGGGATTCCTCGCGGTCTATGAAGAAAGCCGCGACCAAACCCCTGATAGCGGCGATACGGGCGACGATGCGATGCTGCCCGCCATGCGCGCGGGCGATTGCCCCGGTAAACTGGGGGTAACCGCGACGCAGCACTTCACCCAGCCGCCGCCGCGCTATGCCGAAGCGAGCCTCGTCAAACGGCTGGAAGAATTGGGGATCGGCCGCCCGTCAACATATGCCGCGACGATTCAGGTAATCAAGGACCGCGCCTATGTGCGGATCGACAAGAACCGCTTTTTTGCCGAAGAATCGGGGCGGCTGTTGACCGCGTTTCTCGAACGGTTTTTCCCGCGTTATGTCGCTTATGACTTTACGGCGGGGATGGAGCAGGAACTCGATGACGTGTCGGGCGGGCGCGCCGCCTGGCGCAGCGTGCTTGCGGCATTCTGGCGCGATTTCAAGCCCAAGTCCGACGAAGTGATGGAGCGCAAGCCCAGCGAAGTCACCGCAGAGCTTGATCTGTTCCTCGCCGATTACTTGTTCCCTGTGCCCGCCGATGGCGGCGATCCCCGGCAATGCCCCAAATGCGGGGCCGGGCGGCTGTCCTTGCGCGGCGGGCGCTATGGCGCGTTTGTCGCGTGTTCGAACTATCCCGAATGCAAATTTACGCGCAGATTCGGCCAAGGGCAGGATGGCGGCGAGGGCGGGGGCGGCGACGATGCCGCGCTCGGGGTCGATCCGGTTAGCGGGCTGGAGGTCGTGCGGCGCAGCGGGCGGTTTGGGCCTTATGTCCAGTTGGGCGAAGGCAAAGAGGCGAAACGCGCGTCGATCCCCAAAGATCTCGCCGAACTTGACCTCGACTGGGCGCTCGGATTGCTGTCGTTGCCGCGCGAAGTCGGCACCCATCCCGAATCGGGCAAGCCGATCACCGCTTCGATTGGGCGCTACGGCCCCTATCTGGCGCACGACGGCAAATATGCGCGGCTGCGCGCCACTGCCGAAGTGTTCGACACTGGCATGAATGCCGCCGTGGTCAAACTCGCCGAAGCCGCCGCCGGTGGACGCGGCCCGCGCAGTGCGCCCGAACCGCTCAAAGTGTTGGGCGATCACCCGGTCTCGGGCGCGTCGGTTCGGCTGATGGCCGGTCGCTATGGCGCTTACGTCACCGACGGCACCACCAACGCCACCCTGCCCAAAGACCAGACCGCCGAAACGCTGACGCTCGACCTCGCCACCGCGCTGCTCGACGCCCGCGCCGCCGCCGCCCCTGCCAAAGGCCGCAAGAAAGCCCCGGCGAAGAAGGCCCCAGCGGCGAAAAAGGCTCCGGCCAAAAAGACTGCGGCAAAAAAGACCGTGACAAAGAAAGCACCGGCAAAAAAGCAGGCCCCGGCGAAAAAACCGCCGCCAAGCTGACGCCTCCAAGCTGACGCTGCGTCTATCGCGCGCGTTTCAGCCGGTACAATCCGAAATGGTGCGTGCCGAGCACAAACCCGGAATAGCGTTCGTAATCGCGCGTCAGGACATCTTTCATCAGCGCGCGGGTAACCCGGTTCGGCAGATAAATGTCCTGCCATTCGCCGATCAGCACGACATCGGGGCGGGTGCGCATTATACGCGCGACTTCGTCTGCCGGATCGACGCCGATTGCCGGCGCCTCGGTCCAAGTGTTGAGATGGGTGGCAAAGGCATAGCGCGTGGGGATGCAGGCACCGACGCTGTGGTAAAGCCACGGCTCGCCATCGAACATATAGAAACAGCCGCCATGCATTTCGCGCTGGATCAGTGCGGTCATCGCGTCGAACTGCTTTGCCGTGCCGTGGTTGCGGAACTGAATTCCCATCACGGCGAGCCCGCCTATCGCACTGGAGAGCAGCAGCAGCCGCCCGAACCAGCGTTCGCGCGCGGCCGTGCGCGCCAGCACGGGAGCAGCCAGCACCGATAGCGGGACCAGCATAGGTGCGACATAATGGTCGTACCACGTGCCGAACAGCAAATAGCCGCCAATTGCCGCAAGCGCCCATGCGCGCAGCACCGGCAGCGCAACTGGATCGCGGGGCGCAGGCATCGCCAGCCAGCGCGGTGCCACCAGCAGTGCCAGCCAAAACGGGGTCAGCGCCAGCATCTGCGTGCCCAGCCGCCACCACGACGCACTGCCATCGGGCAGGCGTTGCAGGATCGAAAGAAAATTGGCCTGAATGAATTCTCTGCCATGGCCGATGGCGGCATAGCTGACAAACGCCAGCACCGTTGGCAGCAGCGCCGCACCGCTCCACGCGAGACTGGCCCATGCCAGCCGCCGCCAGCGCCACAGATCGGCCCAACCGCGCGCCAGCAGCAGCGCGCCGAATGCGACCCCTTCGAACAGTACCGAATATTTGATCTGAAGTGCCAGTCCGACCAGCGCCATCACCACCAGACCGCGCGCGATCAGGTGCGGTGCCTCGGGCCGTTTCCAAACCGCGATCAATTGCCAAGCGGCCAGCGCCATGAGCAGATTGTAAAACACCGGAGCCTGCCCGAAAGAACAGGAAAACGCCGGCATGGCAAAGATATAGACAATTCCAGCGAGCCAGGCTGACCCATCCGGTGCGATAGCGCGCGCCAACCGCTGAACCACTAGCGCAGTCGCGGCAGTCGCGGCCAGCCCGAACAGTTGATAGACGAATACCGGATCGCCCGGCACCGCCAGAAACAGACGATAGAGCATGAACAGCCCGATCGGCTTGCGATCCCACACATCGACGAACGGCAGCGCCCCATGCCGCCACTGGTCAGCCACCAGCAGATAGAACTGTTCATCGACATGGACGACCGGATTGCCAAACATGATAAGCCGAAACGCCAGCGCAATCGCGGCATAGTGCAGAAGCAGCAGCAGCCAGCCCCCCGCCCTCGCACGGGACACGCTCCACCACCGGGTCGTGGCGGGTGGCAAAGACCGGTCAGCCAATTCTGCCATAGACTCGTCCCGCACATTCGCTGATCCGAAGCATGATGTGATTTCGGCGGATCGCATCACACGCCAGCGCAAAATACTGTTTCACTGCAACAGGTTGCCCCGTTGTGCCGTCACTTCACCCAGTCAAGCCCGATCTCTTCATAGACTTCGCGGCTGTCAGCCCAGTTTTCTTCGACTTTGACGTGCAGGAACAAGTGCACTTTGGCACCCAGCAGCGTGGCCAGTTCGCGCCGCGCGGCTTCGCCAATGGCTTTGAGCCGTGCGCCGCCTTTGCCCAGCACGATGGGGCGCTGGCTGTCGCGCGCGATCACGATTTGCTGATGGATCTCGATCGATCCGTCTTTGCGTGTCTGATAGCTTTCGGGCCGCACCGCGCTGTCATAGGGCAATTCGTCGTGCAACTGGCGGTAGAGCTGTTCGCGGGTGATTTCAGTTGCGAGCAGGCGTTCGGACGCGTCCGACACCTGATCTTCGGGATAATGCCACGGCCCTTGCGGCATCAGTGCTGCCAATTGCGCTTTCAATTCGGGAACACCGTCGCCGGTCAGCGCAGAGACAAAGAACACTTCGTCAAACCCGCCTGCCGCGCTCAACTCCGCTGCGGCGATCAACAAGGGTTCTTTTGCCGTGCCATCGACTTTGTTGAGCACCAGAATGCGCCGTTCGGGGCGCGCGGCCAGCGACGTTAAGATCGGCGCAAGATAGTCGCGGTTCTTTTTGCGCGCATCGACCACCAGCACCACCGCATCGGCGGCTTGCGCGCCTTCCCACGCGGCGTGGACCATCGCGCGGTCAAGCCGCCGCCGGGGTTCGAACAAGCCGGGAGTATCGACCAGCATGATTTGCGCCGCCCCGTGAATGGCGATCCCCATCAACCGCGCGCGCGTGGTCTGCGCTTTGGCCGAAACGATGGCGACTTTCTGCCCGACCAGCGCATTGACCAGCGTCGATTTGCCCGCATTGGGCGCGCCGATCACTGCAACAAGGCCACAATGCGGCGGGGCAGGGCTAAGCTCAGCGGATTCCATAGTATATCACTTTATTATATGAAATTTATAAGGATTTCTTGATACAATTTCGATCATCCGAAGCGATCCATGAAATCGCGCGCCGCGCTGGTTTCAGCATCCTGTTTGCTTGATCCGCGCGCGCTCGCTTCACCCACGCCGTGCACGGTGACGGTCACGGTGAAGGTCGCGGCATGGTCCGGGCCTTCGCGCGCCACCAGTGTATAGACCGGGGGTTTGCGCCGGTTGCCCGCCGCCCATTCCTGCAATGCCGCTTTGGGATGCTTGCGCTGCCCGGCGGCCATCGGCGGTGCCCAGGCGCGGCGGACGAAATCGCGTGCGGCATCATAGCCGCGTTCGACGAACAGCGCGCCGATCACCGCTTCGATCACATCGCCCAGAATATTGTCGCTGCCCGCCGCGCCATCGTCGCGCGCCTGTTTGCCCAGCCGGATATGCGGCGCAATCCCCAGCGCGCGGGCGACCCCGGCGTTGGTTTCGCGGCTGACCAGCACGTTCAAGCGCTGCGACAGCGCGCCTTCACTGGCACCCGCATCTTCGTGCAGCCATTCGGCGATCACCAGCCCGAGCACCCGGTCGCCCAGAAATTCCAGCCGCTGATAATCGCGCGCTTCGCCCAGCGAGCCATGAGTCAGCGCCGCTTGCCACAGATCATCACGCGCCGGTGCGCCGCCGGTCAGTGCGGTCAGAAATGCCCGTGCCGCCGGATCGAGCGCGGCGCTCAGAACGTGCCCCCGATGCGGTTCCACCGCGCGGCGGTAAACCACGTCCACGGCAGGAACCAGTTCGCCCCGCCATCGGTTGACCACATCACGATGGTCGCACGGCCCACCAGATTTTCCTGCGGCACCAGGCCGATGCCGCCGCCTTCCATTGCGGGAAACCGGCTGTCCATCGAATTGTCGCGGTTATCGCCCATCAGGAACAAGTGCCCGGCGGGCACTACCACTGGCGGCGTATCATCTTGCGGAGAATAGCCAAAATCGAGCACGTTATAGCTTTTTCCGCCGGGCAGAGTTTCGCGGAATTGCGGATAATGGCAGGTGGGATTGCCGTCTTTTTCCAGCACTTCGAATTCGACCGAATGGCAGGTGGTATTGGGCGACACGCGCACCACGAAATCGGCCTGGCGCACTTTGGGCACGGCCACGCCGTTCAGGAACAGCACCCCGCCTTTCATCTGCACGGTATCGCCGGGCAGGCCAATCACGCGCTTGATATAGTCCAGATCGTTGACTGGCGGGGCCTTGAAGATCGCCACATCGCCGCGCTGCGGCTGATGCGCCAGGATCCGTCCGGGAATTAGTGGCAGGCTGAACGGCAGCGAATAGCGCGAAAAGCCATAAGGCCATTTGGCAGCGAGCAGATAGTCGCCATTGACCAGCCGGGGTTGCATCGATTCGGACGGAATGTTGAACGGTGAAAACACAAAGCTGCGGAAAATGCCGACGACCAGCACCAGCTTAATCAGGAAAACAAAGAAATTTTCCTCGTCCTTCGGCTTGCCCGGCTGATCCCCGCGCACGACTTTCGCGGCGATGGCGGCAACGGGGTCGTGGCCAGCGGGATGTTTGGGGGCGGGGTCGGGCGTCTCGGTCATCGTCGCGGTCATGTTGGGCCGGGCGCGTTCCGTCAAGCGACAACTGATTGCTTCACCGCACGTATGCATAGCAATGCAACCGCTTGGCGCAAGCCGCGCAAGCGGGCACAAGGAGGCGACGCCGGATCGGCGACCATGTTTGGGGATAACCGATGACCGATACGCTGACCGCGCTGTGGGCAGAGCTTGAACAGATTGCCTTTCCTTCGTTGACCGCCTTGTTTGCCGATTCCGACCGCTTGGCGCGCACGGTCAGCACGCTCGATCTTGCCGATGGTGCGATTCGCTTTGACTGGTCAAAGACACATCTGTGCGCCGAGGCACAAGCGGTGCTGACGCGCATCGCCGAACACCAGAACTTTGCCGACAAGCGCCGCCAACTGTTCGCGGGCGAGCCGATCAACACGACCGAAGGCCGCGCGGCCGAACATACTGCCGAACGCGGCAGCGGATCGCCCGCGAGCGTGGTCGAAGCCGAAGCGCTGCACGAACGCACCCGCGCGCTGGTCGAAGCGATCCATGACGGGCTGTTTGGCGAAGTCCGCTCGCTGATCCACATCGGCATCGGCGGATCAGCGCTCGGTCCAGCGCTCGCCATCGACGCTTTGACACGCGACAGCGCGCGCGTGGCGGTGCATGTCGTATCGAATATCGACGGTTGCGCGCTCGAAGCCGCGTTCCGCCGCTGCGATCCCGCCACGACGATGATCGCGCTCGCGTCCAAGACATTCACCACCACCGAAACGCTGGTCAATGCCGCATCGGCGCTCGACTGGCTGCGCGCGGGCGGGGTCGATGATGTCTATGGCCGGGTCATCGCGTTGACCGCCGATCCTGACCGTGCAGTGGCATGGGGGGTCGATGAAACGCGCGTGCTGCCGTTTGCGCAAAGCGTCGGTGGGCGCTATTCGCTGTGGTCGTCGATCGGCTTTCCGATTGCGCTCGCGCTGGGTTATGACGGCTTTGCCCAGATGCTTGATGGCGGCGCGGTCATCGACCGGCATTTTCTCGAAACCCCGCTAGCCGATAACGCCGTGGTGCGCGCCGCCTTTGCCGATCTGATCTATGCTCAGGCCTTGCGCTGCCAAACGCGCGCGGTGTTTGCCTATGATGAGCGACTGGCGCTGCTGCCGTCTTATCTGCAACAGTTGGAAATGGAATCGAACGGCAAGCGCGTCACCGCGCAAGGCGCGCCGCTCACCCGGCCGAGCGCGCCGGTCACGTGGGGCGGGGTCGGCACCGATGCGCAACACGCGGTGTTTCAATTGCTGCATCAGGGCACGCATCTGATCCCGGTCGATTTCATCGCGGTCAAAGTGCCGGGCCACGATCTTGACCCGGCGCACCATCAGATCCTGCTGTCGAACTGCTTTGCCCAAGGCGCGGCGCTGATGGCGGGGCAGGCGTCGGACGATGGCGCGCGCGCCTATCCCGGCAACCGCCCATCGGCAACGATCCTGATCGATGATCTGACCCCGGCGGCGCTGGGTGCGCTGATCGCGTTTCACGAACAGCGCACATTCGTTTCGGCAGTGCTGCTCGGCATCAATCCGTTCGACCAGTTCGGGGTGGAACTTGGCAAGGCGATTGCCAAGAAGATTGAGTCCGGGGGTGGTGCCGGGTTCGATGCTTCGACCGAAGCTTTGCTCGCGCTGGCCGGGATCGGTTGACGCGCGCGCCGGCCGCACCATATGCGGTAAGGATGGGAATCAAAATGGCGCAACCGCAGTGGGATTATGATCTGTTCGTGATCGGGGCAGGATCGGGCGGGGTGCGTGCCAGCCGCATCGCCGCCAGCCACGGCGCGCGCGTGGCAGTGGCCGAATCGTTCCGCATCGGCGGCACCTGCGTCATTCGGGGCTGCGTGCCCAAAAAGCTGCTGGTCTATGCCGCGCAATTTTCCGATGATCTGGCGCACGCCGCCGATTATGGCTGGACCATCGCGGGCGCGACGTTCGACTGGCCGACTTTGCGCGATGCAGTGGCGCGCGATGTTGACCGGCTCAATGCGGCATATACGCGCACGCTCGATAGCAACCATGTCGCGCATTTCCTCGACCACGCCGAAGTGGTCGGGCCGCATGACGTGCGGCTGCGCGAATCCGGGCGGACGGTCACGGCGGGCAAGATCCTGATCGCCACGGGCGCTTGGCCGGTCGTGCCCGATTTTCCCGGCGCGGACTTGTGCCTGACCTCGAACGAGGTGTTCCAGCTTGCATCGCTGCCCGCGCGCGTGGTGATCGCGGGGGCGGGCTATATCGCGATGGAATTTGCCGGCATCTTCAATGCGTTGGGCAGCGCGGTTACCGTGGTCAACCGCAGCGACGCGATCCTGCGGTCGTATGACAGCGATCTGACCGAGCGGCTGCTGGCGATCACCCGCGCGCGCGGCATTGCCTATCGCTTCAATTGCGGGTTCGAACGGGTTGAAAAAGCCGCGGATGGCAGCTTGTTGGTCTATCTGCGCGATGGCAGCACGCCGATCCCCGCCGATGCCGTGCTGGTGGCCATCGGGCGGCGCGCCAATACGGATGGGCTGGGGCTGGAGAGCGTGGGTATCACCTTGGGCGCGCGCGGCGAAGTGCCGGTCGATAACGATGCGCGCACCATTTGCCCCAGCGTGTTCGCGATTGGCGATGTGACCGACCGGGTGCAACTGACCCCGGTGGCGATCCGCGAAGGTCAGGCCTTTGCCGATGCGCAATTTGGCGGCAAGCGCGCCGCAGTGGCCTATGACGCGATCCCCAGCGCGGTGTTTTCGCAACCGCCGCTGGCCGCAGTCGGGCTGACCGAAGCCGAAGCGCGCGCGGCCTATCCCGATGTGCGCGTGTTCACGTCAGACTTTCGCCCGATGAAAAACACTTTCAGCCAGCGGATCGAGCGCGGATTTTACAAGCTGGTGGTCGATGGCGCGACGGATCGCATTGTCGGCATCCACATGATCGGCCCCGACGCCCCCGAAATCCTGCAAGCCGCCGCCATCGCGGTCAAAGCCGGGCTGACCAAAGCCGATTTCGACTCCACCATCGCGCTGCACCCATCAATGGCCGAAGAACTCGTGCTGATGCGATAACTGCGCAAGCCCGCGCCCTTGCACCAGTTCCTCCCCCCTTGGGGGAGGTGGCAGCCCGAAGGGCTGACGGAGGG
>CAINGT010000089.1 GCA_903848655.1 uncultured Sphingomonadales bacterium
CAACAGGGTGAAGTCTTTGGTCTTCTCGGCCCCAACGGCTCCGGTAAAAGCACGACGCTGAAGTTGCTGCTCGGCCTGATCGTGGCCAGCGAAGGTGAGGCCCGGGTTTTCGGACTGCCGCCCGATAGTCTGGATGCGCGCCGACGTGTCGGCTTCCTCCCGGAGAATCCCTATTTCTATGGCTTCCTGACCGGAGACGAAACTTTGCGTTTCTACGGCAAGCTTTGCGGCGTCACCGGTGCCAAACTCGAAAAGCGTATTGAAGAGCTCATTGAGCTGGTCGGTCTGCAAAATGGCCGCGAGCGTCCGCTCCGCTCCTACTCAAAAGGCATGCTCCAGCGCATCGGGCTGGCCCAGGCGCTCATTCACGATCCCGATCTTCTCTTTCTCGACGAACCGACCGCCGGCGTTGATCCCCTTGGTTCCGCGCAAATCCGCGATCTGATCCTGCGCTTGAAAAAAATGGGCAAGACCGTGGTCTTCTCCTCGCACTTGCTGGAGCAGGTGCAGGAAGTTGCCGATCGTGTCGCCATCTTCTCCCTGGGGCGCAAGGTTCTCGAAGGCCCTCTCGATACGCTGCTGGTCGAGAACAAGGGGACCCAGGTGAATCTCTCCACCAATCTTACCGTGGATCAACAGCAGAAATTGCGCGAACTGCTCAAGCAGTCCGGCATTGACGACGGCGAAATCAAGTTCACCCGCCCCCATCTGTCCCTGGAGCAACTCTACCTCCGCACCGTCCAGGCCCAGGTTGCTCCTGAATCCTCATCCAGGTCCAAGTCATGATCTCGTCTCTCTACCGCATCCTTGTCATCAGCCGCATCACGCTCACGGAAGCCGTGCGGCAGAAGGTTCTCAACGTCCTTTTCCTTTTTGCCCTCGTTCTCGTCGCGTGCTCCGTTTTTGTTTCCGGGCTGGCGACTCCGGGCCTCGATAACGCGGGACTCTTTTCCGAGCAGATCAAATTTGTGAAAGATTTCGGCTGTGGGGCCATCGGGCTGTTTGGCTTCTTCATCACGCTCTGGTCCACGGCGCAGTTGATCCCCCAGGAACTGGCCAACCGCACCATCTACACCGTGCTGGCCAAGCCCGTGCGGCGGGCCGATTTCCTCCTCGGTAAATTCTTTGGGGTCGTGCTTCTGCTGGCGCTTTTCGTCGCCCTGATGTCACTCGCCTTTTCGGCAGCCCTTTACTGGCAGGAACGGCTCGGCATCGACAATACCGAGGCACAGTACGCCCAGACGGGCGACTGGCACGCCAACCCCCACGCGGTTGAAATGCACGATCACGACATCCAGCAGATCAAGGACCAGGTTCGCGATCCACAACTCATAGAGGCCATCGTGCTGATCTTCGCCAAGCTGGTCATGACCTCCGCTATTGCTCTGCTGATTTCGACCTTTGCCACCTCATCCATCTTCACCATCATCATGACCTTTTTCATCTACCTCATCGGGCATATGGAAAGCACGGCCCGGATTTTCTGGCTTTCGCGGGGAGCGGAGACTTCCATTTTCCAGAGTGGATTGCTGGGGTTCATTTCCCTGCTGATTCCCGACATGAATTCTTTCACGATCGTGGATGAGATTCTGGCCGGGAACCGCGTCTCCTGGCACGCCACGCTGAACCTCCTGGGCTACGCGGATGTCTACGTCATCGTGCTGCTCGCCGTCAGCGTCGTCATCTTCGATTACCGCGAACTATGAACGGCCTTCCCCTACGCCTGCGACTTCGCCGCGCCTTTCTCGTTGCCCTGATCCTGGGCATCTGGGCGCCGTTTAAGATCATGTGGGAGCAGGACATCACCCGCCAGCAGGACATGCTTCGTTATCACGGCGTCACCATGACCCGGCAATTGCGCGATGAGCTCGGGCAGGGGTTGAGCATCGGGGTGCTCAGCGGCATGCGCAGTGTGGTGGCGGATCTGGTCTGGCTCCAGGTCACGCAAGCCTGGGAGGATGAGGAGTGGTTTCGCATGGGCGGACTGATCAATCTTTGCACCTCGCTCCAACCCCGGGCCTCGACCTTTTGGGATATCGGTGGTTGGCATCTGGCTTGGAATGCCTCGATCGGGGCCTTGATGGATCGGAAGGAGCCGAATGACCTCAAACGCCTCAAGGCCTCCCAGTTCTGGATTCAAAAAGGCCTCGAAATTTACAAGCGGGGGATCGAGAACAACCCCGAATACTGGCGTCTCCGCGCCGATACGGGGCTGCTTTATCAGCAGCGTCTGGCCCAGAACGAAGCACGGATGGGTCTAAAAGAGGCTTCTGCGGATCACTACCGGAAAGCGGCGGAGTATTATCAACAAGCGACTGAATTGGGGTTTTGGGATCCGGTTGAAAACGCGTCTCTCATGCCGTGGTTGGCGGCGACTGCGCTGCTTCATTCGGTATCGGTGCTGGCCAGCCGCGATGCCTTGCGCGCGTGGACGGTGATGCTGGGCGTGGTGGCGTTTTCGATGTCGATGGTTGGCACATTTCTGGTGCGATCCGGCATTTTGACATCGGTTCATGCCTTTGCGGTCGATCCGCAGCGCGGGACGTTTATTCTGGCGCTGCTCGCGATCAATATCGGTGGGGCGCTGGCGCTGTTCACGCTGCGCGCCGGTACCGTGGCCGAGGGTAAGCGTTTTGCCTTAGTCAGCCGCGAAGCCGCGCTGGTGTTCAACAATGTGATGCTGTCGGGGATACTCGGGATCGTGCTGATCGGCACGCTCTATCCGCTGGTGACAGAAGCTTATGGCGTGAAAGTGTCGGTTGGAGCGCCCTATTTCAACCCGGCGGCGGCGCTGTTTGCCTTTCCGATGGTGGTGGTGATGGCGGGCGGGCCGCTGCTGCGCTGGCGGCATGACCGGCTGGGCGGGGATCGTGCGCGGCGCGTGGCCTGGCCATTGCTGACGTGCGGGGCGCTGGCACTGGCGGTGTTTGGCTGGGTTGAGTGGGCCGGGCCGATTGGCTTGATCCCCGCTATCGGGCTGGCACTGGCGAGCGGGCTGTTCCCTGCCAGCCTGCTCAGCCTTGCAGGGCGCGATCTGCGGCGCACACCCTTGCCAGTGTGGGGCATGGTGGTGGCGCATGCCGGAATCGCAGTGGCGCTGTTCGGCATGGCGAGCGAAAGCGCCTATTCGGTCGAGCGGTTGGCCGCACTGGCCGAAGGCGATGCGCGCGAAGTCGGCCCTTGGCACGTGCGGCTCCATGCAATCACCCCGGTCGCCGGGCCGAATTGGACCGCGCTGGAGGCGACAGTGGAAACACGCTATGCTGGTGGCGCGACCGTGTTGCTGCATCCCAAAGCCGAAACTTTTGCCAACCCACCCGGCACACGCAATGAATCCGCGCTCGAAACGCGTTGGAACGGGCAGCTCTACGTCGTGCTGGGCGAACAGGCGCAAGATGGCCGCTGGCAGATGCGGTTCTGGTGGAAACCATTCGTCCCGCTGATCTGGCTGGGCGGGGCGCTGGTCGCGCTCGGCGGGGCATTGTCGCTGCTGGGCCGGGTGTTGAGCGATCTGCGGCGGCACTTTGCCCGGCACAAGATCGCCGGGCGGCGATCGGGCCAGTGACCAGCCCTGCCCGAACCGATTCTGCATCCACGCGGCGGCTGGCGATCTGGCTGCCACTGGTGCTGTTTGGCGGGCTGTTTGCGCTGTTCATCCATGGCCTGATGCGACCCGCCTCCAACAATGTCGTCAGCGCCTTTGTCGGCAATCCGTTGCCGCAATTCGCCTTGCCGCCCGCTGCGGCAGACCGGCCCGGGCTGGCCACCAGCGCATTTCACCAGGGCAAACCCAAATTGCTCAATATCTTTGCCAGTTGGTGCGTTCCTTGCGCGGCAGAAGCACCGCAACTGGCTGCGCTGTCGCAAGCCGGGGTGGAAATCGACGGAGTAGCGATCCATGACCGGCGCGATGATCTGACGCGGTTTTTGGCTAACAACGGCAATCCTTATACTGCGATTGGCCGCGACGATGAACGCGTGGTGCAGATCGCGATAGGATCATCCGGAGTGCCGGAAACCTATGTGATCGATGGTCGCGGGGTGATCCGCTATCAGCATATCGGCGAAATCCGCGCTGATGACGTGCCCAAGCTGATCGCGTTGTTAAAGGAGGCGCAATCGTGAAGTATGCGATTGTCCTGGCGCTCGCGCTGCTGTGTGCCACGCCGGTGGTGGCACAGGAAAACGTGCCGCCCGCGCCTTATGCCTATCGCCAGTTGGACGATCCGGTGGCGGAGGCGCGCGCCAAGGCGCTGATGGTAACTTTGCGCTGCGTGATGTGCCAAAGTCAGTCGATTGCCGATTCCGATGCATCGATTGCTGGTGACATGCGCAGCGAAGTGCGCGTGCGCATCGCGCGGGGTGAAGATCCCGAACACATCCGCCAATGGCTGATCGCGCGCTATGGCGATTACGTGACGTATAGCCCGCAAGTCAAACCGTTGACCTGGCCGCTGTTTGCCGCGCCAGTGGTGATTCTGGCGCTGGCCGCGCTGCTGTTGCGCGGGCGGTTCCGCAACGCTGGCGATAGGGACCAGACATGACGTGGGTGGTTATCGTGGGCCTGGCGGCCACCGTTCTGGCGTTGCTGGTGGTGGTGATGAAGCTGCCGCGCGCAACGTGGGAAATCACCGCTGCGGCGCTGCTGTTCGGGCTGGCGGGCTATGCAATCCAGGCCCATCCCGGTGTTGCGGGCGCGCCAAAGGCCCCGGTCGAAAACCAGCGCGCCGCCGATGCCGAATTGTCGCGCCAGCGCCAGGCGCTGGGCGACAAATTTGGCCAAGGCCAATCGTGGCTGGTGGTGTCTGATGCACTGGCGCGCGCCGGGCAGTTTCGTGCTGCGGCCGATTTTCTGGGTAACGCGGTGCACGAGCACCCCGATGATCCCGATCTGTGGGTGGCGCTTGGCAATGCGCTGATCGGGCACAGCGACGGGCTGGTGACACCGGCGGCCAAGTTTGCATTTCGGCGTGCGGCTCAGTTGGATCCGGAACATCCCGGGCCGCCGTTCTTTATGGGGCTGGCGTTGGCGCAATCGGGGCATCTGGTCGAAGCGCGCGGCCTGTGGGCCGACGTGATGACGCGCCTGCCTGCGGATTCGCCATTCCGTACCGAACTTGCCGGGCGGCTGGTGCAACTCGATGCTGCCATTGCCGCCGAGAGCGGCGCGTCCGCACCCCCTGCACCATGAGCCCATCAGGCCCCGACGCCAGCGCGTCTGATCCCGCACGCGGGCGCGCCCGGTCTGTCTCTGCGCCCGACAACGGCGGCCTTGCGCGGCTGGCGGTGGGGGCGATGGGGGTGGTGTTTGGCGACATCGGCACCAGCCCGCTGTATGCCTTGCGCGATACATTCGCCGGGCGTCACCCGTTGCCGCTCGATTCGCTGCATATTCATGGCATTGTCAGCCTGATGTTCTGGTCGATGCTGATTATGGTCACGCTGAAGTATGTCATCGTGCTGATGCGCGCGGACAATCGGGGCGAGGGTGGCAGTCTGGCGCTGCTGGCGCTGATAAACCGGCAGGGCGTGGGCAAACGCTGGGGGCGCGGGGTGATCCTGCTGGGGGTGTTTGCCACCGCGCTGTTCTATGGCGATGCGATGATTACCCCGGCGGTATCGGTGATGGGCGCAATCGAGGGCGTGGCGGTCTATCGCCCTGAACTGCATTATGCGGTTGTGCCGCTGGTGGTGTTGATGCTGATCGGGCTGTTCGTGCTGCAATCGCGCGGTACGGCGCGGCTGGCGACATTTTTCGGCCCGGTGATGCTGGCCTATTTCGCCACGATTGCGGTGCTTGGGGCGATTAGCGTGGGAAGCAACCCGCACGTGATCGCGGCCTTGTCGCCACATTACGCGCTGCTGATGTTTGCCGCCGATCCCGGACGTGGCTTTCTGGCAATGGGCGCAGCGGTGCTGGCGGTAACCGGGGCCGAAGCGCTTTATGCCGATATGGGCCATTTCGGACGCTTGCCGATCCGGCTGTCGTGGTTGACGGTGGTCCTGCCAGCGCTCGTGCTCAATTATCTGGGGCAGGCGGCGCTGCTGCTGCGCGATCACGGCGCGCTGACCAGCCCATTCTATTTGCTCGCCCCGCACTGGTTTCAGTGGCCGTTGCTGATTCTGGCCAGCTTGGCGGCGATCATCGCTTCGCAAGCGGTGATTTCGGGCGTGTTTTCGGTAACGCAACAGGCGATCCAGTTGGGCTTTATCCCGCGCATGACGATCCGCCATACCAGTCTGGCGGCGGGGCAGATCTATATTCCGGCGATCAATCAGGCGTTGCTGGTGGCGGTGATCGTACTGGTGCTGGTGTTCCAGCGTTCGACAAATCTGACCGCGACGTATGGCGTGGCGGTGACCGGCGCAATGATGATCGACAATGTGCTGCTGGCAGTGGTGCTGGCGCGGCTGTGGCATTGGCCCAAAGCGCTGGCGCTGCCGCTGCTGACATTGTTCATGCTGGTTGACGGGGTCTATCTGGCGGCCAACCTGACCAAAGTTCCCGATGGCGGCTGGGTGCCGCTGTTGATGGGCGGGGTGGTGTTTGTGCTGCTGACGACATGGTCGCGCGGGCGCGCGCTGTTGCGCAACCGGATGGCGGCGAGCGGCATTCCGCTCGAAGTGTTTACCAAATCCGCCCATGCCAGCGCGATCCGCGTGCCGGGTACGGCAGTGTTCATGGCATCGGCGGCGGCTGGCGTGCCATCGGCGCTGCTGCACAATATGAAGCACAACAAAGTGCTGCACGAACGCATCGTGCTGATGACCGTGCAGATCGAAGACACCCCGTTCGTCGATCCCGGGTCGCGCGCGGTCGTGCGCGATTTTGGCAGCGGGTTTTACCGGCTGACGCTGCGCTTTGGCTTTCTGGAAGAAACTGACGTGCCGCATGCCTTGCAAACGATCACCTTGGGCGGTGAACGGTTTGACATGATGCGCACCAGCTTTTTCCTGTCGCGCCAGACGCTGCTGGCATCTGACACACCGGGCATGGCATTGTGGCGCGAAAAGCTGTTTGCGTGGATGTTGCGAAATTCGGCCAGCGCTATGGAATTTTTCCGCCTGCCGACCAACCGCGTGGTCGAATTGGGCAGCCAGATCAAGATTTGAGCGGAGCGGCGATGGTTGCTGGTCGGTTGCTCGGCGGTTCGCACACTCTTACCAAGGTGAGAGCCCCCAACCCCCTCCCCTAAAGGGGCGGGGGCTTATGGTGTCGCCAGCACCCGGATCAATCCTTCTTGTGCCACGCTGGCGACCAGACGGCCATCGCGGGTGAAGATCTGCCCGCGGTTGAACCCGCGCGCGTGCCCGGCCCACGGGCTGTCGCAGGCATAGAGCAGCCATTCATCGGCGCGGAAATGATCGTGGAACCACAGCGCGTGGTCAAGGCTGACTCCCTTCATCGCGCCGGTCATCCAGCTTAACCCGTGGGGCAGGGTGCACGTGCCGAGCAGGGTCATGTCGCTCGCATGGGCCAGCACCGCGCGGTGGATACGCGGATCATCGGGCAGCGGCGCGGCGGTGCGAAACCAGGTGTGCGATCGCGCGGGCCGGGGCGCGGGGTTCATCCAGTGGCGCGGTTCGACCGGGCGCATTTCGATGGCGCTTAGCCGCAGCATCCGCGACTGCCGGTCGGGGGGCACCAGATTCACATACTGGGCGCGCAGCGCATCATCGCTCGGCAGATCTTCGGGCGGTGGCACGGCAGGCATCGCATCGGCATGATGCACACCGGGTTCGCGCCGATGAAACGAGGCGACCAGCGTCAGGATCGGACTGTCGGCCTGGCTGGCGACAACCCGCCGGTTGGCAAAGCTGCCCCCATCCAGATCGCGCAGCACCGCCAGATCAAGGTTTTGCGTTTCATCGCCGCCGCGCAGAAAATAGGCGTGCAGCGAATGGACCGGACGGTCTTCGGCCACGGTGCGCTCGGCGGCGACGAGCGCCTGGGCAATGACCTGCCCGCCAAACATCCGCCCTTCGCCATTCGGGGGATTGGAGCCGATGAACCGGTCAGGCCCGGAACTATCAAGCTCGAACAGGCGCAGCAGCGCCGCCACACGCGCTGCCGGGTCCGGTAAACCAATGCTGGTCATGCTCAAGGTGTCGGCATCACGCGCAAATCCCCGCCCGGTGTAGCCGGGCGGGGAAGCGATCAGACTGCGTGGCCCGCCAGCGCCGCCAGCAGCAGCAGCGCGACGATATTGGTGATCTTGATCATCGGGTTGACCGCTGGCCCTGCGGTATCCTTGTAGGGATCACCCACCGTGTCGCCGGTCACTGCCGCTTTGTGCGCGTCAGAGCCTTTGCCGCCGTGGTGGCCATCTTCGATGTATTTTTTGGCATTGTCCCACGCCCCGCCGCCCGATGTCATCGACAGCGCGACGAACAGCCCGCTGACGATCACACCCAGCAACAACGCGCCGAGCGCGGCAAAACCATTGGCCGCGCCCGCCACCCAGGCGATCACGAAATAGACCACCACTGGTGCAAGCACCGGCAGCAGCGACGGCACGATCATTTCCTTGATTGCCGCTTTGGTCACCAGATCGACGGTGCGTGCATAGTCGGGTCGGCTGGTCCCGGCCATAATGCCGGGGTTTGACGCAAACTGGTCGCGCACATCGACCACCACATCCCCCGCCGCGCGGCCCACCGCGGTCATGCCCATTGCCCCGAACAGATAGGGCAACAGCGCGCCGAGCAGCAAGCCAACGATGACATAGGGGTTTTCCAGGCTGAAATCGACTTTCAACGCCGGGAAAAATTCGCGCAAATCGGTGGTATAAGCGCCAAACAGCACGAGCGCGGCAAGCCCGGCTGACCCGATGGCATAGCCTTTGGTCACCGCTTTGGTGGTGTTGCCCACGGCATCGAGCGCATCGGTCTTTTCGCGCACCGAGTCATCAAGCCCGGCCATTTCGGCGATCCCGCCGGCATTGTCGGTAACCGGACCATAGGCATCGAGCGCCACGACCATCCCGGCCAGCGCCAGCATCGCAGTCGCGGCATAAGCGATGCCGATCAGCCCGCCCAGCTTGTACGACACCACAATCCCGGCGCAGATTACCAGTGTTGGCAGTGCGGTCGCTTCAAGGCTGATCGCCAGTCCCTGAATGACATTGGTGCCATGCCCGGTGACCGAGGCTTTCGCGATGGAGCGCACCGGGCGATAGCCTGTGCCGGTGTAATATTCGGTGATCCAGATGATTAGGCCGGTGATCGCCAGCCCGACGAGCGTGCTGTAAAACAGCGTGCGCCCGGTGAGCACCGCTCCGCCCGTGGTATAATGGCCGATCGCCGCATCAACATCGCCGAGCGTATAGCGGATGGCAAACCAGATCGCCGGGATCGACAGCACCGTCGTCACCAGAAAGCCTTTGTACATCGCCCCCATAATGTTGTTCGAAGCGCCCAGCCGCACGAAATAGGTGCCAATGATCGACGTGATAATGCATACCCCGCCAATCAGCAGCGGCAGGCTCATCAGCGGCAGCAGCATGGTGCCCAGCCCTTTGACGAGCAGCGCGGTCAGCACCATCGTCGCGCCGATGGTCACGACATAAGTCTCAAACAAGTCGGCGGCCATCCCGGCGCAATCGCCGACATTGTCACCGACGTTGTCGGCGATCACCGCCGGATTGCGTGGGTCGTCTTCGGGAATTCCCGCTTCGACTTTGCCGACCAGATCGGCCCCAACGTCCGCCGCTTTGGTAAAGATCCCGCCGCCCAGCCGGGCAAAGATCGACACCAGCGATGCGCCGAGCGCGAGCGCAGTGAGCGCAGTAATCACGGTACGTGCATCGGGGGCAAAGCCGCCCGGCCCGGTCAGATAGCCAAAAAAGCCTGCAATCGCCAGCAGCGCCAGCCCGGCCACGAGCAGTCCGGTGATCGCCCCGGCGCGAAACGCCAGCGTCAGCCCGGCCTGCAGCCCGGTTTGCGCGGCGGCGGCGGTGCGCACATTGGCGCGCACCGAAACATTCATGCCGATGAAACCGGCGGCACCCGACAATGTTGCGCCGATAACAAATCCGGTCGCGGCAATTGGCCCGAGAAACACCAGCACGATCACCGCCACCACCACGCCAACGACCGCGATGGCGGTATATTGGCGCTTCAGATAGGCTTGCGCACCTTCCTGAATCGCCCCGGCAATGTCTTGCATTATCTGGTTGCCAGCCGAAGCGCCGAGCACCTGACGGCTGGTGATAAAGCCATAGACGATAGCCAGCAGACCGAGAGCTATCGATATTGCAATGAGATTCACGTTGGCATCCCCTTTGAAGCGTGCGCCGACATCGCGGGCGAACCCGGTTCGCCCGGTTTGGCGCGATGCTCTAGGGATTTATTTGCGCCCGGCAAGCCTTTCCTTGCGCGTGGGTGCTAGCCATGAACATAGCCGAGCCGTCCGCGCGGCGGTGCGCCATCAACCAGCAGATGGGTACCGCCGAATGCGTGCGCTTTGCCAATCGCGTGCGCAGGGCAGGGCGGGTGTTGACCGGGGGGCAGCGTGAACAGCAACTGATAGTCTTCACCCCACGTCATCGCATCGTAGCGACGATCATCGGCAAGCGCTGCGGCGAAAGGCACAGCGGCAGACGCGATATCAAGCGTGATCGCGCTCGCTTGCGCCAGTCGCATGGCATCGATCAGCAGCCCGTCGGACACGTCCATCATCGCGCTGACCCACGGGGCGAGCGCTACTCCGTCGTCAAGGCACGGCACCGGGCGGCGAAACGCCAGCGTCTCGACCCCTGCCAGCCCATTGCACAAGGCTTCAAACCCCAGCATGGCCGCGCCCACCGGGCCGGTGATCCACAGCCGGTCCCCCGGCTGTGCCCCGTCGCGCCCCGGTACCGGGCAATGGGTCGCGCGGCCCAACGCGGTTAGCCCGTGGCTGCGCCCGCCGCCGGGCGTGCCCGACACGCTATCCCCGCCCAGCAACGGCACACCGAATGCTGCCAGCGCTTCGCCCAGGCCTGTCGCAAAGCGGGCGTCATCCGGCCCCAGCGTATAGCCCAGCAGCACGCCAATCGGCACAGCGCCCTTCGCGGCAAGATCGGACAGATTGGTCGCCAGCAGCTTCCACGCGATGTCGGCTTCATCCTGCCCGGGCAGCCAGTGGACCCCTTCGACCATCATGTCGTGGGTAATCACCAGCGTTTCCTTGCCGAACGCGATCACCGCCGCATCGTCGCGCAAGCCGCGCGCCGCCGGATCGCTCGCCAGTGCGCGCATCATCGCGACAAAGGCGGTTTCGCACGCCACCGTCATTCGCCGGTAAAATGCGGGGGCCGCTTGTCGAGAATCGCCGCGACCGCTTCGGCATGGTCGCGCGTTTCGTGCGCGATGGCCTGATAGGCGGCGGACAGTTCAAGGCTGTCGTGCGCGCGGCCATGCTGCGCTTCGCGCAACAGCTTTTTGGTCAGCCGCAGCGCGCGCGGCGGGTTGGCTGCGATTTCGTGCGCGATGCCCAGCGCGGCGGGCAGCAGTTCGGGCAGCGGCACCACGCGGCTGACCAGCCCGATAGTCTGGCCATAGGCGGCATCAAAGCTGCGCCCGGTCAGCAGCAATTCGGCGGCGAGCGAATAGCCGACGATGCGCTGCAACGTCCACGCGCCGCCATCGCCGGGCACGATTCCCACTTTGATAAAGCTCGCCGCCATGCGCGCGCTGTCGGCGGCGATGCGGATGTCGCACAGACACGCCAGATCGAGTCCCAGCCCGACGGCATGGCCGTTGATCGCGGCAATCAGCGGAATTTCGCAATCGAGCAGTGCGCGGACCACACGCTGCACCCCGCGCCGATAATTGGCGCGGGTCGAATCCGGCTGATCGAGCACGCCGATGCCGTTGCGCGCCTGCATCCCCCGGAGATTGCCGCCGCTGCAAAAGGCGCGACCAGCCCCGGTCAGCACAATCGCGCAAACGCTGCGGTCGTTGCCCAGCGCAAACAGTGTATCGACGATCATGTCGCAATCTTCGATCGAGCCGATGGCGTTGAGCGCATCGGGCCGGTTCATCGTCAGCACCACCACGCGGCCTTGGCGTTCGACGGTCAGAAACGGGGGAAGCGCCATGGCATTGCCTTTGCAAACGGGATGATGATCGAGCCGAGCGGTGCCACAGGCCAAAGCACGGCGCAAATGCCGCGTTCAAGGCATGCTTGACCGGCACGCCGCAGTTGCTTAATCGAACAGTTAAACAGCGGCGGCTTTCTGGAGTATGCGGGACATGGCAACGGCTTATATCGTGGATGCGGTGCGGACTGCAGGCGGGCGGCGCAATGGACGGCTTGCCGGGGTGCATCCCGTCGATCTGGCCGCGCAAACGCTCGATGCCCTGGTGGCGCGCAGCGGGATCGATCCGCAGGCGATTGACGATGTCATCATGGGCTGTGTCAGCCAGGGCGGGCAACAGGCCGGGCAAGTCGGGCGCAATGCGGTGCTGGCGGCGCGACTGCTGCCCGAATCGACCCCGGCGGTGACGATTGACCGCCAGTGCGGATCATCGCAGCAGGCGATCCAGTTTGCCGCGCAAGCGGTCATGTCCGGGGTGCAGGACGTGGTGATCGCTGCCGGGGTGGAAAGCATGACGCGGGTGCCGATGGGAAGCACCGCCGCATTTCATGCCGAACATGGCCTTGGCACGTACAAATCACCCGGGCTGGAAGCGAAATATCCCGGCGTGATGTGGTCGCAATTCATGGGCGCGGAAATGATCGTGGCCAAACATGGGCTGACCAAGGATCAGCTCGACCGGTTTGCGCTCGACAGCCATCACAAGGCGATTGCCGCCACGCGCGCCGGGGCTTTTGCCCATGAAATCGTGCCGGTGGAGATCGACACTGCTGATGGCCCGGCGCTCCATTCCATCGACGAAGGCATCCGCTTTGACGCGACGCTTGACAGCATCGCCTCGGTCAAATTGATGACTCCTGGCGGGGCTTTGTCGGCGGCCAGCGCCAGCCAGATCTGCGATGGTGCGAGCGCGGTGCTGGTGGTATCCGAAGCCGCGCTCAAGCGCTATAATCTGACCCCGTTGGCCCGCATCCATACATTGACGGTAACCGCAGGCGATCCGGTCATCATGCTGGAAGAACCGCTGTTTGCCACCGACCGGGCGCTGGCGCGCGCCGGGCTGACCATCGGTGATATTGATCTGTTCGAAGTCAACGAAGCCTTTGCCTCGGTACCGTTGGCCTGGCTCAAGCACACCGGGGCCGATCCGGCGCGGCTCAATGTCAATGGCGGGGCGATTGCGCTGGGTCATCCGCTGGGCGCATCGGGCACCAAATTGATGGCGACACTGCTCAACGCGCTAAAGGCGCGCGGGTTGAAATATGGTCTGCAGACGATGTGCGAAGGCGGCGGCGTTGCGAATGTGACCATCGTCGAAGCGCTGTGAAACCCGCCGTCGCTGCGCCCGCATCCCCGCAGCCCGGCGCGCGCGAGCTGCTGCTGGAAACCGCATCGCAGATTATGCGCGAAGGCGATCAGGTCGATATTTCGTTGTCCGAACTGTCACTGCGATCGGGGCTCAATTCGGCGCTGGTCAAATACTATTTCGGCAACAAGGCGGGAATGCTCAACGCCTTGCTTGACCGCGACATGGTGGCAATCATCCGCTCGGTCGATGCATTGCTCGCCAAAGACGACATGACGCCCGAGGCTAAATTGCGCCGCCATATCGGCAAATGCATCGACACCTATTTTGCTTATCCCTACCTCAACCGGCTGCTGATGCGCCAGGTGCGCGACAGCGATGAGGCAGAGGCGCGGCGCATTGCCGACCAGTACCTGACCCCGCTGCGGGTGGCTTATGACCGGCTGATCGCCGCCGGAGTCGCGACCGGTTCGTTCCGCCGGGTCGATCCGCAACTGTTCCATTTCACGCTGACGGGTGCCGCCGACCGGTTCTTTTCAGCCCGGCTGGTGCTGCGCCATTGTTATGGCGAAGACACCCTGACCGAAGCTTTGCGCGACCGCTATCGCGAACACACCGTCGATTTCGTCATGGCAGGAATTCTCGCAACCAGTGCATGATGCGGTTTGATCGAACTGCATCACGCTACCATTGCCATTCCGGTGCCGAGATCAAGCCCCGAAATTTGCAAAAGCGCCGGTTTTAGAGCGTGATGCGAAAAAGTGGGAACCGGTTTTTCGCAAAAAATCACGCGAAAACAATGACTCTAGAGCGGAATGCAATTCAATCTAATCGCATTCCGCTCTAAACCCGGCATCGGCGCGCACCGTGGCCAGGTTCTGCAACCGGCTTTGCCCTTGTCGTGGCTCGCTCACTTGAATTTGACCCGGGCAAACAGCATGAATGACGTGGGTTGCGATCCATAACTCGCGTCAAGCGCCAAAGGCAGGGCGTATGTGCTGATTAGTCCACCAAGATCAAGCGCGAGATGGGCCACCGTGGGAAGCGTTCGGAAATAGCCGATGCTGAATTTCGAGACATTGAAAACCTGTTCGGACAACGGGCTGCCGGGCAGCAACAGTTCATCCTTGTCGGCATTTTCCGCGCGGCCAAAGATCGTGTTCGCGCCAAGGCTGAGCGCTGATTCCGCCAGGAACGCGTTAAGCCTGTTGCCGGGCTGGTTGCGGTTTTGCCCCCAGGCAACGCTGGTCTCCCAAATGCCGTTGGATAAAGCGCGGTCATATGTGGCCGAAGCGGTAATCCGGTGCTGATTGACATCGGGCATCAGTTGTTCCGGACTGTGGATGGACCCGTAACTGATCTGCATCGACCAATTGGTGGTGGGGTTGACCGTCAGGCGGGTTGACCACGAATCGAATCGCGCGCGGTTAAAGCCCCAGCGGTGCTGATCGGGTTCGCGGCCCGTGAAATCGGACACTTCCAGCTTGACCGGGCCAAGCGCAAGACCGCCGGTGATGACGCCAAAGGTAATGTGCGTTGAATCGAGCCAGTGGTGATCGATCGGAGTTTCGGGATTGGCCATGCCGGCAAAGCGGTGCAAATAGGTAACCGGGCCAAGCGCTGGTTCACCCGGATAGCCGGCATAAACAAACCCGGTGACATGAGATCCAAGCGGACGGCTGTATGTAATCGACAATTCCGACAGGAAATTGTGCGGGTGCTGGCGATCAATAAGCGGCATTTTGCCATCTGCGGTTTCACCGGTCTGCAACAGCAGCGGGTAGCCCGCTTGGCCCATCAGCGGATCGAGCGATAACGCACCGTGAAGTGTCACCATGCCTGCGTCCACCGGGTGCTGCGCCATGGCCATGACGTGCGATTGCACAAACGTCTTGTGATCGCCCCGCAGACCACCCTGATCGTCGTGGATTGCGGTGGCATAGCCGTGCAGCATGGCTTTCCAGCCGCCCAATTGTCCGTGGAGACCCTGATGCGGTGCTGCATCGGGTTGCCAAGCCGTTCCCGATGCATCGCGCGTCATCGCATAAGCGCCAAGCGCGCCTTGCATCATGGCGTGCCCGGCGTGCGATGGATCGGCGGGCATGTCCATGCCAGCCATTGCACCATGATCCGGCGGGTTAGAGCGTGATGCGAACGAGCGGGTACCGGTTTTTTGCAATACATCACGCCAAAACAAAGGCTCTTGAGCTGGATGCGATTCTGGATTTTTGCTCCCTGGTCCATGCAATCCGCGCGGCGCGACAGAGTTGTGATCGGCAGGGGCCGCTTCGGCAAAGGCAGGCCGCGCGGCGAGCAAAATCAGCGCCGGCGCCAATGCGCCAATCGAACGAACACGTGGCATCGTAAACCCTTCTTGCAGCACCCTGCAGCATGACGCAAAAAAGCGGGCATGTCGCCACCGGCATACCTGCGGCGGCTATTCGCCCCGCGTCGTTGCCGCGCCGAGGGCAGACGTGGTCAGCCGATCTTCTTGTTGACGAAGTTATCGGCGATCGAACAGGCCGCAGGTCCCAGGATCACCACGAACAGCGTCGGCAGGATGAACAGGATCAGCGGCACGGTCATGATGGCCGGCAGCCGTGCCGCTTTTTCTTCGGCACGCATCATGCGCTCATTGCGGAATTCGGCTGACAGCACCCGCAGCGATGATGCCAGCGGGGTGCCGTATTTTTCGGTCTGGATCAGCGTCGCGGTCACGCCTTTGACCGCTTCAAGGTTCACGCGATAGCTCAGGTTTTCAAACGCTTGGCGCCGCTCGTTCAGGAATGCCAGTTCGATCGTGGTCAGTGCGAATTCGTCGGCCAGTTCGGGGTAGGCACGGCCCAGTTCACGCGCCACGCGGGCAAAACCGGTATCGACGGTCAGCCCGGCTTCGGCGCAGATAACCAGCAGATCGAGCGCATCGGGCAGACCTTTGCGGACTTCGGCAGTGCGTTTGCCGACCAGATTGGCCAACCAGATGTTCGGCAGCAAATAGCCGAACAGCAACATGACGCCAAATGCACCAAATCGTTTGTAGGACGGCCATTCGGGAAACAGGTTGGTGCCAAACACTACCAGCGCGGTCAGTCCGCCAAACGCGATCGGGCAAATCAGCCGCGCCAGGATGATCGCAACCCCCCATTCCTTTTTGCGGATGCCGGCTTGTGCCAGCTTTTGCTGCACTTCGCTGACCTGGCTTTCCTGCAACACGCTTAACGATTGCAGAAAGCCGCGTATCCGATCAGTGGTGGCGTTGCGGCGGATAATGCTGGCGCGTTTGCGGGTTGGCGCGACGACGATCCCCGCTTTCAACTCTTCGCGCCGTGCGTTCAGCGCTTTGATCCGTTTGGCCATCGGATCGCGGACGGTAACTGCCGCGTAGATCGCCAGCACCACCACGGCGACCGCCAGCATTGCCGGAATCCAGCCGACCGCAACGATATCGACCCCGAACAGGGTCGGATGATCGGGAGTGGCAGTGGTTTGCGGTGTGCTCATGCGTGCAAGCTCAAATCTCGAAATTGATCATTTGCGCCATGATAAACGCTCCAATCCCCAGCCATACCCCTGCACCGATCAGCGCACCAGTCGCGCGTTGATCGGTAAAGAATTTTCCCATGTATTCCGGGTTTATAGCATTGAGCGCTAAAAACAGGAGAAATGGCAGGGCTCCGATGATATAGGCAGAAGCCTTGGCTTCAGAGCTCAAGGCGCTGATTTTGAGCTTCATTTGCGCGCGCTTGCGCAAGACATCCGCCAAATTCGACAGCGTTTCAGCCAGATTGCCTCCGGTTTCGCGCTGGATTGCCAGCGAGATGCAAAAAAAGCTGAAGTCCGACAAATTGAGCCGATCTGCGGTTTCCTGCAGCGATTCATCCAATGTCCGGCCCAGCCGAACGCGGTCGTTGACCAGCTTGAATTCTTCGGCCACCGGTCCGGGCAATTCAGTGGCGACCACGCCAATGGTTTCGGTGATCGGCAAACCTGATCGCAAACCGCGCACCAGCAGTTCGAGCGCGTCGGGGAAGCGCGCGACAAAGGCTTTGGTGCGCCGCCCGATCATCACATTCAGCATCAGATGCGGCAGACCGGCGCCGATGACCACGCCAGTAGAAAGCGCCAGCCATGCGATACCACTTTTCAACCATACAAGCGCTGTCACGATCACGATGAGTACAATGCTGACAATGATGTACTGGGTGATTGTCCAGCCTTGACCCGCCCGGTCCAGACGCAGCTTTAACGCTTCGCCGCGCGATTGCGATCCGGCTACGCGGTAACTGCGCGGCCGACGTGCCGCGATGGCGCGGCGGTACTGTGCCTCGACGCGGTCATCAGCCCTGTCCGAATGGCGCAGCTTGATTGCCTTCAGGCGGCGGAACACTTTCCGCCCGGCGCTTGGCCGCATCGCAAGAGCCGCCAACACGGCCAGCACCAGCACAGCCCCGCCGATCAGGCCCCACATTGGTAAAGTCAAGGTTGTTGGCATGGCGCTTTCCGGGGCAGGAGCGTGATACGAAAAAGCGGAACCGGTTGTTCGCAATCAATTACGCGAAAACAAGATAAAAACTCTGGAGCGGGATACGATTGGATCTGATCGTATCCTGCTCTATCGGTCAATGGGGTGACCGTGAACTTCGGCCTGTCACCGGTTCGGATCGATCACAACTACCGCACATTCTTGCAAGTCAACTTTTGGCTGACGCTGACTTCTTGCTGGAAAACCAGCCTTGGCGCACTGGCGCAGCTTTGCCGGCTTTTTTGCCTTTGCTGCCATCCGCCTGGGACGCGCCTTCGCCGCCGTCGCCAATGGCAATGATCGCATCGGCGATGGCCCGCAATACTTGTGCCGATTTGGCGTTACGGTTGGCGCCTAGAAAGGTCTGGCCCAGTTTGGCCGCATTTGTGGCTGCTTTGAAATCGTCAGGGATGGCAAAGCTGAGTTTTCGCTCTATGGATGTTTCAAAGTCTGCTCGGCTAATCTGGCCTGCCCCCGATGGGACTTTATTTGCAACCACGAGCACTTGCGCTTGCGGAACATTCGATTTCAACCATGACAGGATGCGAATGCCATCGCGTGCACCTTCCAGCGTCAGTTCCGTAACAACTACCACCACTTGCATGTCTATCAGCAATTGCGGGAAATTTATCAACATGTTGCGCGGCAGATCAACCACAGTTGCGGCAAACGACTGGCGGAATTCTTCCAGCAATTGCATGAACGCGCTACCATCGGTCAATAACGGCGTATTGATCGGGATTTCGGCTGACAGAACCGCCAGATTGTCGCTGGGGCGGATCATCGCACGTTCGATGAACAGCCCGTCGATGCGGCTGGGGTTTTCAACCGCGTCAGACAGCCCGCGGCCTGGTTCAAGATCGAAGGTCAAGGCGCCGGTGCCGAAATGGACATCGAGATCGAGCAGCGCAGTTGGCATCGCGTTGTCAGTGCTTAACGCCCAGCTTAACGAAGTCGCGATCATCGAGGCCCCGACACCGCCGCGCGTACCCACTACGGCGGTGGCAATGTGGCGTCTGGCGGCTGCCATTTCGCCACCCCGGGGTGTTGTAAAGATCGCCTGCGCTTTGGCCAGCGTGTCGCGCAAATGGCCTGGCGACAGTGGTTTGAGCAGATAGTCCTGAATTCCGGATGCCACGAGGTCGCGGTATAGCCGCACATCGTTGACTTGGCCCATCGCGATCACCACCGTGCCCGGCTCGCACACTTCGGCCAGTGCATTGATGTCGTTGATCGGGTCGCCGCTTTCGGACAAGTCCACCATCAGGATCGCCGGGCTGGCGGTGATTGCCAGCGACTGAATTGCCGCGCGCAGCCCGCTTTTCATGACTTTTTCTGGTGGCCAGCCCATGCTGATCGCTGCCGCGCGCAACACATCGAGCGTGGCATCGTCGCACACGAAGGCGGCGAACATATCGCGATTGCCGGATTTCAAGGGCGTGTTCATGGGAGGTTGCTTGCCGCTCTCGTTCGTTGGGACTACTGGGTTGACTGCCCTTTGGCAGTCCCCCCGCCACCGGATGGCGCTTTGCCGCGATACGCGTCTATCGCTTTGGCATTGGTCATCGCGACCGTGGTGCCGGTGTCGTCCTGGCCATGGACCAGATCCTGCTTGTCAGCGACCATCGCCGCCAGATTTGAACTGACGGCACAACCATAATTGCGCGACGTCGCATTGCGCAGATTACCGTCCGATTTGCCCGACCAGTCGGGGCATCCCGGCACACTGGCCATCGCGCGCAAAACAACCACCCTGGCCTGCCCACCGGCAATTGCGCCTTCGGTAACCGGAGCCACGGGATCAAGCAGCAGCCCGAATTTTCGGGCAACGCTTTCAACCACCAGGCGCGTTGACGTTGCATCGGCCGGATCATCCAGCGCGACATGATCGCCATATTTCAACCCGATCGCCGTGAACCAGTCGGCAAGCCGCTGTTCCTGTGCCGGGTCCAGCCCGGTGGCGGGATTGGTCGCCAGATCAAAACTGAACCGGGTATGTTCGACCACGGGCTGGTGCAGATTTTCGAGCGTCTGGTTGGTTGGCATGCCGCTGGTGCACCCCGTCAGCACGACTGCCATGGTCAGCGCCAGCGCGGCGGCGGAACGGCGGAGCGGGCGGCTCGCAACCCGGTCAGGCGAAAGTGTCATCGCGATGGTCCCTGTCACTGAATGCTGAAACCGGGTTGCGTGTCGGCAGCAGGCTTTTGTTTGCCGTTGCGCAGCGGGTTGACGGTGGGTGCCGGTTGCGGAATCGGCTTGTCGATCGGCTTTGGCCGGTCAGGGTCTTTCATGTCCTCGCGCTCGACGTTGCCAAGCAGTTGGTGCAGGGCATCGGCGTTCTTGAAGCCGTCGGTGGGCAGATGGACCTGGCTCGCATCGATTGGCGAGACAAGGTAGGGCGTGACCACGATCACCAGTTCGCTTTCGCCCTTTTTGAACGCGGTGGACCGGAACAGCGAACCCAGCACCGGCACGTCGCCTGCACCGGGCATTTTCGCAATGCTGTTCGATGAATTGTTCTTGAGCAGTCCGGCGATCATGAAACTTTGCCCTGAGCCAAGCTCTACTGTGGTTTCCGCGCGGCGCACGGTCAGCCCCGGGATCGTCAAGCCATTGATCGTTACCGAGCCTTCGGTTGTCAATTCGGATACTTCAGGTTTGACCCGTAACGAGATTCGCCCATTGGTCAGCACAGTCGGCGTATATGACAGGCTGACCCCGTATTTCTTGAACTCGACCGTGGTTGAACCCAGACCGGTGTTGACCGGGATGGGATATTCCCCCCCGGCAAGGAAATCGGCGGTTTCACCCGACAATGCGGTCAGATTGGGCTCGGCCAATGTCGTGACCAGCCCGATTTGTTCACCCAGGTCCAACGCGCCCAGCATACTGAGCCCGAACACTTTGCTCGACCAGCCCAAGGCCGTGCCGACCAGGGGAACGGTTATTCCAACGCCGGCGGTCTTGACCAGCCCTTCTGGATTCAGCACCGTGCGTGCAGTGGGGTCAGCAACAAGACCGGTCGGGACGGTACCCACGCCCAGCGGCACGGCGCTGCTGCCGCCGCTGTAAAACCCGTTGCCCTGCCCGATCCCATAGCGAAAGCCATTGGATGACGAGGCACTGGCGAAGTTGGAACTGATCGTGCGGGTCAGTGAACGGCTGACTTCGGCAATTTTGACGCTGAGGTTGACTTGCAGCGGGGTATTCAGTTTCAGCCGGGTGATGATCGTGGTTTTTTCGCCGGAATAGGCCTTGATTAGCCGTTCTGCTTCGGCGGCATCCTCTGGTGCGCCGACCGTGCCGGTCAGCAGCACTGCGCCGTTCATGATCGTGGTGGAGATGTGCGCATCAGGCATGGCAAGGTGCAGCAGTTGATCGATCGAATCATAACCGCTGCCGACGCGAACGATAGCAGACCAGATCACTTCGCCCTGCGCGTTGCTGGCATAGATGGTGGTCTCACCACTCAATTTGCCAAACACATAAAGTTGGCTGCGCGATTTCATGTGAACATCCGCAACGGATTCGCTCGCGACGAACACGTCAGCAATTGCTCCGGGCACGGTGACCAATTGGCTGCGCCCAATTCCGATCGTCATCGTCCTGGTCGGAGCGGTAACGCCTGCGCCGGTGCGGATTGCAGCGGGCAGCATGCCGAAATGGGGCTGCGGCAGCGGAGCCGCGCTGGATGGACGATGAGCCTTGGCGGCACCTTTTACAGCCGCTTTGTGAGCGCCCTTAGCAGCATTCTTGTGCGGGGCTGCGGCTGACGCCGCTGGCGCCGTAGCGATCACTGCCGCGCCGAGCAGCGTGGTCATCACGCGCAATTTCATCATCTTGCCTTTCACGCCGGGGTCGGACGGGGCGTGATCGCCCTTGGTTCCAAGGCGGGTGGTCGCGTGCGGATAGCAGTGCCGGCGCATGTCAAAACGATCCTGATGCATTGATTGGCACTTCGACAGTAATTCCGCCCCGCGTCACGCGCACGGTCGGCCCGCGCTTGACCACAGAAGTCGGCCCGGCCGGCCCGCTTGGCACGACAGGCTGCCCCGATGGGTCGAAGAAACCGACTGCTGGAACCGACTTGCGTTGAAACCGCGAAACATCGCCGCCAGTTACAAAGCTTGATCCGGTGGTGATCGGCCTCGACATCGCGCCTTGGATCAGCTTGTCTTCCTGTTGCCTGCTTGTTCCGGCAGGGATTTTGACCTGGCCAGAGGCAACGGCGCGTTCGAGATCACTGGTATTGTCGGCGATCGAGCGCAGCGACAGCGTGATCGAACCGATTGTCTGCGCCACTGCCAACTGTTCAGCGATCTTCGGGGTGACTTCCACTGTCACGAGGTTGAACGCTTTGACTTCGGTCTGGCCATCTTCCTTCTTGGTTTGCACGGTGGATTGGTCGGTGGCCAACACCCGCAAATTCTGCAGGATTGTCTCGGTCGCGCGCAAGGGTTGCGACGTGCCACCACCGGCAACCGTTTGAGACAACAGCAGATCGACATGGTCTCCAGGAAATATGAACCCGGCAACACCCGCATTGGCATTGACCGGAATCGCCACGGCCCGCATCCCTGCCCCAAGCGCGGCGGCCAGAAAGCCGCGATCGCCCGGTGCAACCAGCGAACCTTTGGTGACCGGCTGGCCCGCCGTGATCGCGTTCTTGACCACCGTGCCGAGCACCTGCTTGTTCATCACGGTATCTTCCTGCTTGAAATAAGCACCATCGACGAGATTGCTTGGCCAATCCTGAAAACCCACCGCCCCTTCAGTGATGATTGTGCCGACCGGCAGCGCGCGCAGCGCGACCAGCACTTTGGGCCCGGAACTGACCGGCGCTGCGACCGGCGGTGGCGGCGGGCTGCTCGTCAGAAACGAACGCAGCGCAAATGCCGTGGCAATCACGAGGACCACCGCTCCAATCAGCAAAAACAGTTTGTTCCTGTCCATGGCCTGTGCATTCCGCCTTGTTTGATCGAACCGGTGGGTATCGGCTCACACGCTGGTTATCAGTGTCAGTAAATTATCGCTGCACGCCGGGTACAGACCGGCTTGTTAACGTCATTGCTTTGCAGCCGGGTTTGGAACCGCTGCCATATCTTGCTCATTAACCCAGTTTTTGCCGTCATACCAGTGTGCCATGTCGGCGTTGCCCAGCGCCCACAACCCCGCCAGCGCAATCGCCACGCCGTAAGGGATCAACGGCCGTTCTTTGCTACGGCGCGCGACTTGCCACACCAGCAGCATCACTGTCAGCGCACCGCCGAGCAGAGCCATTACGATCAGCATCCGTCCGTATAAAACCGGAGGCAGCCACAGCGCGAGCGCGGTCAGCAGTTTGACATCGCCGCCACCTATCGCGCGAAGCGCAAACAACCCGGCCAGCGCCGCGAAAGCCACACATGCCAGCACGATCTGGACCACCACTCCCGGCCATAGCGACAGACCGGTTGCCCACCAGAACAGTGGCGCTCCCAGCGCAATCGCGGCATTAAGCCAGTTGTCCACCTGACGGCGCCAGATATCGGTCAAGGCAGCAATCAGCAGCGCGATTGCCAAGCCCGCAGCCAACCCGTAAATCATCCATAGTCCGTGCATATTGTGCCTTATGCAGCTAAACACTTACCAAACAGTAACCAAGTTCCGGCACGAAGGCAGGCAGTGACAGGCATTACCGAACCGCTGGACACCGCCGCCCTGCGCCGGACGATTCCGGCCGATGCGCGCGAATCGGTCTGGCTTGCCGATAAATTTGCACCAATTCGGCGAATTGACTGGTCACACCCAAAAGGCAACACGAAACGACCGCGCGGATCGCTGCTGTTTGTTCCAGGACGCGCGGATTTCTATGAAAAGTATCTCGAAACGCTGGATGGCTGGTTTCACCAAGGCTGGCAGGTAACCGCGCTTGATTGGCGCTGGCAGGCCGGGTCCGGACGGTATCACCGCGATCCACAAGTCGGCGGCGTCAGCGATTTTTCAATCTGGATTAACGATTTGAGCGAGTTCTGGGCAAGCTGGATCAAAACCGTGCCCGGCCCCCACGTGCTGGTCGGGCATTCGCTGGGGGGTCACCTGGCGTTGCGCGCGGCGGCGGAGCGGCGGGTGCACCCATCCGCGCTTGTACTAAGTGCGCCGATGCTTGGTTTCGTCACCCCGATTCCGCGCCGGGTGCAGCCGTGGTTCGCGTGGCTGATGTGCGCGGTGGCTGATCGCAACCGCGCGGCGTGGCGCGGGGGCGAAGGGCCGGGCGACAGCGCGGCGACGCGCGGCACCACACTGACTCACGACGCCGGGCGGTATGCTGACGAAGCATGGTGGCGCGCGCAGCGGCCCGAACTCGATCTTGGCCCGGCAAGCTGGGACTGGGTGCGCAAGGCTAGCGATTCGCTGGCGCGGATCGCGCAGCCCGGCCTGCTCGAAAGCCTGACCGTGCCTACGCTGCTGCTGGGCACGCGCGCCGACCGGCTGGTGGCCTACGCGGATATTGCGCGCGCCGCCGCACGCTTGCCCCATGCCGAACTGGTTGCATTCGGCGCTGAAGCCGCGCACGAACTGCTGCGCGAGGCCGATCCGGTGCGCGATCGCGTGCTCGCGGCGATCACGCAGTTCCTTGATCGCACCGCGCCGCCCGTTCAGCCCGCTTGAAGTTCGAGACTCGCGCATGACCGATATCGTTGCCGCCACTGCCGCCGATCTGGCCACTCCATTCGATATCGCGATTATCGGTGCGGGCATGGCGGGGGCCAGCCTTGCCGCCGAATGCGCCAGCGCCGCGCGCGTGCTGCTGATCGAGGCCGAAGACGCGCCGGGATATCACACCACCGGGCGGTCCGCCGCATTCTGGGAAGAAAGCTATGGCGGGCCGGGGGTCTTGCCGCTCACCACCGCCTCGCACGGCCTGCTTGACCGGCTGGGGCTGCTCTCGCCGCGCGCCGGGTTGACCATCGGACGCGCGGAAGATGGCGACCGGATCGCGCGGTTCGTTGATGACTATGCCGCTTTAGGCGTCGATATCCGCTTGTTCGACCGCGCCGCGATTGCCCGCGAAGTGCCCGGGTTGCGGCCCGAATGGCACTTCGGCGCCTATGAGGCGCGCGGCGCGGATATCGACGTGGCGGGGTTGCACCAGCATTACCTCGCGCAAGCGCGGCGCGCCGGATCGGTGCTCAAATTGCGCGCGCGCGTCGCCGGGATCGAGCGCGATGGTGCCAATTGGCAGGTGCACTGGCCGCAAGGCAGCGTGCGCGCCGCCGTGCTGGTCAACGCCGCCGGGGCATGGGCCGACACCGTCGCCGCGCTGGCAGGGGCCGCACCGCTCGGGATTGCCCCGTTACGCCGCACCATCGTGCAATTGCGCACCGATCCGCTGCCGCCCGCCGCAATGCCGCTGACTTTCGGGATCGATCAGGATTTCTATTTCAAGCCGCAAAGCGGTCGGTTGCTGGTATCGCCGCACGATGAAACCCCCGATGTCGCCCATGATGTCGCACCCGAAGAGCTTGATGTCGCCATCGCCATCGACCGGTTTGACCATGCGCTCGATTGGCGCATCGCCGCGGTTGAGCGCCGCTGGGCGGGATTGCGCAGCTTTGCCCCGGATCGCCTGCCGGTCTATGGCCATGACCCGGCAGTGGCGGGGCTGTTCTGGTTTGCCGGGCAGGGCGGCTTCGGCATCCAGACCGCGCCCGCTGCGGCCCGGCTGGCCGCGCAACTGCTGCTGGGCGCACCGCGCGACGCGATGACCGAAGCGCTCGACGCCGCCGTCTATGCGCCGGGGCGGTTTGCGCGCTGACGGCTACGCCGCTCTAGCAGCGTCGCTCGCCAAACGGTCCACCCGTTCGTTTTCGGCATGGCCGTCGTGGCCTTTGACCCAGATCCAGGTGATCGTGTGCGGGTGCGCGGCGGCGATCAGCGCGCGCCATAAGTCTTCGTTCTTCACCGGCGCATTGCTGGCGGTTTTCCATCCTTTGCGGACCCAGCCGGGCAGCCATTTGGTCAAGCCGTCGATGACATAGCGGCTATCGGTGTGGAGCCGCACCACGCTCGGGCCGCGCAAGGCTTCAAGCGCGCGCAGCACGGCGGTCATTTCCATGCGGTTGTTGGTGGTCTGCGGGTCCGATCCAGACAGCTCTTTTTCGTGCTCGCCGTGGCGCAACAAGACCCCCCAGCCGCCTTTGCCGGGATTGCCCTTGCACGCCCCATCGGTAAAAATGTCGACGGTTTTCATGCAAATATCCCGGGATTGTCGCGATAGAGGCGCAGCCGTTCGGCCAGCGGCAGCGGGTCTTTGCGCGTGACCAGCGCATCGGCGGGGGTGTTTAGCCAGTCATAAGCGCGGCTCAGCACGAACCGCATGGCGGCGGCTTGCGCCAGCAGCGGCAGCGCGGCGCGCTCGGCGGCGGACAGTGGGCGCTCTGCGGCATAGCCTGCCAGCAGCGCGCGCGACAGATCATCGCGCAAGGCCCCGGTGCGGGTGTCCCAGCACCACGCCAGATGCGTGATCGCCACGTCATACGCCGCGATATCGTTGCAGGCGAAATAGAAATCGATCAGCCCGGTGATACGATCGCCCAGCACCAGCACATTGTCGGGAAACAGATCGGCATGGATCACCGTGCGCGGCAGATCGGTGGGCCACGCGGCGGCGATGCGCGGCAGGTCTTGCGCCACCAGCGCCGCGAGCGTGGGGTCGATGGCGGCCAGCCCGTCCGGCCCGCAGGCTTGAGCCAGCCGGTGCCATTCGGCAATCCCCATGCCATTGGCACGGTGGGCGGGAAAATCGCTGGCGGCGCGATGCAGCCGCGCCAGTTCGGCCCCTGCCGCGCGCGCCTGTCCGACCGTCGGCACGCTGACCGATACGCCGGGCAGGAATTCGATCAGCGCCACCGCTTTGTCACCCACCATCGTATACAGCGCGCCTTGCGCATTGTGGATGGTGCGCGGCACCGGGCAGCCGTGCGCCGCGAGATGATCGAGCAAAGTCAGGAAATAGGGCAGTTCCGCGATGTCGATGCGGAATTCGTACATCGTCAGGATATAGCGCGTTGCGGTGCCGGTGCGGCCAGTGGTTTCGATCAGCCAGTTGCTGTTCGATACGCCTTCGGCAATGCCTTTGGCCGAAACCAGCGTGCCCACATCATACGTTGCAATCAGCGCCGCCATCGCTTCGGCCCCGAGCTGGGTATAGACCGCCAATGTCCAGACTCTTAATCAGCGAGTTCGCGCGGCAGTTTGAACACCATGTGTTCTTCGGTGGTGGTCACCGTTGCGGTGGTGATCGGGCGCAATTGCCCCAGCCGGTCAACCACTTCGCGCACCAGCACTTCGGGCGCAGAGGCACCGGCGGTCACGCCGATGGTCCCGATGGCCGCAATCCATTCGGGCCGGATTTCATCGGCGCGCTGGATCAGGCGGGCGCTGGCACCGCTGCGTTCGGCAACTTCGACCAGCCGCAGCGAATTCGAACTGTTGGGCGCGCCGATCACCAGCACCAGATCGCATTCGCCCGCAATCGCCTTGACCGAAGCCTGGCGGTTCGATGTCGCATAGCAGATATCGTCCGCACGCGGGCCGACAATGGCGGGAAAGCGCGTCTCCAGCGCGGCGACGATGGCGGCGGTATCGTCGACCGATAAAGTGGTCTGCGTCAGATAGGCGAGCGGACGGTCGGGCGGCAGATCGAGCGCGGCGACATCCTCGATGGTTTCCACCAGCGTGATCGTGCCCGGCGGCACTTGGCCAATGGTGCCGATCACTTCGGGATGGCCGCGATGGCCGATGAACAGAATGTGCCGACCGGCTTCGGCCTGGCGTTCGGCCTGACGGTGCACTTTGCTGACCAGCGGGCACGTCGCATCCAACCAGCCCAGCCCGCGCGCGGTGGCTTGCTCCGGGACTGCTTTGGGCACGCCGTGCGCGGAAAACACCACGTGCGCATTATCGGGCACTTCATCGAGTTCTTCGACGAACACCGCGCCTTTGGCCTTCAACCCATCGACCACATACCGGTTGTGCACGATTTCGTGGCGCACATAGACCGGCGCGCCATAGCGCGCGATGGCGCGTTCAACAATATCGATGGCCCGATCAACCCCCGCGCAAAAGCCGCGCGGGGCGGCGATCAGCACGCGCAAGGGAAGGGTGGCGGTAGTGGCGGTGTCGGTCATACAGGCATTCTTAGCAGCGCCAGCGCCATCCGACAAACCCCTGATCCGGCGGATTGCCCAATGCCGCGCGGCTGGTTAGAGAGAAGTTCAGCCACAGCGCCGGGCAACCGGCCTTGCATGACCGAACGGTCGATCAGTTCAAGGATACAGCGCCGCAATGTCAGGACCCATCATCCGCCCTGCCCGGATCGGCTTGGCTGCGAGCCTTGCGCTGCTCAGCTTGGCCGGTTGCGCGAAGAACCGTGGCGAATTGGTGGTCGATGATTCGGTCGGCGTGACCGCGCTGCGCAGCCCTTGCCCGATTGTCGCGATTCCCGAAATGACCGGCGATATCACGCTGCTCGCCCCGGGACGTACCGACGCTGGCGCGATTGATACCGTTGCGGCGATCACCAATCTGCGCAGCACGTGCAATGATGCGGCCAAGGCGGACCAGCTCGTTACCCGCGTGACGTTTGACGTTATCGCCCGGCGCACCGACAGCCATGGTGCGCGCCATCTCGAACTGCCGTATTTTTCGGCGGTTCAGCGCGGCGGCGCGACTCTCGTCGCCAAGCAGCAGGGCATTATCCGCATCGATTTCGCCGATGGTCAGGATCGCGCCAGCGCGTCCGCGAGCGCCCAAGCACAAGTCAGCCGCGCCGAAGCGACGCTGCCTGCGGCGATCCGCGCGCGGCTGGCGCGCAAGCGCAAGGCGGGCGATACCGATGCGGCGGTCGATCCGCTGTCGCTGCCCGAAGTCAAGGCGGCCTTGACCAAAGCGACATTCGAAGTGCTGATCGGGTTTCAACTGACCGAACCGCAACTGGCCTATAACGCCACCCGATGACCCGCACCGCTACCCCGGCGGCACAGCGCCCGCTGTTTGCCCAATTCGCCGATGTGATCGATCATGCGCTTGATGCACTCGAGCGCGCGGGCACGCTGCCGCCGGGGCTGGCGCGCGGCGCGGTGACGTGCGAACCGCCGCGCGATGCGGCGCATGGCGATGTGTCAACCAATGCCGCAATGGTGCTGGCGCGACCTGCCGCGACCAATCCGCGCGCGCTCGCCGAACGGCTGATCGCCGAACTGACGCGCGACCCGCGCGTGACCGGGGCGCAGATCGCGGGGCCGGGATTTATCAATATGCGGCTCGACGCAGCGGCATGGCGTGACGAATTGCGGCTGATCGCCGCCGCAGGCGATGATTATGGCCGATCCGCGCTCGGCGGCGGCAGCGTGGTCAATGTCGAATATGTTTCGGCCAACCCCACCGGGCCGATGCACATGGGCCATTGCCGGGGCGCGGTCGTCGGCGATGCATTGGCAAGCCTGCTGGCCTTTGCCGGGCACCGTGTGATCCGTGAATACTATATCAATGATGCGGGTGGCCAAGTCGATGTGCTCGCGCGGTCGGTGCATCTGCGCTATCGCGAAGCGCTGGGCGAAGCGGTCGGTGCGGTCCCCGAAGGGCTGTACCCCGGCGATTACCTGATCCCGGTGGGCGCGGCTTTGGCGCAGGAATTCGGCGCAATCTATGCCGCTGCGCCCGAAGCGGACTGGCTGGTGCCGTTCCGCACGCGCGCGGTGGCGGCGATGATGGTGATGATCCGTGATGATCTGGCGCGGCTCGGCATCCATCACGATGTCTTTGCCTCCGAAGCCGATCTTCATGCAGCAGGCAAACCCGCCGCTGCCGAAGCGTGGTTGCGCGATCACGATCTGATCTATGACGGACTGCTTGAAGCGCCCAAGGGCAAAGTGGCCGAAGACTGGGAACCGGTGGCGCTGCCCTTGTTCCGCTCGACCCGGTTTGGTGACGATCAGGACCGCCCAATCCGCAAATCGGACGGGAGTTGGACCTATTTCGGGGCCGATCTTGCTTATCACTTTCAGAAAAGCGCGAATGCCGATGCGCTCGTCAATATCTGGGGTGCCGATCACGCGGGCACGGTCAAACGCATCAAGGCGGCGGTCGCCGCGCTGACCGGGGCCACAGGTCAGTCGATCCCGTTCGAGATCAAGCTGGTGCAGATGGTGCAATTGTTGCGCGATGGCCAGCCGGTCAAAATGTCCAAGCGTTCCGGCACATTCGTCACGCTGGCTGATGTTGTCGATGAAGTCGGGCGCGATGTCGTGCGGTTCACAATGCTGTCGCGCAAGCCTGATGCGCAAATGGATTTTGATTTCGCCAAAGTCGTCGAAGCGTCGAAGGACAATCCGGTCTTTTATGTGCAATATGCCCATGCGCGGGTGCAATCGACACTGCGCAAGGCAGACTTGGCCGGATTGACCGCCAGCGTCGCCGCGCTTGACCGGCTGGGCGATGAAGAACTGGCGCTGATCCGGCTGGCGGCGCAGTTTCCGCGCGTGATCGAGGGTGCGGCAGCGGCGCGCGAACCGCATCGCGTGGCGTTTTTCCTTTACGATCTGGCAGGGGCGTTCCATGCCTATTGGAATCTGGGCAATGACCGGCCCGACAAACGTTTCATCGTTGCCGATGATAACGGACTGACCGGCGCACGGCTGTTCCTTGCCGCGCAAATCGGGCAAGTCATTCGTAACGGTCTTGCGCTATTGGGGGTGACCGCCGCCGACACGCTGTGATCGCGGGGCGGATGAGGGAGCACGCACGATGCCCGAAGATGAACCTGCCAGTACCGGCCAAACCATGCGCGGGCTGCGCCGCAACCCCGCGCCCGATGCGGACCCGGCACCCTCGCTCGATCTGGGCGATCAGGAACGCCTGCCGTGGCTTGAAGGCGCGGACGATGATGATGACGATAACGGTGGCGGCGGACCCCGGCGCGGAGTGGTGGCGGCCCTGGCGGTGTCGGCGGTGCTCGTGCTGGCGCTGCTGGTCGGGGCGGTCTATTGGTTTACGCATCGCGGTGGCCCGGCCATTCCCGGCGATGGCAGCCTAATCGCCGCTGCGCCCGGCCCCTACAAAGTCGCGCCGGCCAATCCGGGCGGCAAGACCTATGCCGGGACCGGCGATGCCAGCTTCAAGGTCAGCCAAGGCGAACATCCTGTGGCCAACCTTGCCAGCACCGCCGACACGCCCACCACGCCCCCCGCGCCCGCTCCGTCGCCCAGCCCGGTACTTGCGCCAAAGCCGGTGGCAACGCCAAAGCCGGTGGCAACGCCAAAGCCGCCGCCGCCTGTGGCTCCGGCCAAGCCGGTCAAGCCCGCCGCGCCTGTCGCCGCTCCGGCCCCGTTGACCAGCGGCGCGGTAGCGGCGCAAGTGGGCGCGTTTTCGACGCGGGCGCTGGCCGAAACCGGCTGGACCAAGCTGACCGCCGGGCACGACGCGCTCAAAGGAGTGGGACACCGCGTGGTCGAAGGCAAAGCCGATATCGGCACGGTCTATCGCCTGCAGGCGCTGACCCCCGACGCCGCTGCCGCAGCCAGCTTGTGCGCCCGGCTACAGGGCGAAGGGGTGGGCTGCCAGGTCAAAAAATGACCGCGCTTCCTCCACGGCAAATCTGATCGCGTCATGGTACCGGCAATCTTTGGCCTGTCCGGCCCGGTGCTGACGCGCGAAGAACGCGCGCTGTTTCGTGATGCCGATCCGGCGGGCTATATTCTGTTTGCGCGCAATGTGGTTGATCGCGCGCAACTGCGCGGCCTGACCGATGATTTGCGCGCGCTGCACGGGCGCGACCGTTTGCTGGTGTGTATCGATCAGGAAGGCGGGCGGGTCATGCGGATGGCCCCGCCGCACTGGGGGCCATATCCCGCGCAAGGCGTGTTTGACCGGCTTTATGATCTGGCCCCGATCAGTGCGATTGCTGCGGCGCGCGCCAATGCCGAAGCGCTCGCGCTCGATCTGGCGCAAGCCGGGATCACGCTCGATTGCCTGCCGCTGCTCGATGTGCGCCAGCCCGGCGCGAGCGATGTGATCGGGGATCGCGCGCTGGGCAGCGAACCTTTGCGCGTGGCGGCTTTGGGCCGCGCGGTGCTAAACGGATTGGCGCGCGGCGGGGTGACCGGGGTGGTCAAACATATTCCCGGCCATGGCCGCGCCAGCGCCGACAGCCATCTTGCCCTGCCGGTGGTGAGCGCCAGTGAAGCCGATTTGCAGACCGACCTTGCGCCGTTTCGCGCGCTTGCCGGGGCCAAAGCGGCAATGACCGCGCATGTGCGCTACAGCGTGTGGGACGATCACGCACCCGCCACGCTGTCGGCGCGGGTGATCGGCGATATTGTGCGCGGGGCGATCGGGTTTGACGGGCTGCTGCTGTCGGACGATCTCGACATGGCGGCGCTGACCGGGCCGATGGCCGAACGCGCACGGGCCGCGCAAGCGGCAGGGTGCGATCTGGCGCTCAATTGCTGGGCGCGGATCGACGATATGCACGCCATTGCCGCCGCGCTGGCCCCGATGACCGCTACGACCGCCGCGCGGCTGGCGGCGGCGCTCGCCGAGACGGACATCGCTCCGGTCGATGGCGCAGCGCGTCAGGCGGCGCTGGTGGCAAAACGCGATGCGCTGCTGGCGCTGGCGGCATGACCGATCCGGGCGATGACCGGCTCTATCTCGCGCTCGATGGCTGGGAAGGGCCGCTCGATCTGCTGCTCGATCTGGCACGGCGGCAGAAAGTCGATTTGCGGCAAATATCGTTGCTCGATCTGGTCGATCAATATCTCGGCTATATCGCGCGTGCGCAAGCGCTGCGGCTGGAATTGGCGGCGGACTATCTGGTGATGGCGGCGTGGCTGGCCTATCTCAAATCCGCGCTGCTGCTGCCGCACGATCCCGCGCTTGAACCCAGCCCTGAAGAGCTGGCCTTGCGGCTGCAAGCGCGGCTGCAACGGCTGGGCGCGATGCGCGATGCCGCCGCGCGGCTTTTGGCGCGTGATCGGCTGGGGCGCGATGTCTGGCCGCGTGGCGCGCCCGAAGGATTGCGCATCGACCGGCAGACGCGCTGGACCGCCAGCCTTTATGACCTGATCGCGGCTTATGGTACGGTGCAAGTGCGCCGCGCGCCGACGGTGCACGTGGTGCGCGACCGTGCGGTGGTCACGCTGGAAAGCGCGCTTGAACGGCTGGTGCAGGCGCTGGGGGCAGGGCGCGGGTGGACGGATTTGCGCGCGTTGCTGGCTTGGCTGCCCGCGCAACCCGATGCGCGGCTGGCGCGTTCGGCGCTGGCATCGGGGTTTGCCGCCGCGCTCGAACTTGCGCGGCAGGGCCGCGCCGAACTGGCGCAAGACACGGCCTTTGCCCCCTTGCGCGTGCGGGGTGTGCATCCGGCATGACCGATGATCTGACGCGCGCGGTCGAAGCAACGCTGTTCGCCAGCGAATCGCCGCTGAGCGCGGAACAGATTGCGCGCCATTTGGGCGGAGTGCCGGTGGCAGCCGCGCTGGCGCAACTGGTGGCCGACTATGCCGGGCGCGGTGTCGAACTGGTTGAACGCGGCGGGTGCTGGCATTTCCAGACCGCGCCCGATCTTGCGCACGTATTGCGGCGCGAACAGGATGCGCCGCGCCGCCTGTCGCGCGCCGCCATCGAAGTGCTGGCGATTATCGCTTATCACGAACCGGTCAGCCGCGCGGAAATTGAGGCGATTCGCGGCGTGCAGACCGCGCGCGGCACGCTCGATGTGCTGATGGAGGCGGGCTGGGTGCGGATCGCCGGGCGGCGCGAAGTACCGGGCCGGCCTACGATCTATGCCACGACGACCGCGTTTCTGGCGCATTTCGGGCTTGCTTCGCGCCGCGATCTGCCCGGCATCGATGAATTGCGCGCGGCGGGCTTGCTCGATCCGGTCGATATCGCGCTGAGCGATGAATCGGCTGATTGACCGCGCCAACGCGACGAAGCGCATAAATTCTTGGGGCAACACGGGTGGCGGTGCGCGGCAAAAGCGCCTATCTGGTGATCGAACAAGGAGAATGATGATGGGTGGTTTGTCGCTGCCGCACTTGCTGATCGTGGCGCTGGTGGTGCTGGTGCTGTTTGGTCGTGGTCGGATTTCCGACATGATGGGCGATTTTGGCAAAGGCATCAAAAGCTTCAAAGAAGGTATGGCGGATGAAACCAATCGCCCGGTCACGCCGCCGCCTTCGCAATTGCCCGCGCAATCGCCTCCAGTCGCGAACGCGGTGCCGCCCGCTCAGCCGGTAACGAGCGACCATCAGGGGCCGGGCGCGGCGTGAGCTGCGCTGACCGCTTGACCCATGTTTGATATCGCGCCGTCTGAATTGCTGCTGATCGGGGTGGTCGCCGTGGTGGTGATCGGCCCGAAAGACTTGCCGCTCGCGCTGCGCACCGCCGGGCGCTGGATGGCGCGGGTGCGCAAAGTGTCAAACCATTTTCGCAGCGGCATCGAAACCATGATCCGCGAGGCGGAGATGGAGGAAATGGAGCGCAAGTGGCGCGAACAGAATGCCGCGATAATGGCCGCCAGCCCGGCGGTTGAACCCGCGCCCGATCACCCCGTCGCACCGGCCTTGCCTGATCCGCTGATCGCCGCCCATGCCCCCAGCGAACCTGTCGCACCCGTCCACCCCGACCGCGCGGCATGATCGACGATATCGACCAGACGCAGGCCCCGCTGCTCGATCACTTGCTCGAACTGCGAACCCGGCTCCTGCGCGCGATTTACGCACTGGCGATTGCCTTTGCGATTTGCCTCTATTTTGCTGACCGCATCCTTGGCCTGCTGATCGTACCGTTGGCGCGCGCCTTTCCGGCGGGAACCGGCAAATTGATCTATACCAAGCTGTACGGCGCGTTTTTTGTCGAAATCAAAGTCGCGCTGTTCGCCGCGTGCCTGTTCGCCTTTCCGATCATCGCCAATCAACTGTGGGCATTCATCGCACCGGGGCTTTATGCGCGCGAAAAAAAGGCATTCCTGCCGTTTCTGATCGCCACCCCGGTGTTTTTTACGGCGGGGGCCAGCCTCGCCTATTTCTTCGTCATGCCCAATGCGTTTCGCTGGTTCATCGGCTTTCAGGGGATGCACGGCGGGTTGCAGTTGGAAGCGCTGCCGGGGGTGGAAGAATATCTCAATCTCGTGATGCAGTTCATTCTGGCGTTCGGCGGCAGTTTCCTGCTGCCGGTGCTGCTGATGCTGCTCAACCGCGCGGGCATCCTGTCGCGCGATCAACTGGTGCGCGCCCGGCGCTATGTCATCGTTGGCATCGTCACGCTGGCGGCGCTGATTACCCCGCCCGACGTGCTGTCACAATTGATGCTGGCGATACCGCTGCTGTTCCTGTTCGAAGGAACGCTGATCGTGATGCGCTTTGTCGAAGCCAAAGACGCGCGCGAACGCGAGCAAGCTGCCGATTAGAGCGTGATGCGAAAAAGTGGGAACCGGTTTTTCGCAATAAATCACGCGAAAACAAAGACTCTAGAGCGGAATGCGATTCAATCTAATCGCATTCCGCTCTAAAATATCGCCATCGCCGCGTGCAGGATCAGCGCGGTAAGCACCACGCTCGACAGCGTAAACAGCACAAAGCGCGGCATCACGCTGTTGACCGTCGCCTGCCACACCGAATGGACCACGCGTAGCCCGACATAGGCCCAGCCGAGCGTGGCATTCACCCCATCGCCCGCGCCGATCAGCGCCAGGGTCAGCGCGATGGCGTAAAACACCGTCGGTGCTTCGTGCAGATGGTTGAAATTGTGCGCCTTCCACTGCACTTCGCGCGGCAATAGGTCTTCGAGCATCGCCCCGGTCCAGCCGCGATCCTCGCCCGCCTTGCCGGTTTTGGGCAGCCGCCCGATGGCCGGAATGCGCGTGGCATACATCCACAGCCACATCACCATCGTCCACGCCGCCAGCGCCACCACCGGCCCCAGAATTGCCATTCCTGTCGTGTGCATGATGACCTCTCCCGTCGTTTTGTGGTTGCACCATCTGGTCGTCAGTTATGCGCGCCCGGTCAAGCCCGTTTCTCCGCCTGCAGGCCATCGCACAGATCGGAAGAGCACACGTCTGAACTCCAGTCACTCTCGGTTATCTCGTATGCCGTCTTCTGCTTGAAA
>CAINGT010000090.1 GCA_903848655.1 uncultured Sphingomonadales bacterium
CGGCCCATGTCATATGCGGCGCGGGCCGCCCGCTGGGCGTATCGCCCGCGCAGATTACCACCGCCGGGTCATAGCCTTGCGCGGCGGCGGCCACGCGGATAGCCGCCATCATGTCGGGCGTATAGCCGGTGCCCGACCCGACTTTGACCCCCAAGTGCTGCAAATGGGCATAAGTCGCGGCCGCGCCGGGGATGAGTTCTGCCGCGCGTTTGGCCGCTGCGACCATTGCCGGTTCGACCAGCGCATAGACCCGGTCAATATCGCCGCGCCCCGGTGCCGTGCCGAAATGCGCGGTCCAGCGTGCGGCGATTTCCGGCGCGGTCAGCAGCGCGGTCACATGGTCGTATTTGGCTTTGCCCATATCGGCGCGCGCTTCGGCCTCGGTAATCGGCACGCCTTCACCCGCAAACACGTCGCGCAGCGCATGGACCGGGGCCTTGCAGCCGAAATCGACCATTGTCCCGGCCCAGTCAAAGATCACCGCTTGCACCGCAAAAGCCATTATCCCGCCCCTTTCACCGCGTTACGCAATTCGGTACCGGCGGTTTGCGAAAGTACCGCGACATTACAGCAGCCCGTTAAGCACGCGTTCGGCAATGCCGAACGATGTCGATGCCCCCGTCCCGCCGGTCACAATCACCAGCCGCACATTGTCCGCCGGGGTATCGACCAGATAGGTCCTGTCATCGGCGCTGGCATAAGTCCCGACCCAGCGTTCGAGCACGGGCGGTGCGGCATGGCCAAACGCGCGCGCATATTCGTCGAGAATATCCTGTTCGGCGCTCGCCGGGGCAAACGGGCCGGGCAGATCGTCATAATGGTGGCTGTCACCCACGATCAGCGACCCATCCGCACCTTGCGCCACGATCAGATGCACCCCGTTGGCATAGTGGCGCGGCTGTTCGGCCAGCAGCTTTGCCTTGAGCGCCGCCGCCTCGGGCAGCGCGGCATAACCGGCATAGCGCGTCAGCGACAAATCGCTCATCAGCGCGGCGGGCAGGCGAAAACCGGGATCGGCCAGCCGCAGCATCGACAGGCGGCAGCGGCGCAAGCGGTAGGCGGCGATCCGGTCGGGCCACAGCGTCGAAAAATCGTCGCCCGGACAGACCACGACACGGCCCGCCGCGATCTCCCCGCGCGAAGTGGCGATGCGTGGCGGAACGCTGGAAAACGCCACCGTCTCGGGCAGGATATCGATCCCCAGCGAAGCTTGTGCCCAGCGTGCGAGTTGCGGAATCGCCAGCCGCGATTCGACGCGCAGTTCGTGCGGGCTGTAGAGCGCGCCGAGCAGATCGCTCCCGCCCATCCCCTGCGTGGCGGCGCGAAAGGCCTCCGGCGCGACCAAGCGGCAATGTTCGCCCATTTCGGTATCGAGAAACGCCGCGATCACCGCCAAGGCCTCGGGCGAACGCGCGGTCAGATACAGCCCGCGATGTTCGACCGCGATCCCCGCCAGCGGCGCGATTTCCGCCCACACATCGCGCGTTCGCCGCGCCAGCGCCCACGATTCGCCGCGTTCCTGCCCGGTCACGGTGATGAACCCGAAATTGCGGATCGAAGCACCGTTGGCGCGCCGCTCGCGCTCGATCAGCACCACGCGCTGGCCCGCGCGCGCCGCCGTGATCGCGTGCGCCAACCCGAGCACGCCGCCGCCGATTACCGCCAGATCATAGACTTTGCCCATTGGCCCGCTCAATCGCGCCAGCTATCGAGCGCATCGCCCAGTGCATCCTGCAACGGGCCAAGCCACGCGGCATAGGGCTTCCACTGGTCCACCCCGTCGCGGTTAACCGGGCGGCGCACTTGTTCGGAACTGGGGGTGCGCACGCTGCGGCGGTTGGCGTGAAAATTGAGGCAGGCGTCTTCAAACGGCAGCCCGCAATGCGCGAGCATCCGCCGGATCTGGCCTTCGGGATCGTCGATCAGATCTTCGTTGATCACCCGCAGCACGCGCCCCGGCAACACCGCATCCCAATGGCGCATCAGATCGAGATAGGTGCGGTAATAGCGCGCGATATTCTCGCTGCCATAAGTGAATTCCTGCCCTTGCGCGAAAAACTGCTTGAGGTTGGAAAAGCAGCAATCCATCGGATTGCGCCGCGCGTCGATGATGGTGGCATTGGGCAGGATCAGGTGGATCAGCCCGATGTGGCGGAAATTGTTGGGCATCTTGTCAATGAAGAACGGGCGGCCGAGCGCGCGGTGGACCCTCGTGCCTGCAAGGTAGCCGTCACCGAATGCGCGCACCTGTTGCGCATCGCATTCGGGCAGGTTGCCGGGATAGCGCGGCTTTTCAAAGCGGTGTTCGCGCCCCTGCAATGCGTGGACGATATGCTGGATATCGGGCAGTTCCTGCGTGCCTTCGACCAAGCTGTGGCTGGCAAGAATTTGCTCGATCAGCGTTGAACCGGCGCGGGGCAGGCCCAAAACAAAAATTGGATCGGCTGCCGGATTTCCCCAGCCGGTCCGCTCGGCAACAAAGGCTTGCGTGAAAATGCGTTTTTGTTCGGACGTGTTCGTTTCAAAAATGTCCGGACTATAGCCGCTTGCTGCCACACAGGCGTCGTTACCCATCGCGTAGGCGCGCCAGGATTCGGCGTAGTTCTTGCGATCTTCCAGCGCCTTGCCCAGCGCAAAGGCAAGCTGCACCCGGTCATCGCCTTGCGTTTCGGGATTATCGAGCGCGTTGCGCATGGTGGCGATTTCATCATCGGTAAACCGATAGACCTTCATGTTGGCAAGGCTCCACCAAGCCTCGCCATAGTCCGGTCGGGTCACCGTGGCGGTACGATAGGCTTCGACCGCATCCGTGGCATGGCCGCTGGCGCGCAACGCATGACCCATCCACATGGTCACATCGGCAAAGCGGCTGCGCATGGCCGGATCGTCCTGCGGCGTGCCTGCGAGGATGTCCCGGTAGATTGCCGTGGCGCGATCAGATTCGCCCAGACTTGCGGCAATCGCCGCAGCTTGCAAGCGGTGTGCATACTCGTCGGGTTGCCTCGCGAGCAACGGCGCGAGCGTTTCGCGCGCTTCGGCATATTTGTGCCGGCTGATCAGCGTCTGGACATATTCGCTGCGGGCTTCGTGATGGTCGGGAACCATCGCCAGCACACCGGCATACAACAGCTCGGCATCGTCGAACACTTTGTGGCGTACCCCAATTTGCGCGAGCAGGCGCATCGCTTCGGGATGATCGCCGTGCTTCAGCAAAAAATCGCGCGCCAGCATTTCCGCCCGATTCAGCTCGCCATCGCCAAACAGGATTTTGGCGTGGACGACCGGCGGGGGCAAGCTGGTCAGGTGCGCAACATGCCGCGCAGCAAGCGTGGCCTTGACCATGTCACCGGCCATGCGGTGAAGCCCATCGAGCATCCGCCACGCCATCGGCAGCGAAGGATTGAGCGCAACGGCCTTGCCAAGATCAGAGATTGCCGCATCGGCATCGCGGCGGGCGACATGGCATAGCCCGCGTTCCAGAAACATCTGGCTGTACTGCGGATGGTGTTCGGCCAGGCGATCCAGCATCGCCAGGGCATCGTCCGTCCGTTTCAACATCCGCAGCGAATGTGCGGCAATGAGCAAAACATCGCGGTTCGCCGGATGAGCCGCGACCAACGGCATCACGGCTGCGATGGCCGCGCCATGATCTCCGCCAGCTTGCAACGCGCGAAGCCGCATCACCTCGGCCTCCACCGGGGACGTCGGGGCAAACAGCTGATTGTGGGGGCGTGCCTGGGTAGCCATGCGGTGATCCTGTTGGCCAACATGGGGCCGTTGTCAAACCTGCCGGAGCGGGCATGAAAAAGGGGCGGCACCTTTCGGCACCGCCCCCGGGTTTCATGGGTCAACCGACTGCTGTCATCACATCTTGGTGGTGATCTTGATCCCGTAGATCAACGGGCGAACCGGTGCCTCGGTCTTGATGAACTCAGCCGAAGTGGTGAAGGTCGATGCGTGCGAGTTGGTGAGGTTTTCACCAAAAATCGTCACCGTCCAATTGTCATGGCTGAACCCTACCGAGGCATCGACCAAGGCATAACCCGGCATCGTGTAGCGAAGCAAAGTCGTTCCGGGAACGATGATGCCGTTGGGACCGAGATATGTCGATGCATTGTCGACTTTCGTCCCGTCTGCGGACGACGACGGCTGGTTCGTCATCGATCCTGTATAGCTGATGCCCGAAGACACGAACCATTTGATATCGTTTTTCGCTTCCCATTCATACCGGGCGCGGAAACTGGCCTGGAATTTCGGGCTGAACGGGGCGGTATCGCCAATGGCTCCGATGGCCGGAACATTCACGATGCGACCGCCGGTCTTGGCCGTTTTGATGCAGGCGTTATAGTATGTCGTACCGGGCACGTTGCCAAGGAAACAGGCAGCATTGGCCTGCCGCGTGTCATTGTAGGTGGCCGAACCCTGCAGGAACAGCCCGGTTGTCGGTGCGGCCGTAATCTGCGCTTCGACACCCTTGATATGGTACGTCGGCCCAACATAACCAAATGCCGTGTTGCCAAATCCAGCCGCCGGGTTGAAGTAACCCAGCTGCGAATTTTTCCAGACCATGTAATAACTGGAAAGGTTGAACTGCACTTTGCGATCAAACAGGTCCGTCTTGAGGCCAGTTTCCCAGTTGTTGAGCGAATCGGGCTGGTTATAGGCCGAAATCGACAACATTTTGACGCCGGATGTCGGATCGCTGAGGCGCGAGGTGGAGCCACGGTTAAAGGCTGGAGGCCGGAAACCCTGGCTGAACATGGCGTAAAGCATGGTGTGATCTTGCGGCTTAAACGTCAGCACCGCACGGCTCTTGAACCCCTTGTACGACGCTTTCAATCCCAGCGCATCGAGGTTCGTACCCACGACGCAAACCGGAACCTGGTAGCAGGCACTGTTGAACCCGGAATAGACCACACCGGTTTCGTAGGTTTTGTAGTTGTAGTACCGGGTACCCGCAGACACGGTGAGGTTTGGCTGGATGTCGAAATCGACCGAGCCAAATGCCGCATACTGCTTGTAGCCGCGCTGCGTATCTTCACCAAATGCGACACCAGGACCGCGTGCTCCCGCAACGTTGAGCGTTGCGGCTGGGTTGGGCGAGATCGCACCGATGCAGACAGTGCCCGCAGTCTTGATCTGGGCAGCCGTCAGGCTCAAATCGCACGCCGGGATCGTTTTGTAATCCCAATCCTGATTATCCTGAATCTTGTACGATTCGTAGTAAGCACCAAGAATCGCGCGCACACTCTTGCCTTCTGGCGTGGTCACGCGGAATTCATGGCTCTGGTGCGTCGTGCGGATATTGTCGGTCCAGTAGCTTGTCGGCGCATAGCAATAAGGGGCAGCGCCATGGTTCCAGTAATTGTAGCCACCGTTGCCACCCGTGCACTGGTAAAACGCACCGTAAATGGCCCGCGCATAATTGGTGTAATCACCCTGCTGCGAAAGGTGACGGACCATGTAGGCACCGGTGTAGACAACCTTGAAGTCACCGGCTTTGCCGTTGAGGCTCCACGCCGTGTTCCAGTAATTGTCTTTGCTGTACTGCGGCACGAACAATGTCGAGGACAGGCCGGTCAGCGGCGCATAGTCGTACGAATAGGACTGAGTCGAAAAAGTGCCTTTGGTATCAAGGCTCTGATACGCTTCGGATACCAGAATATCCCAGTCGGGGGCAACCTTCCACGTCAGTGCGAAACGGCCACCGACATAGTCCGCCGGATTGAAGTCTTTCTGCACTTGTGCAGCGTTGTTGTAGGCCCCGAGCTCCGATTGCTGCGATTTGGGCGGCACCGAGCCATTGGTCCAATAATTCCCAAGGTCGGTCGAACGGCGCGTGAAGGTCGAATAGACGTTGTCGATATAGCCGCCATGGTGATCGTCATAGATCACCGCGCGCACCGCCAGCTTGTCTTCAACAACCGGCACGTTGATCATTGCGTTGAAAGCGCCATTGACGCCGCCGCCTGCGGTGCCGCTGAAGCTGCCTTCGAACTTGCCTTCAAACTTGTTCAGTTTGGGCTTGGCGGTGATGTAGCGCACGACACCGGCTTCGGCCCCGCCGCCAAACAGCGCGCCCTGCGGCCCTTCGAGCACTTCGACGCGCTCGATGTCAGCGACATAGATGTCCGCGTTGTGCGACGGGAACGACATCGACTGGTCGTCAAGGTACAGTGCGACGTTGGGGAAAGCGCCGATCGTTCCCGCCGACTGCGAACCGGCGAAACCGGCCGACAGCCCGCGCATGAAGATCGCGCCCTGGCCGGGGCCGTTGGCGCCGAACGTGACGTTGGGGGTGTATTTCAAGAGGTCGTTGAACGTGGTTACATTCAGCTTGCTGAGCGAATCGGCGCTCAAGGCTTGCAGCGTCATCGGCACGTCCTGCAGCGACTGGTCGCGGCGCTGCGCGGTCACGATGATTTCGCCTGCGGCGGCAGGGGGTGCGGCGGGCGCATCGGCGGCGTGCGCGGTGCCCGAAAGCAAGACCAGCGCGGTGCTGGCGAACAAACCGGTCTTAAGCATGTGGGTACTGGTCTTCATACAACCCCCCTGGGTAATGCCGTGCGGTCCGGCGGCAGCGGAGGCTGGTCGATGGGGTCAGGCCCGGATTGCCTTGGCAAATCCTACAACCCCACCCCTTGATCGCCCCGCACCGACTCCGGGCGGATGAGCGGCCAGTCGAAAATCGCTGGCCTTGCTCGACTATGGGGTATGCCGGGGCTGCGGTGATCGTTCAAGCCATTATGAGATTTTATGCGGGGGCTATGACCCCAACGGGCAAGGCGGCGGATCGGAGCGCGAACCGGGCAAGGCAACAAACGCAAGCGATATTCGCGACTGTTTAGCGGCCTATTGCCACCACGGCGGTACCATTAATCGCATATTTTCTGCGCTATCGGTATACTTGCAGGCAATGCGGAAATAATCATGCAGCGTGCTTTCCCCGATTACGCGGCTATCACCGGTGTATCGCAAATTTGCGCACGCGTGGTGCGCGATTTGATCCAGATCAATTTTACACCCGCTGATCATGATCGCTTTGTTGGCGATCTGTGGGGTCGGGATGCTGCAAGGGGGATCGCGCCGTGGCGCGCGCACAACCGCCATGGGGCGCGTGAATTGTCGCCGCTGTGGCCAAAAGGTGACACGATAGGCGGCAAGCCGCGCCGCGCAAGCGGGTTGTGTTCTTGAAATGTTCGGATTATGCCGACCGCTTGTCCCGCCGCCTTTGGGGGTAAGGGGATTTTTTGGTCCACTCTCGCGGGCTTCATCGATGGTCAAACCCAAGCGCCGTTATGTCTGTCAGGCTTGCGGCAGCCTGTCTTCGCGCTGGCAGGGGCAGTGCCCGGATTGCGCGGAGTGGAACACGCTGAGCGAAGAAGCGCCGGAAACGGTGTTTTCGGCGCGGCATGATCTGTCGGGCGGGGGGCGCGCGGTGCGGTTTGTGCCGCTCGATCATCCGGTCGAATTGCCGCC
>CAINGT010000091.1 GCA_903848655.1 uncultured Sphingomonadales bacterium
CCGGTTTTTCGCAATAAATCACGCGAAAACAAAGACTCTAGAGCGGAATGCGATTCAATCTAATCGCATTCCGCTCTAGAGCATGATGCGAAAAAGTGGGCACCGGTTTTTCGCAAAAAATCATGCGAAAACAAAGACTCCTAGAGCATAATGCGATTCTTTCTTATCGCATCATGCTCTAATGGACAGGGGGCTATCGGCGGGTCAGTCGCCGTCGAGGCCGTATGCGGTGTGGAGTACGCGCACCGCCAGTTCGGTCTCGTCCGAATCGATCAGCACCGACACCTTGATTTCCGAAGTCGAAATCGCCTGAATGTTGATCGAGCGGTCGGCCAGCGCCTTGAACATCGTGGCCGCCACCCCGGCGTGGCTGCGCATTCCGACACCGACCACTGAAATCTTGGCGATCTTGGCGTCGGTGGAAAGCTTTTCATAGCCGATGGCGGGGCGGTGCGCGTCGAGCAGCGCTTTGGTGCGTTCAAGATCGGCTTGCGGCACGGTAAAGGTCACGTCGGTATCGGTATCGGCGCGCCCGACATTCTGGATTATCATATCGACGTTGATGCTCGCTTGCGCCAAAGGCCCAAAGATCGTGGCGACCGCGCCGGGGCGGTCGGGCACGGCGGTCAGGATCACTTTGGCGTCGTTCTTGTCGGCGGCGATGCCGGTGATCAGCTGGCGTTCCATATCCAGTCCTTCCAGTTCAGCATCGGACACGATCATCGTGCCGGGCAAGGTGTCGGCAGCGGGCGCGGTTTCGTCGATGAACGACGACAGCACTTGTACGCGCACGTTTTCTTTCATCGCCAGGCTGACCGAGCGGGTCTGCAAGACTTTCGATCCGACCGAGGCGAGTTCGAGCATTTCTTCGTATGTCACGTTTTTCAGCTTGCGCGCTTTGGCCACGATGCGCGGATCGGTGGTGTAGACGCCATCGACATCGGTGTAGATATCGCAGCGGTCGGCCTTGATCGCGGCGGCAACGGCAACGGCGGATGTGTCCGATCCGCCCCGGCCCAAAGTGGTCACGCGGCCATTGCCCGCCAGCCCCTGAAAGCCGGGGATGACCGCGATTTCGCCGCGCGCCATCGACGCCAGCAGGGCATCGGCGTCAATCGCCTCAATCCGCGCTCTGGCCGCGGCATCGTCGGTGTGGATCGGCACTTGCCAACCGAGCCACGACCGGGCCTGACAGCCAAGCGCCTGCAAATGGAGCGCGAGCAGCCCGGCGGTGACTTGTTCGCCGCTGGCGACAACGACATCGTATTCGGCCGGATCGTACAAGGCGCTCGCCTCGCGGCAGAAATTGACCAGCCGGTCGGTTTCGCCCGCCATCGCCGAGACCACCACCGCGACATCGTGCCCGGCGGCTTGCTGGCGCTGCACGATCCGCGCGACCCGGCGGATGCGCTCGGTTCCGGCCATCGACGTGCCGCCGAATTTCATCACGATGCGGGCCACGCGCCTCGACTCCTCAAAAACCCTGAACCGTTCCCTCGCGGCCCATGGACCGCGCAAGCCGGGCGGTTTAGGGATCAGGCATGAGCAATGCAACACCGATTCCGGGCACGATCCGCCCCGACGAAGCCGCCCACTTTGGCCGTCTGGCCGATGACTGGTGGAACCCCGCCGGGTCTTCGGCGATGCTCCACCGGCTTGGTCCGGTGCGGCTGGGGTTCATCCGCGCCAGTATCGATGCGCATTTTGGCAGCGACCCGCGCGGTGTGCACCCCTTGCGCGGGCGGCGCGCGCTCGATGTCGGGTGCGGGGCGGGATTGCTGGCCGAGCCGCTGGCACGGCTGGGGGCTGACGTGGCCGGCATCGACGCCGCACACGACAATGTGCGCGTGGCCGCCGCCCATGCCGCCGCCGGGGGGCTGACCATCGACTATCGGTGCGGCGATGTGGCAACGCTGGGCCTGACCGGGTTTGACCTCGTTACCGCGCTTGAGGTTATCGAACATGTCGCCGACAAAGCCGCGTTCATCTCCGCGCTGGCGGCGGCTTTGGCCCCCGGCGGGCTGATGGTGCTGTCCACCCCCAACCGCACGCCGCAATCGCGCCTGTTGCTGGTCGAAGGCGCGGAACGGCTGGGGATGGTACCGCGCGGCACGCACCATTGGCACGATTTCATCACCCCGATCGAACTGCACGAAGCGCTCGCCGCCGCCGGGCTGACGATGGGCAATCCGCAAGGCATCGCCTGGCATCCCGTCAAGGGCTTGCACTTGTCGGACAATCTGGCGCTGAACTATATCGTGACGGTGACCCGCGCTTAGAGCGTGATGCGAGCCGCAGGCCACCGAAGGTAAAAAGTGGGAACCGGTTTTTACCTTCGGTGGCCTGCGGCTCGC
>CAINGT010000092.1 GCA_903848655.1 uncultured Sphingomonadales bacterium
ACAACAACAACAACAAGACCAACACTAACAACCACCACCACCACCACCCAAACACCGGCCACCACCACAACCGCAGCAACAAACACAGCAGCAACAACAATAATAATAACAACAACAACAACAACAACAAAGCGCCGTATTCGTACGGGCCCGGCAACTCTTACTCGTTCGGATCGAGCTCCTCTGTGCAGTCGCCGAGTGTCAAAAGTATTCCGAGCACTGTCTTGCGACCTTCTCCCGTCCAAGTAAGCATTCCGCAAGTTCAGACCAAAGCCCAAGACCAGGCCAACTACTACCAGTCAACTGCGGCTGCTCCCAGCCAACCATCTACCATCTACAACCGGATCCCAAAACCACCAGCCGCCCCAGCCGAGCGTGTAATAGGCCCAATACGACCCGGCAGTGATCCCCAGCGTCAGGAAAATCCACGCGCCCAGCACCCATGGCCGCATCGCGCGGGCAAACCCCGGTCCGACATTGCGCGTAACCAGCGCGCCAATCGCAAACGAAAACGCAATCGAAAGACCGACATAGCCAATATACAAAGTGGGCGGATGAAACGCGAGGCCGACATCTTGCAACAGCGGATTCAGCCCCTGCCCTTCTTCCGCCGGATGCGGCAGCCGCGCAAACGGGTTTGAAGCAAACAGCAGAAAGACATAGAACCCCAGGCTGATAAATGCCTGCCCCGCCAGCGTCGCGATCAATGTCGGTTCATCCAGCCGCCGCTCGATCACCGCCACCACCGCACCGGCGACGGCCATGATCGTAACCCACAGCAGCATTGATCCTTCGTGGTTGCCCCACGTCCCCGCGATCTTGAAGATCAACGGCTTGGCCGAATGGCTGTTTTCAACAACCAGCTTCACCGACAAGTCAGTCGTGACGAACAGCGCGACCAGCGCGGCAAATGCACCCAGCACCAGCACGCCTTGCATCACCGCCACGGGCCGTACGAGGCCCGCAAGCTGCTGCCCTTGCGGGCGCAATGCCAGTGCGCCGCCGATCAGTTGCAACGCCGCCAGCGCCGCCGCCAGCCACAAGATTGCCAGCCCGGTTTCAGCGATCATTGGGTTTGTGCCACCACTTGCTTGGCGTCGCTTTCGGTCATGGTGCGCATTTCGCGCGGGACATATTTTTCATCGTGTTTGGCCAGCAGATTGTCGGCAGAAAACTGCTTTCCGCGCATCCGCCCTTCGGCCACCACGCCCGAACCTTCAACAAACAGATCGGGGGTAATCCCCGAAAAGCGCACCGGCACGCGCACTTTGCCATCGGTCACGATGAAATTGACGGTTACACCATCGGCCAGAGTCTTGAGCGAGCCTTTTTCGACCATGCCGCCCAGCCGCACCGCGCGGTCCGGATCGGGCGGATTCGCGACAATCTCGCTCGGGATGTAAAAATAGCTCGCTTGACGGCTTAGCGCATAAGCCGCGAGCAGCCCCGCGCCGATCAGCGCGGCGAGCGCGCAGACCACCAGCACGAGCCGCTGATGTTTGGGTTTGAGCAAGGCCGCTGCGCTCATTTGCGCCGCACCGCATCGCGCCGCCGTTCGGCGCGGATCATCGCGAACAATGACCAGCCGACCATCGCCAGCGTGCCGATCACGCCAATGCCCACCGCCGCCCAAACGAAGTGCCACTGATCGAGCCGTTCATGCATAGCCGTGCCAGTCGTGTCCCATTGCCAACGGTCAGCCCAGCGCCTTGCGCCGCAGCCGCGCTTCGGTCTGCACTTGCGCCAGTAGCATCCGCATCCGCGCCAGCACCACCGCGCCAAAAATCAGCGAAAAGCCGAGTGCTGCAATCAGCAAAGGCCACAGATAGGTGCCATCAATCGCTGATTTGCCCAGCGTGAGCGAGGCGGGCTGATGCAGACTGTTCCACCACACCACCGACCGGTTGATGATCGGGATATTGATCGCACCGACCAGCCCAAAAATCGCCGGAATACGCCCCGCGCTGCCCCCGCCAGCGGCATCGCGCTGCGCCGCATCGGCCAGCGCAATATAGCCGAAATACAAAAACAGCAGGATCAGAAAGCTCGTCAACCGGCCATCCCACACCCACCAGGTGCCCCATGTCGGGCGGCCCCAGATCGACCCGGTGATCAGCCCGAGCGCCGTAAACACCGCACCGGGCACCGCCGCCGCACGCGCCGCCACGCCTGCCAGCGGGTGCCGCCACACGAGTTCGGCCAGGCTTGCCATCGCAATCGTGGACCAGCCTGCCATGCCCAGCCACACGCAAGGCACATGAATGAACAGAATTTTGACCGTCACGCCCATCAGATGATCGGGCGGCGCCAGCGCCAATCCCCACGCCAGCGCGCCCAGCGAGAGCACCAGCCCGGGTACCAGCGTTACCGGCAACAGCCAGCGCGCCAGCCGCAGAAACCGCGCAGGATTGGCCAAACCGTGCATCTGAAACGCCAGCCTTTCCCAACTGCGCCTGCTGCGAAACGTATCCGAATCGGCCCTACAACGCGACGACGCAAATTGCGAGCCAGCAAACGGGGCAAGGCTCGCTGCACCAAAGGCACACGTCACCGCACAGATGGGGGGAAATGGGGCGACCAATGGGGCTCGAACCCACGACCTCCGGTACCACAAACCGGCGCTCTAACCAACTGAGCTATGATCGCCACAGACGGTGCCTCTTTGCAACAACAAGGCACCGATGCAAAGGAAGAAATCTGGCGAAACGGCGCGTGGACTGCCGCTTCGCCCACAAATCAGCTTTTCTTGAGGCTGAGCCCGCCGAACCGCTTGTTGAATTGCGCAACGCGACCGCCCTGATCGAGCAGCCGCTGATTGCCGCCAGTCCACGCCGGATGCGATGTCGGGTCGATGTCCAGCGCCAGCGTGTCGCCTTCCTTGCCCCACGTCGAACGGGTGCGGAACACGGTACCATCGGTCATCTGCACATTGATGAAATGATAGTCGGGGTGGATCGAGGCTTTCATGAACTTGCTCCGGTGAGCGCCCGGTTCCGACCGGCCGCAGGGAATTTCAGAGCGCGCCCCTAACCCAAAGGCCGGGCGCTGTCGAGATGAATCCGGATCAGCCTCAACCGTCGGCGATCATCGCGGTAAAGCTGCATTCGGTGGCGATCTTGTCACCCAGCATGGCTTTGCCAGCAAATTTGCATACCCTCGCGCGCTTCTGCGTGAAGGTGACATGCAAATCGAGCAGGCATCCCGGTTCGACCGGGGTGCGGAACTTGGCGTCTTCGATGGCCATGAAATAAACCAGCTTGCCCGTCCCGGCCAGCCCCAGCGTGTGCACTGCCAAAACGCCAGCGGCTTGTGCCAGCGCCTCGATCTGCAACACCCCGGGCATGATCGGGCGTCCGGGAAAATGACCCTGGAAAAACTGCTCGTTAAAGCTGACCGCCTTGATCGCGTGAATACGCTCGCCCAGCACCAATTCGACCACCCGGTCAACCAGCAGCAGCGGGTAGCGATGCGGCAAAGCCGCCAGCACGCCGGTAATGTCGAACGCCAGCGGCACAGCCGCTGGCGCATCGGTGGGTTCGACCATCGGCCTTAGCGACCTTCGGGCTGCTTTTTGCCCGCTGTCGCCGCTTTGGGCGGAGTCGCAGCCGGTGCCGGTGCGGCAGCGGCGGCTTGCGCGGCTTCGGCGGCGGCGGCCTGCTGCTGTGCCTGTTGTTCGCGCAACTGGCGCGGCAGCCAACCAGCGGGCGGATTGACGCTGACAGTCGGGACGATCAGGTTCAACTGCTCGAGAATAGCAACGTTCAGATTGTAGGCCAGATCGGACTTGAGCACGCTTTGCACATCCAGCACGAGCGTTACCTTGCTCTTGGTCATCGCCGCCTGGGTTGCAACGTCCAGCTTGTCTTCGATCTGTTCGATCGCGAACTGGCGACCCAGATTATATGGCTCCTGCAACTGTTGCAATTCGCGCTTGCCCGCTTCCTGAATCTGCTGGATCTGATTGTATTGCGCTTCGAGCGCGGCACGATCCGGCTTTGGCAGCTTGCTGTCGGCATTCAGCTTGTCAACCAGAGGCTTGATCTGCGCCTGCAGTTGAGCAACCCGCGTGTTGATCTGGTCAATCTGGGTCTTGTACGCGATCGGCAACTGCTGCATCGCGCCCTTGAATGCATTGGACGAACCGATAATCGCCGAACGGTCGGCGACGCCGATGCCGGGAACCGCTTGCGCAAACACCGCCGGCGCAGCAACGAGCGCCATTCCCGCGACCAGCGCGGATGAAACTGCACGATATGTCATCAGAATTGGGTTCCTACGTTAAAGTTTACGGATTTTCGAGTATCGCCATTAACATACGTTAGCGCTTTGGCAATATCGATACGGAATGGCCCAAACGGCGAATTCCAGTTCACGCCAAAACCAATCGCTATACGCGGTTTCGGACTATCGCCCACAAATTCTTCCTGAAATTTCTGCGCAATAGTAGTAGTTGCCGTTTGCACAGTCGTATATTTTCCAGTCAAGGAATCTGTGTACAGAATGGTCGTCCCCACTGTGGCCGGGGCGCGAACCCCGAATACCGCGCCAGCATCGATAAACAGCGATGGGCGCAAACCCAATTCGCGCGCGCCCGAACCCAGCGGCAATTCAAGCTCGGCGTGGGCAAGGTAATAATTTTTCCCGCCCAGCGCATCGTTGACCCATGTATTCTTGTCAGTGCTAATGACACCGTCGTTGCCAGTGGCGGGGTTGTAGCCCTGATAGTATTTGCGCAACACGCGCGGCCCCACCCCGCGAATGTCAAACCCGCGCATCTGCGGTTCGCCAAGGAAAAACCGGTCGGTCAGCCGCACCGGATCTTCATAGATGCTGCTCGTGCTGGTGCCAATCGCTCGGATCGCGCCGACTTCGCCGCGCACCGACAGGATAAAGCCCTTTGGCAACGGAAAATAGCGCGCGGCATTGGCCGAAAAACGGGCATATTTTACCGACCCGCCCAGACCGGCCAGATCCCCGCCAAAGCTGAACGACGTGCCGCGCGTCGGGTGCAAGCGGTTATCGAGATTTTCATACCCGAACGACGATCCGATAATCGAACTTGTACGGTTGCCAATCGCATCGCACAAATACTGCCCGGCCAGATAGACCGAGCATTTGCCATTGAGATAATACGTCGCCTGATCCAGCGTAACCTGTTCATAATTCAGGGTATAGCGCCCAACCAGATAGCTGTATTCGGTCAACGGAATACCCATCCGAAGCTGAAACCCCGTGGTGTTCTGCTTGTAGGTGGTGTTGCGATTGGCGTTGTAGAAGTTAAAGCTCGACGAATCGCGGCGATAGAGATCAACCCCCAGCGACACATTGCGCCCGGCCAGATATGGTTCGGTAAAGTTGAGCATCACCGCCTTGGAATAGGCCGAATAGTTAAGCGTGGTGCCGATCGTTTCGCCACGGCCCCGGAAATTGTTCTGCTGGATCGATGCCTGAAAGATAAAGCTTTCCAGGCTCGAATATCCGGCTGACAGTTGCAACTGCCCGGTCGGCTTTTCCTCGACATTGGCTTCGAGCACGACCCGGTCGGGGGCTGAACCGGGCTTTTGCTGGACTTCGAATTTTTCCTGAAAATAGCCGAGCGATTTGATCCGGGTCGATGACCGCTTGATGAGATAGGAATTGAACGCATCGCCTTCGCCCAAACGGAATTCGCGGCGGATCACTTTGTCTTCGGTCAGCGTGTTGCCGTTGATATCGATGCGTTCGACATAGACGCGCGGCGTTTCGACAATGCGAAAGGTCACCGACATCGTAAGATTGTCTTTGTTGCGCTGAAAATCCGGGCGCACATCGGCATTGGCAAAGCCAAAGCTGCCAACCGTTTCAGTCAGCACTTCATTGGTGTCTTCCACCGATTTGGCATTGTACCATTCGCCGGTTTTGATGGTCAGCCGTTTGGCGAGGGCTTCACCGTTAAAGTCGCGCAACTGGCTTTCGACTTTCACCGGGCCGAATTTGTAGCGTTTGCCTTCTTCGATCACATATGTGACGATGAAATCGCGCTTGTCTGGCGTCAGTTCGGCCACTGCCGATACCACGCGAAAATCGGCATAGCCTTGCGTCAGATAGAATTGCCGCAGCTTTTGCTGGTCAAACGCCAGCCGGTCGGGATCATAGCTGGTGCCCGATGAAAACGCGCGGAATGATCGCGCCTGCTTGGTCACCATTTCGCTGCGCAATTGCGTAAGCGAAAATGTCCGCGCGCCGATAATGTTGATCTGGCGGACTTTGGATTTGGGGCCTTCGGTGATTTCGAACACGATATCGACGCGGTTCTGATCGAGCAGCACCATCTTGGGTTCGACCGACGCGGCAAAGCGCCCTTCGCGCTTGTACAGCTCGATAATCCGGGTGACATCGGCGCGGACTTTGGAACGGGTGAATATCTGCCGCGCGGTCAGCTTGATTTCGGGCAGGATCTTGTCCTCTTTCAGGCGCTTGTTGCCTTCGAGGATGATCCGGTTGACCACCGGGTTTTCTTTGACCGCGATCACCACCGCGCCATTGTCATTGCGCAATTGCACATCGGTAAACAGTTCGGTGGCAAACAGGTCTTTGAGCACCTGATCGCCCGCAGCCTGGCTATAGCGGTCGCCAACATGCATCCGCAAATACGACAAGATCGTATCGCCTTCGAGCCGCTGCGCGCCTTCGATGGTGATCGATTTGACGATCTGATCGGCTGCGGGCGGCGCGGTGGGGGCAGCGGCTGGGGCGGTGGGCTGGGTGTCGAGCGCAATCGGCACGGCTTTGCCGGGGGCTGCGGCTTTTGCCGGGCGCTCGCTCGCTGGCGCACGGCGCGGCGGGCTGGAAGCAACCGCCGGGGGCGCGAGGCTTGCCGCTGGCGGTACCGCTGCGGCGGGCAGTGGGGCATCCTGATCGGGAACGCGCGCAACCGACGCGGGTGCCTCCGCAGGCACGGGTGCCTCGGCTGGCGCAGGTGCCGAAACCGCAGCCGGTTCCGGCGCGGTCACTTTGGGGCGGCGATGCTTGGCCAGCAAGGCATTGGCATGGTGCGGCGCGGGCGTTGCCTTGGCCGGGGTGTCATCGGGCGCGGATTGCGCGATGGCGGGCGCGCCGGTCAGGCAGCTTGACGCCAACAGCACGCCGATCATCGCGGTCGTGCCCACCTGGGTGGCTGCGGTCCGGCACGCATTCCTTGCAATCATCACCCAGCGCCATCCCGTCTTGTCTTGTCGCCGCTCGTGCGACCGGCCAACCACGCGTATTCGATTACCAAAACCCGCGCAGAGTTGGCGTGCCCTCTGCCCGATGCAGCCGCCCGGCGCAAGCAAGCTTGGCGCACGGAAACACCGTTGCGGCGCGAATTCGCCGTGGCTTTATCCGCCGAACAGCTTCAACGACCCCGCGTCATTGAACGTGACGAACAGCATCAGCGCCACCATCAACGCCAGCCCCGTGCCAAACACCCATTCCTGCGCGCGCTGGCCCAGCGGCTTGCGCCGGATAGCCTCTGCCGCATAGAGCACCAGATGCCCGCCATCGAGCACCGGTATTGGCAGCAAGTTGATGAACCCCAGATTGATCGAAATCAGCGCGATAAACCCGACAAAGCTGGCCCAGCCCGAAACCAGTTGCTCGCCCGAATATTTCGCGATCTTGATCGGCCCGCCCAGTTCGCGCACATCGCGGCGCCCGGTCAGGATCTGTCCCAGCCCGGTTACCGTCATGGCAATGATATCGCGCGTTTCGCCAAGGCCAACCGCCAGCGCGCCGACCGGACCGACGCGCTGCCGCTCAACGCTGGCAGGGCCGATCCCCAGAAAGCCGATCGCCTGGCTGTTGCCAAAGCGGTCAGTTTCCACTTTTTGCCCGGGAACGACCGACAAGTCGGTCTTGCGCCCGCCGCGATCAATCACCAGCGCCAACGGTTCGCCCGGATGCGTCGATACCGCCAGCCGGATCGCCATAAAGCTGTCGATGGCCGCGCCGTTCAACGAGACCACGCGATCCCCCGGCTTCAACCCCGCGCTTTGCGCCACTGATCCGGGCGCAACCACGCCGATTACCGGGGGCGACACCAGCGTACCGAAAGCGAGCGCAAACCCCGCGAGGATCAGCACCGCCACCAGCAGATTGGTCATAGGCCCGGCCAAGACCACCAGCGCGCGCTGCCACAAGGGCCGCCCCAGCAAAGTGCGCGCGCGTTCATCGGCGGGCAGCGCGAGCCAATCGGCGCTCGGCTGCCCGGCAGCATTGGCATCACCGGCAAACTGCACATAGCCACCCAGCGGCAGCGCACCCAGTTTCCACCGCGTGCCGCGCCGGTCGGTCCAGCCGAACAGCTCTTTGCCAAAGCCGATGGAAAACACATCGGCGCGCACCCCGAGCAGCCGCCCGGCGAAATAGTGCCCGAATTCATGGATGAAGATCAACGGCCCCAACGCGAGCGCAAAGGCGATCAGCGTGATCGCAAGGCCCGGAGATTGCATCGCGGTCACCGGGCAGACTCCATCAGTTCATGCGCGCGCACGCGCGCCTCGCGGTCAACCGCGATCACATCGCCAAGGCATTGCGGCGGCGCGGGCAATGCCCCCGCCAGCACATCATCGCAACATTGCACGATCCGCGTGAACGCAATCTGTCCGGCAAGGAACGCCGCAACCGCGATTTCGTTGGCGGCATTGAGCACCGCCGCCGCCGCGCCCCCCGCCAGCACCGCCTCACGCGCCAGCCGCGTCGCGGGAAAGCGCACTTCATCGGGGCGGCGAAAGCTCAGCGTGCCGATTTCGGCCAGATCGAGCGGTTCGCACGGCGTATCCATCCGCGCGGGCCACGCCAGCGCCGAAGCAATCGGTACGCGCATGTCCGATGGCCCCAATTGCGCCAGCGTCGATCCATCTCGGTATTCGACCATCGAATGGACGATCGATTGTGGGTGGATCAGGATGCGCAAGCGGTCTGCCCCCACGGGAAACAGATGCCACGCTTCGATGAATTCCAGCCCCTTGTTCATCATCGTCGCCGAATCGACGCTGATCTTGGCCCCCATCGACCAGTTGGGATGGCGCACCGCTTCGGCGGGCGTGGCGTGGCGCAAGCGTTCGGCGGGCCAGTCGCGAAACGGCCCGCCACTCGCGGTCAGCGTGATCCACCGCACATGCGCCGGATCATTGCCCGCAAGGCACTGGAAAATTGCGTTGTGTTCCGAATCGACCGGCAACAGCGTGGTGCCATGCTGCGCCACGGCACGCGTCATCACGCCGCCCGCCGACACCAGCGCCTCTTTGTTGGCGAGCGCCACCGTCTTGCCTTGTTCGATGGCGGCCATTGTCGGGGCCAGCCCGGCGCAACCGACAATCGCCGCCACGGTCACATCGGCAGGCCGCTGCGCCGCCTCGATCAAGGCTTGCGCCCCGCCCGCGCTGGCGATCCCGCTGCCCGCAAGCGCCGCGCGCAAATCGGGCAGCCGCGCCGCATCGGCGATAACCGCGATGTCCGCGCCGAATTCGATCGCCAAAGCCGCCAGCACCGCGACATTGCCATGCCCGGTCAGCGCCACCACGCGAAACGCCGCGCGATTGCGCCGCACCAGATCGAGCGTCGAAGCGCCAATCGAACCGGTCGCGCCAAGGATAGTGAGCGTGCGCATGATTAACCTGCCTTAGCCATGGCCGGACCGGGGTATCTTGGGCGAGCCGCAAACCGCCCCTGCCCTTCAAAGGCGAGGAGGGCGTGGGAGCGATCCCGGAAAAGCCCCTCCCCTTCTGGGGAGGGGTTGGGGTGGGGCCTATCCGCACGCGCCACACCAAGCGCAGAGGCCCCACCCCCGGCCCCTCCCCT
>CAINGT010000093.1 GCA_903848655.1 uncultured Sphingomonadales bacterium
GGGGGAGGACCCAGGGTAACTCACGCCGAATTGTCGGTCAGTGTGCTTCGTATTTCTGTGTCAGACGTCATTTGCGATAGCCCTGGGTGCGGGGCTGTGGGTGGCACTTTCGAAACAGACGCTCAACGCCACAGGCATAATCCCGTTGTGGCCCCGCGCGGCACGCGCGCGGCAGGCACCAGCCGTTCCTTGCCGCGCACACAGACCAGCGTGCGCGCCTGCGCCCCGGTGCCCGCCAGCCCCGACAGATCGATCAGCACCTGATCCCAGTGGCGATATTGCACGTCATGGCCTTCGCCCGGATAGACCCGCGCGGTGACCGGCCCGCCCAGCCGGTCGCGCCAGAACGCGCCATTGGCCGGGGCCACCAGTGGATCGGCAAGGCCATAATAAGTAAACACCGGCGCGGTCACGCGCGCCAGCGGCAGATCGGCCAAGCGGGCGTGGCAATAACGCAGCATTTCCGCCGCTTCGGGCCGCGCATCGCCCATCTGCCCCCGGATAAAGAACGCGCGCGCGCCTTCGTCATAGGCGCGGTCGGCAAAGCCGGGAATGCGATGCGTGGGGCTGCTCGCCGGAAATGCCCACCAGCTTTGCGGATTGCCGACCACCGGGGCAAGCTGGCGGGTCAGCGTGTCGGCATCCATGGCGCATGGCGCCGCGTTTGGCGCATCGGCCAGCGCGGCGGCAAAATGCAGCGACACGATCCGTTCGGGCATGGCGGCGGCGACATGCGCGGCATAGGGTCCGCCGCCCGAAATTGCTACGACGGCAAAGCGCGCCAGCCCCAGATGATCGACAACGCCGCGCACATCATCGGCATAGTCGGCCAAAGTCCAAGCGGGGTCGAACACGCTATCGCCAAACCCGTTGCGCTCAACGCTGATGAGCCGGATGTGCAAGCGACGGCGCAGCGTTTCGAGATAGCCGGTCATCAGCATCGCGCGCGCGCTGGTGCCGGTGCCGCCGATATAGAGCACGGCGCGCCAGCCAATCTCACCCGTATCGGCATACTGCACCACGCGCCCGGCTTTGCCCGGCAGCGCGGTGATCGCAGGCCCCAGCGCGTCAAACTGCGCAGGCAGGGGCGGCAAGGCGGGCACGCTGGGCGGCTCGGCCCGCGCGGGCACTGCGAGCAGCAATGCCACGGCGCACAACGCGGCGCGCATCACGCTAGAGACTCCTTGTTTTCGCGTGATGTGTTGCGAAAAAACCGGTGCCCACTTTTTCGCATCACGCTTCTAGCCCCGCGTCGGCTACCGCGATTGCGGCGCGTTCTGCCGCCAGATCGAGCGAGCGACACGCGATGTAGTAAAACACCGCCGACACCGGCAGCCCGACCAGCATCGACACATCCGCCCCGCCCAGCCACCGCGCCACTGGCCCGACATAGACCGGCGTCGAAAAGCACGGCACCATCGCCAGAAAGCCAACGGCATATGCCGTGATCCCGCGCCAGTTCCACCGGCCATACATGCCATCGGGGTTGAAGATTTCGCGCACCGAATAATGCCCGTGGCGAACGAAGAAAAAATCGACGAGATTGATCGCGGTCCACGGAGTGAACAGATAGATCAGCACCGAGAGCAGGTTTTCGATCAGTTCGCGCACATTGTCGCCCGCCAGCGCCGATAGCCACACCGACACGACCCCCAGCGCCGCCAGCGCGATCAGCCGCGCGCGCGCCGGATTGCGCACATGGTGAAAGCTGTCGATGATCGACAGCAGCGTCAGCGACCCGCCATACAAGTTCAGCGTGGTAATGGTAACGAGCGACAGCGATGACAGCACCACCAGCGCCGGGCCGAACCCCGGCCATACCAGATTGCCCGCCGCCAGCACCGCGCCGACGATTTCGTGCCCCGGAAAGAGCGCAACCGCCACATCGCCGACCAGCATCATCCACGCGCCACCAACGAAAGCGCCGATGAACGTCCACCAGAATGATGCCGCCACGCCGACATCGCGCGGCAAATAGCGCGAATAGTCCGACACATAGATCGACCACGACAGTTGATACCCGGCCACCGCGAAAAACTGCACGAGAAACGGGATCGTTGCCCATTTGCCCATGCCCAGTTGCGGCCATGAATGCGCCACGGTGGCGACGCCGATTGAATAGATCAGCAGCGCCACGATCACCACCGCCGCCAGCCAGCGCTGCGCCAGGTGGATCATGTCATACCCGGCCACTGCGACCGCCAGCGCCGCGAGCGTAAATGCGCCGAACACCCCGACCAGCGCGCCTTGCGACAGGCGCATCCCGGTCAGATCCTGCACCGCGACACCGAACACCACTTCGTTGAACACGGTATAGCCGATGTAGGTGACGAGCGCGAAACACCACACCAGCAACGCGCCCTGATAGCCGAATTGCGGGCGCGACTGGATCATCTGCGGCAGGCCCAGTTCCGGCCCTTGGCTCGAATGGGATGCCATGAACAGCGTGCCCAGCGCGCACCCGCTGACAATCGCCAGCACCGACCAGCCAAACCCCAGCCCCATCGCGATGCCGATGGCCCCGGTTGCCAAAGTTGCCAGATGCGCATCGCCGCTGAACCAGATCGGCCACAAGTGCCAGACTTTGCCGTGGCGTTCGGCCAGCGGCACATAGTCAATCGCATGACTTTCGACGAGCTTCATCGCTATGCCCTTGCCAGACCGATCATTGCAGCCACCAGACCAGCAAATGATGCGCTATTGCAAACTGCGGCGGCGCGATGAAAGCCGCGTTGGCATCATCGCGCAGCGCCGCCACGATCTCATCGCGCGTGAACCAGCGCGCATCGTCGAGTTCACTGTGGTCGATGGTCAGGTCCGCACTGTCAGCCACCGCATGGCAGGCGATCATCAGCGTTGAGGGGAACGGCCACGGCTGGCTGGCGACATAGCGCACATCGCGCACCACCAGCCCGGCTTCTTCGGCCACTTCGCGCTTGACCGCTTCTTCGATGGTTTCGCCCGGCTCGACAAACCCGGCCAGCGCCGAATAGCGGCGCGCCGGAAAGCGCGGCTGACGCCCGAGCAGCAAGCGGCCCTGATGTTCAACCGTCATGATGGTAACCGGATCGACACGGGGAAAATGTTCCGCGCGGCAGGCCGGATTGCCGCAATTGCGCTGCCACCCGCCTTTGGCGAGCGCGGTCGGCTGGCCACAGCGCGCGCAAAAGCGGTGCCGCGCGTGCCAATCGACCAGCGCTTTGGCCGCGCCATAGATCGCCAGGTCTGCCGCACTCAGCAGCCCCATCACCTGCCACAGCCGGGGATCGGGCGGCGCGGTGCTGCCCACGCCGCACAGCGCCGGATCGACCGCCACAAAACCGGCGCGGCCATCATCGGTCAATCCCAGGAATACCAGTTCCGCCGCCGGATCGGCATCGGCCAAAGTGCCCCAGGCTAACCCGCCATCCGGCGCGATGACCGGGGCCAGCCCATCCATCCGCAACAGCAGCGCGCGCCAGGTTTGCAACGCCGTCAGCTTGTCCGGGTCGGACCGGATCGCATCGGCACGGTCGATGGTCGATCCGGCAAAGGCAATTGCCGATAGCGTCATGCCGCCGCCTTGGCCGGGGACACATCGTCGCGCACCGCTGCGCGGAATTCATCGCCGATGGTCAGCGCGGTCGAAGGCATGAATTGCACCCACAGCCCGGCGCGGATGCCGGTGCGGAAATTGACGAAGCCGACCGTTCCCGCCGCGCCCGACCAGCCAAACACGCCTTCATCCGCGCCCAGCCCGACTCGCCCGCCCGCGCCAAAGCCAGTGGGTACCGGGTCCCAGCTAATCCCGCCAGCCCCGGCGGGCAGCAGATTGCTGGTGCCCATTCGCACCGCGCGCTCGGTCATCACGCGCTGGCCATCGATCACGCCATAACCCAGCAGCATCGCCAGAAACCGGTCATAGTCGCGCGGCGATGTGACCAGCCCCGCCCCGCCAAACGGATACGCAGGCGGATCGAGATAGATCGACGTTGCCGCCGGATCGATGGGGACCAAGGTATTCCCGACGATGCCGTAATTGGTGGTAAGCCGCCCCGCATTGGCTGGCGCAACGCGAAACCCCGAACTGGTCATGCCGCACGGGGCGAGAATACGCTCGGTAACGAAAGCATCGAACGGCTTGCCCGACACCACTTCGATCACCCGCCCCAACAGATCGAGCGATACCGAATAAGACCATTTCGTGCCCGGTTCATAGACCAGCGGCATGTCCGCGAGCGCATCGGCAAAGGCCGCCAGACTGGGCAGCGGCTTGGCCACGTCCAAGCCCGGAATCGTCTTGTGGCTGACTTGCGCGGGCACCAGCCCGGCGGCGATATAGGCCGCGCGCAGCGGGCCGGTCTGCGTGATCGAATAGCCAAGCCCGGCGGTATGCGTCAACAAATGGCGGATAGTGATCGCGGTTTTGGCCGGGCGCAGATCGGTGATCGAACCATCGGGCGTGGTTTGCACCTGCATATGCGCATATTTGGGCAGGATTTCGGCAATCGGCTGGTCCAGCCCCAGCCGTCCAGCATCGATCAGCATCATTGCCGCCATGCCGGTGATCGGTTTGGTCATCGAATAAGCGCGGTACAGGCTGTCGATGGTGGCAGGGCGCGGATCGCCCAATGTTTGCACCCCGCGCGCGATCACGGTCTGCATTTTGCCCCGGCCAAGCATGGCGAGCACGCCGGGCAACCGCCCGCTATCGGCATATTTGTGCACCAGCGCGGCGACTTGCGGATAGAGCGCTTCGCCACCATCCGCTGCAAAGGCCATGCGCGGCAGCAGCCCCGCGCCGCCCGCCAGCATCGCCCCGCCGATAAAGCCGCGCCGCGAAAGCGCGGGCTGAAATCCTGAGTCCGTCATCGTATCCCCCGTTGGTCGGTGCCGCCCAGTGCCAGCCGCGCCGCTTTGGCAAACAGCGTCGGCAATCCGGCAGCAGCCAGTGTCGCGATTGGCCAGAAGTCACCCCCTGTCAGCGCGGTCGGCACATCGTGCCCGATTTGGCCCGCCTCGCAAAGCTGCAAGTGCAGTTCGAGATCGAAATGGGTAAAACTGTGGCGCACCACCCCGCCCTTGCGCCAGTGGCCCGCAAAGGGCGGCTGGGCATGGCCATCGGCACGCGCAGTCCAGCCATCATCGGGCAGGCCGCGCATCCCGCCCAACATGCCGCTCGCGGGCCGCTGCACCAGCCACACCGCAGCATCGCGCGTGATCCACCACGCATGGCCGATGCGTTGCGGCTTGGGCGGTTTGGCGGCTTTGGCGGGCAGTTGGTCCGCCAGTCCAAGCGCCGCGCCCTGACACCATGGTTTTACCGGGCAGAGCAGGCAACGCGGGTTGCGCGCGGTGCAGACCGTGGACCCCAGATCCATCATCGCTTGGGCAAAATCCCCGCTGCGGCTCGGCGGGGTGATCGTGGCGGTGGCGGCGCGGATTTCGCCGCGCGCGCCCGGTAACGGCGCGGTGATGGCAAACAGCCGCGCGACAATGCGTTCGACATTGGCATCGACCACCACCGCCGGCTGGTCAAAGGCAATCGCCGCCACCGCCGCTGCGGTATAAGCACCCAGCCCCGGCAAGGCGCGCAAGCGCGCCTCGGTCGCGGGAAAGCCGCCCGCTTGCGCCACGGCTTGCGCGCAGGCGATCAGATTGCGCGCGCGGCTGTAATAGCCCAGCCCTGCCCAAGCGGCCATGATCTCGGCCGGATCGGCAGCGGCCAGCGCTTCGACGCTGGGCCAGCGTTCGACAAACCGCGCAAAATAGGGCTGAACCGCCGCTACCGTGGTCTGTTGCAGCATCACTTCGGACAGCCAGACGCGATAGGCGGGCGGCGGCGGCGTGCCCGGCGCACTGCGCCACGGCAGCGCGCGCGCATGGTGCTGGTACCATTCGAGCACCGCAGCGGCCAAAGCGCCGGGTGCAAAGGTTGGGGATCGGTCGGTCTGGGTGCTGGTCTGCATCGTGCATCTATGGCATGACTGCGGCGATGATGGAACGTGACCGCACAGGAGCGAAACCGGCCGCCAGCAAGCCCGCGCGCGTCTATGAACGTGCGCGCGGCGGGGAGGCGCGGGTGATCGGCGATCTGATGCCGACGATTGGGCGCACTGCCTTTCGCCGCTTCGGCTTTGTCCAGTCGAGCGTCGTCACGCGCTGGCCGGAAATCGTCGGTGCCGCCCATGCGCGCCACTGCCTGCCCGAATCGATCCGCTTTGCCGGAGGCGAGAAAACCGATGGCACGCTGCATCTGGTGGTCAGCCCCGCCCATGCCCCGTTGATCCAGCATGTCGTTCCCGAAATCATCGCGCGGGTGAACCGGTTCTTTGGCTATCGCGCGGTCGCGCAAGTACGGCTGCGGCAGGGTGCGGTGGCCCAGCCGCCCGCACGCGATGCCGTCGGTGCGCCGCCGCCCTCGCTCAAGCCCGTGCCGATCGAACTGGGTGACAGCTTGCGCGATATCGGCGATCCCGAATTGCGCGCGGTGCTCGAATCGCTGGCGCGCAGCCTCGATCAGGCCGAGGGCCCTGCCAAAATCCGCTGACCGGACACCCGCTACAAGGATCGCCAAGCCGCCATGTCTCTGCCCAAGACCGTGATTGCCGCCGCGCTGACCGCGCTGGTCATGCTGACTGTGTCGCCCGCCCATGCCCGGCCCGCCGCGCCCGCCAAACCGGCACTGCCACGCCCGTCAACGGGCACGAACTGGAATGGCACCGTTACCCGCAGCGCCGAAGACGGCTATATCCTTGGCAACCCCGCCGCACCGCTGCGCGTGGTGGCCTATATCAGCTATAGCTGTCCGCATTGCGCCGAATTCGCCGCGCAAGCAGAAGTGCAATTGCGCATCGGTATGATTGGCCCAGGCAAAGGATCGTATGAAATCCGCCCGTTCCTGCGCAATGACATCGACATTGCCGCGACCCTGCTGGCCGAATGTGGCCAACCAGCGAAATTCTTTGGCAATTCGCAACTGTTACTGTCGCGGCAAAACCAGTGGCTGGCCTTGCTCGACACATTGACGCAGGCCCAGCAGGATCGCTGGAATGGCCTCGATTTTGGCAGCAGAATGCGTGCTATTGCGTCTGATCTGGGGTTCTACGCGGTGCTGGAATCGCGCGGCTATGACCGGCCTGAACTTGATCGTTGCCTGACCAGCGAAGCGCAGGCCAAGCGACTCGCGGCGCGCACCAAGCAGGCCGTCACGCGTGATTTCGTGGCTGGCACCCCGGCTTTCCTAATCAACGGGGTACCACTGGCCGGTACGTACAACTGGGCCACGCTCAAACCGCAGATCGAAGCGCGGCTGCGTTAAGGCGTGTTTCCTGATCGGGCAGGACGCGCTATGCAAAGCCGTCAACCCTTTCGCGAAAGCTCAACCGCACCGATGAAATCGCTTCGTTTTGCCATCGCCTTTGCCGCGCTGCCGCTTGCCCTTTCCGCCTGTGGCAAGCCCGCTGATGCCCCCGCCGTCGCCGACAGCGCGCTGGCCAAAGTGCCCGCGCCTGCGGGCAAGCAATGGTCCGATGTCGTCAGCGCCACCGCCGATGGCGGCTATCGCCTCGGCAACCCCGATGCCCCGCTAAAGCTGGTTGAATATGGTGCACTGTCGTGTTCGCATTGCGCGGCTTTCGCCGCAGAGGGCTTTCCGCGCTTGCGCAATGATTACATCAACAGCGGGCGGGTCAGCTATGAATTGCGCTTTTTCATGCTGAATGCGCTCGATGTCCCGGCAGTGCTGCTGGCGACATGCGCCAACACCAGCGAAACGGTGATCCCGCTGTCCGAACAATTCTGGGCGTGGCAGCCGACGATGTTTGCCAATCTCAAGGCGACGGGCGACGATGCATTTGCCAAAGTGCAGACACTGCCCGCCAGCCAGCGCCCGGCGGCGATCGCCCGCATCACCGGAATGACCGATTTCTTTGCCCAGCGCGGCATTGCCACAGGGCAGGGCGCGCAATGTCTGGCTGATACCGCCCGCGCTACGTCGCTCGCCAGCGCCACCGAAAAAGCCCAGCGCGACCAGAATATCACCGGCACTCCGGCGTTCTTCCTCAATGGTCGCAATGTCGAAGTTACCGAGTGGAGCGCGCTCGAACCGCTCCTGCAAAAGGCTGGCGCGCGGTAGAGTCGGTTCTGAAGCAGACACTATTACACAGCCATGCAGTTTAAGCGGCTTCGTCTCTCCGGCTTCAAAAGCTTTGTCGAACCCGCCGAATTGCTGATCGAACCGGGCCTGACCGGAATCGTCGGGCCAAACGGCTGCGGCAAGTCCAACGTGCGCGAAGCGATCCGCTGGGTGATGGGTGAAACATCGGCGCGCGCGATGCGCAGCGGCGGTATGGACGATGTGATTTTTGCCGGAACATCGCGCCGCCCCGCGCGTGATTTTGCCGAAGTCGCGCTCGCCATCGAATCCCCCGGTACCGATGGCGACCCTGCCGAACTGGCCATCGTGCGGCGGATCGAACGCGGCGCGGGCAGTGTCTATCGGCTGAACGGGCGCGACGTGCGCGCGCGCGATGTCGCGCTGGTGTTTGCCGATGCCGCCACGGGCGCGCACAGCCCGGCGCTGGTCAGTCAGGGCCGCATTGCTGCGGTGATCGCCGCCAAACCCGCCGAGCGGCGGATGATGCTGGAAGAAGCGGCGGGGATTGCCGGGCTGCACGTGCGCCGCCGCGAAGCCGAAACACGATTGCGCGCGGCTGAAGCCAATGTGGCGCGGCTTGACGATCTGGTCAGCGGGCAGGAAGCGCGCATCGCCGCGCTGCGGCGGCAGGCACGCGCCGCCGAACGCTATCGCACGCTTAGCGATGCGATCCGCGTGGCAGAGGCGCGGTTGATCTATGCCCGCTGGCGCGACGCCGCCCACGCGGCAGAAGCAGCCAAAACGGCGCTGGCAGAGGCCGAAACCGCCGAAACCGCTGCGCGCGCGGCGGCGCAAGCCGCGCAAGCGGCGCAAGCCCAAGCCGCCACCGCGCTGGCCACCGCGCGTGAGGCGCTGTTTGACCGGCGGCAGGACAGCACCGCCCATGCCCAGCGCGTGACCAATCTGACCGCGCAAGTGCAGGCGGCGCACGACCGGCTGGCCGATATCGACCGCCAGATCGCGCGCATCGCCGCAGATCGCGCAGCTGCCGACCGCCTGTCGCACGAAGCAGCAGGTGCCCAAGCGCGGCTGGTGCGGGCATCAGCCGAAGCCGAGGCCACGCTCAGCACCGAACAAGCCGCACTGCCATCGCGGCGCAGCGCGCGGGACCGCGCCGAAGCCGACAGCCGCCATGCCGAACTCGCGGCGGCCAATGCGGCGGCGGCCCAGGCCGGGGTCGAAGCCGAATGGCGCGTGGCCGAAGCCGCCGTGACCGCCGCGCAGCACCGGCTGGCGCGCGCCGATGGCGAAGCCGCACGGCTGGCCAGCCAGGCCGCAGCATTTGCGCGCGAACCCGATCCGGCGGTGCATCTGGCGCAAGCGCAAGCCGCCTGCGATGCCGCCGCCGCCGCGCTTGCCGCCGCGCGCGATCAGCGCGCCAGCCTGACCACCCGCCGCGAAACGCTGAGCGAGGGCCGCGATGCCGCCGCACAAGCGCTTGCCGCCGCGCGCGCCGATCACGCCGGGATCGCGCGCGAAGCCGAAGCGCTGGCGCGCGACAAAGCCGCGCGCGATGCCGCCGCCGCGCGCAGCGGACGCGCACCCGGTGCGCTGGCGGCAACGCGCGTCGCGCCGGGATATGAACGCGCCTTGGCCGCCGTGCTCGGGCGCGATGCCGCCGCGCCGGTCGGCCCCGCACCGCGCGATGGCACGGGCCGGTTCTGGACCGGTGCCGCCGCGCCCGCGCCGCTTGCCCACGCGCTCGCGCACCATGTGACCGCCGCCCCTGCCGAACTCGCGGCGCGGCTGGCGCTGGTGCACATGGTCGATGCCGATGATGACCGCGCGCTGGCCCCGGGCGAATGGCTGGTGACCCGCGCCGGGCGCTTGCGGCGCTGGGATGGCTTTGTCGCCAGCGGCGAAGGGGCTGCCGAAGCCGCCCAGCTTGAGGCGGAAAACCGCCTGTTGGCGCTGGCGGAACTGCTGCCCGCGCGCGCCGCTGCGCTGGCGGAGGCCGAACGCGCCGACACCGCCGCCCGCGCCGCGCTGGCCGAGGCCCAAACCGGCCTGTCCGCTGCCGAACGCGCGCTCGCCGCCGCAAGCGATCATGAACGCAGCGCCTTGCGCGCGCGCGATGCCGCGCAAGCCGCGCTCGCCTTGCGCCAGACGCGCGCTGCCGACTTGGCGCGCACGACTGCCGAATGCGAGCAGCAACGCGCCACCGCGCTCGCTGACGTGGCCGATGCACAAGCGCGCCGCGCGGCTTTGCCCGATCCCGCCGCCGGGCGCGTGGCGCTTGACGCGGCACGCAGCGCCAACACTGCCGCGCGCACCGCGTTGCAGACCGCCGCCGCCGCGCTCGCCGCCGCCGATCAGGCGATTGCGGTCGGGCGCGAACGGCTGGCGGCGCTGGCCAGCGAAGCGCGCAATTGGCAGGCGCGCGCCAGCGATGCCGCGCGAACGCTGGCCACGATGGCGACGCGCGCGGACGAACTTGCCGCAGACCGTGCCATCCATGCCGCCAAGCCTGCGGCGCTTGCGGCAGAGATCACCGCCGCCGAAGCCTTGCACGACCGGCTGGCCAACGCACTTGCCGCTGCCGAGGCCGACCATTCCCGCGCCGAACTGGCGGCGCGCGCGGCTGACGCGGCACTGACGCAAGCCGGTGAAAGCCTCGCCAGCGCGCGCGAAGCCCGCGCCGGGCTGGCTGCGCGGGCCGAAGGCGAAGCGCAGCGGCGGCAGGAAATGGCGGGGATCGCGGGCGAGCGCTTTCAATGCCCGCCGCCTTTGCTGCCCACGCGGATCGGGTTTGCCGCCGATGCGGTGGGCAGTGCGGCCACGGTCAGCGCCGATCACGACCGGCTGATGGCGGACCGCGAACGGCTTGGCCCGGTCAATCTGGTCGCCGCCGATGATCTGGCCCGCGCCGAAGCCGACTATGCCACGGCAGCGCACGACCGCGCAGAATTGACCGAGGCGATTGGCCGGTTGCGCGGATCGATCACCGCGCTCAATCGCGAAGGCCGCGAGCGGCTGCGCACCGCGTTTGCCGCCGTCGATACGCATTTCCGCCGCCTGTTCGCGCGGCTGTTCGGCGGGGGCGAGGCGCATCTGGCGCTGATCGACAGCGATGATCCGCTCGACGCGGGGCTGGAAATTTTTGCCCAGCCACCGGGCAAAAAGCTGCAATCGCTGACACTGCTATCGGGCGGCGAACAAGCGCTGACCGCAGTGGCGCTGATTTTCGCGCTGTTTTTGACCAACCCCGCACCGATCTGCGTGCTCGATGAAGTCGATGCGCCGCTCGACGATGCCAATGTCGAACGGTTTTGCGACATGCTCGATGCCATGGTCGGCGAAACCCGCACCCGATACCTGATCGTGACGCACAATGCCGTCACGATGAGCCGGATGCACCGCCTGTTCGGGGTAACGATGATCGAACCCGGCGTCTCGCGGCTGGTCAGCGTCGATCTCGGCGGCGCTGCCGATTTGCTGGAAAGCGCAATCTAGAGCGTGATGCGAAAAAGTGGGCACCGGTTTTTTGCAAGTAACGATGAGAAAACAAAGAATATAACTTTAAAGTGGGTTGCCGTCTTTGTCGCGGTAGATTTCGCGGCGGCCGACGTGGTTGGGGGGGCCGACATAGCCATCGGCTTCCATTCGCTCGATCCATTTTGACGCGTTGTTGTAACCGACTTTCATCTGGCGCTGGACCCAACTGGCCGAAGCTTTCTGGCTTTCGAACACCAGTTGGCAGACTTGGCGATATTTGCGCTCTTCGGGGCTGTCGGAGGCGGTGGCGTCAAGATCGTCAAAGCCAAAGCTGCCTTCGACCGGTTCTTCGGTGACCGAATCGACATATTCGGGCGCGCCTTGTTTGCGCCAATGTTCGGCGATGCGTTCGACTTCGCCATCGGCCACGAACGGCCCGTGCACGCGTTTGATCGGGTCCGAATTGGGCTTGTAGAGCATATCGCCTTTGCCGAGCAATTGTTCGGCCCCTTGTTCGCCCAGAATCGTGCGCGAATCGATGCGGCTGGCAACCGCAAAGCTGATGCGCGTGGGCAGATTGGCCTTGATTACCCCGGTAATCACATCGACCGAGGGGCGCTGCGTTGCCATGATAAGGTGGATGCCCGCCGCGCGGCTTTTTTGCGACAGCCGCTGGATCAGCACTTCGATCTCTTTGCCCACAGTAATCATCAGGTCGGCCAGTTCATCGACGATGATTACGATCTGCGGCAGCACCTGATAATCAAGTTGCTGTTCTTCATACAGCTCTTCCCCGGTATCGGGATCGAACCCGACCTGGATGCGCCGCCCGAGCGGGTTGCCGCGCGCCGCAGCGGCGCGCACTTTGTCGTTGAAGCCCGACAGATTGCGCACGCTGATCGAGCTCATCTGGCGATAGCGGCGCTCCATTTCTTCCACCGCCCATTTCAGCGCACGCACCGCTTTGGCGGGTTCGGTCACCACCGGCGACAGCAGATGGGGGATTTCATCATAGCTTTTGAGTTCGAGCACTTTGGGATCGATCAGGATCATGCGGCACTGCTGCGGGGTCAGCCGGAACAAGAGCGACAGCAGAATGCAGTTGAGACCGACCGATTTGCCCGAACCGGTGGTGCCCGCCACCAGCAAGTGCGGCATTGCCGCCAGATCGGCGATGATCGGTTCGCCAGTAATGTCTTTGCCCAGAATGATCGGCAACAGCCCTTTGGCGGCGACAAACCGTTCGCAGCCGATCAGTTCGCGAAACGACACGGTTTCGCGGTTCACATTGGGCAGTTCGATCCCCATCACCGTGCGGCCGGGAATCGCCGAGACGCGCGCGGAAATCGCGCTCATATTGCGGGCAATATCGTCAGACAGCCCGATCACGCGGCTGGCCTTGATCCCCGGCGCGGGTTCGAGTTCGTACATCGTGACCACCGGCCCGGTGCGCACCGCCATGATTTCGCCCTTGACGTTGAAATCGTCGAGCACGTTTTCAAGCAGGCGGGCATTGCGTTCGAGCGCCAATTTGTCGATCTTGGGCGCGGTGCTGACAGGAATTTCGTCGAGCAGTTCGATTGGCGGCAGTTCGAACGTGTCGAACAGATCGCCCTGTCGCGCCTTTTGCAGCGGCGCGGGCGCGGGCGGGCGGTTCGGATCGGAGATTTCGGTGGCGCGGCGCGGCGCGCTGCTGGCGGCGGGTGCAGCGGGCAGTGGCATAACGGCGGCGCGCGGCGCAGCCACCGGTTCTGGCGTGGTGTCATCGTCAGCAGCGGCCGGTTCACGCCGCCGCCACAGCAGCGGCAACGGATTGATCCGCCAGCCAGCGAGCACGAACACGCGCCCCGCCAGCACGACCCCGGCAGTGGCGAACACCAACGCAAGCCCCAGCACGACCGCGCCTTGCGCTTCGCCCGCAAAATGCGCGCACCAGCGCAGCGCCATCGCCGCGATCAGCCCGATCAGCCCGCCGTTGCCCGCGGGCAGCGCCGCACCGGGCCAGACCAGCCCCAACGCACCATCGATCAGCGCAATCGCCAGCGCCATGAGCAGGCAGAGCCACCACACCGCGACCGGCGCGGCCTGATCGGGCTCGCCCCGATCCCACAGCCGCATCGCCATGATCCACAGCAGCGGCACGCCCAGCGCGCCGGGCAGACCCGCCACCAGCAGCAGCCGTTCCGCAGTCCACGCCCCGGCCAGCCCGGCCCAGTTTTCAACCGCGCTGCCCGATGCGGTCGAGCCGGAGGGATCGGTCTGGGTATAGCTGACCAAAGCCAGCGTCACGAAGACCAGCGCGGCCAGCAGCAGCGCCGCACCGATCAGTTCGGCGCTGCGGCGGACACTGCGGTGGAGCACGGCGCGCCAATCAGACCCGGTGCCGCCGCGCGTTGACGGTATTGCCCGCGATGCCATGTGCGCAAATCCTTGATGCCGACAGTCACTCCATGCGCCACCCAAGCCCGGATCGTCAAGATTTCAGCGTCTTTTGCGCGAATCGCGGGGAATTTGCGCCAGCCCGTCGATGGCGGCAAAGCCATGTGCGCGTACCCGCGCCATCCGCCGCCGGGTCATTCCCCCCAGCGCGATCACCGGCAACGCGGCGTGGCGCGCCAGCAGATTGAACCGCAGTGCCCCCAGCGTCGTCGCGCCGGGGTGCGAGCGCGTGGCGAACACGGGCGATAACAGCACCGCATCGGCGCGCGCGCGCTTCGCCCGTGCCAGATCGCGCAAATTGTGCGCGGTGGCAAGACACAGCGCGCCGCGCCCGCGTCCGCGCCGTGTCAACCCGCGCGCCGGGCCATAGCCAGCCCCGGCGGGCACCACCGCAATCGCGCGCACCGCCGCCAGCCGCGCCAAGTGCCGCAAACGCGCGGCGCGCGCCGCACGATCAAGGTGGTAATGGCGAAACACCAGCGCCGATCCCGGCGGCAGGTGGCGCAGCGCCGCCGCCAGCGCGGCATCGTTGCGCGCATCGCTCAGCAGCACGACGCGCGGCACCGGGCGATCCCGCGCTTTGGCCAAACAGACGGGTGGAGCAAACCGCATGATGCGCTATAGCGACAGGCGATGACCGATACCACTGACGTTGCGCTGCCGCCCCTGATGGCCATCCGCGCTCGCATCGCGCGCGCCGCTGGCTTGGCCGGGCGCGATGCGGCGGCGGTGAACCTGATCGCGATCAGCAAGACGCGCGACGAAGCGCACATCGTGCCGCTGATCGATCAGGGCCAGCGCCTGTTCGGCGAAAACCGGGTGCAAGAGGCGCACGCCAAATGGCCCGCGCTGACCGAGCGCTATCGCGATGTGCGGCTGCACCTTGTCGGGCAATTGCAATCGAACAAAGCCGAAGACGCGGTGCGGCTGTTCGATGCGATCCATTCGCTCGACCGGCCATCGCTGCTGGGCGCGCTGGCGCGGGCGATGGACCGCACCGGACGGCGCGTGCCGCTGTTCGTGCAAATCAATATCGGTGAGGAAGCGCAAAAGGGCGGCTGCGCGCTTGCTGCGGTGCCCGCCTTGCTGGCCGAGGCACGCGCCGCTGACTTGCCGCTCGCCGGGCTGATGGCGGTGCCACCCGCCGGGGTGGAAGCCGCGCCCTATTTTGCGCTGCTGCGCAAAATCGCGGCGGATAACGGGTTGGACGGCTTGTCGATGGGGATGAGCGACGATTTCGAAACCGCCGTCATGCTGGGGGCCACACATATCCGCGTGGGCAGCGCGCTGTTTGGCCCGCGCGGCGATCAGCCGTCGGCGCTGCCATCACCATAACCGGACAATTCATCGCCCGACAGCGTCACCACGTGGAGCAAGTTGGTCGAACCCGGCGTTCCGAACGGCACCCCGGCCAGCGCGATCAGCTTTGACCCGGCACTGCCGAACCCGTGGCGCAGCGCCATGCGTTTGCCTTTGGCGATCATTTCCTCAAAGCTGCCGATATCGCGCGTGTTGACCGCGTGCGCCCCCCACAGCAGCCCGAGCCGCCGCGCGGTGCGCAAAGCCGGGGTCAGCACCAGCATCGGCACCCCCGGCCGTTCGCGCGCCACGCGTCGCGCGGTCGATCCCGAACCGGTGAACACGATCACCCCGGCAATCGGCACTGTCGCCACAATCGACGCGCAAGCCCCGGCGAGCGCATCGGCAGTGGTCGGATCGAGCGGGGTTTCGGTAAAATGCACGCGCGCCTGATAGCCGCTGTCGCGTTCGACTTGCACCGCGATGCGGTTCATGATCGTGACCGCTTCTTCGGGCCATGCGCCCGATGCGGTTTCTGCCGACAGCATCACCGCATCGGCCCCGTCGTAGACCGCATTGGCAACATCGGACACTTCGGCGCGCGTCGGGGTCGGCGTTTCGATCATCGATTCGAGCATTTGCGTGGCGACCACCACCGGCTTGCCCTGGCGGCGCGCCATCGCGACGATGCGTTTTTGCAGCGGCGGGACTTCTTCGGGGTTAAGTTCGACCCCCAGATCGCCGCGCGCCACCATAATGCCATCGGACAGTTCGATAATTTCATCGAGGCGGCCAATCGCGGCGGGCTTTTCGATCTTGGCCATCAGCGCGGCGCGGCCTTCGATCAGCTTGCGCGCTTCGGCCAGATCTTCGGGCCGCTGCACGAACGACAGCGCGATCCAGTCGGCCCCGTGTTCGACCGCGAATGCCAGATCGCGGCGGTCTTTGTCGGTCAGCGCGGGCACCGGCACCACCGCATCGGGAACATTGACGCCTTTGCGGTTGGAAATCACCCCGCCGACTTCGGCCGAACACAGGATTTCATCAGGGTCGGCGCGGATCACCCGCAACCGCAACTTGCCATCGTCGATCAGCAGGCGCTGGCCTTTTTGCAGCACGCCGAACAGTTCGGGATGCGGCAGGCAGACGCGCGTTTCATCGCCCGGTTCGGGGTTGCGATCGAGCGTGAAGTGGCCCGAATGGCGGATCACCGCGCGATCCCCTTTGAACGTGCCGACGCGCAGCTTGGGCCCTTGCAGATCGGCCAGGATCGTTATCGGGCGGTTGATCCGCGCTTCCAGATCGCGGATCGCGGCGATGGTTTCGGCATGGGTGGCGTGATCGCCATGGCTCATATTGACGCGAAACGCATCAACCCCGGCGTGATAAAGCTTTTCCAGCATGTCGGGCGAGCGGCTGGCGGGGCCGACCGTGGCCAGAATTTTGACCTTGCGCCCGCGCGGGGCATGGCCTGTCGGGGTCGAATGCGCGTTCACCACAGTACCAGCCTTGCTGTTGTATGAAATTCGGGCAAAGGCGCAAGGCCACGTGCCCAGGGGGCCAGTGGCCGCGCTCTGCCGCTGCGGCTATGGCCCAACGAACCTTAAAACCCAAGACCCAAATCCCCGAGGAGAGTGCGCATGGATACGAATTCGCCTTCCCCTGATCCGCTGGACGCGCTCGACGATGCGGCGGCAGCAGCAGCATTCCGGCGGCTGGTGCGCCATCTGCGGCATCGCCATGACGCGCAGAATATCGATCTGATGGGCCTTGCCGGGTTTTGCCGCAATTGTCTGGCCGACTGGATTATCGACGCGGGCGCGCCGTTTGACCGGGCCGCCGCGCGCACCGCGATCCACGGCATGACCGCCGCACAGTGGAAAGCGCAGTTCCAGACCGAAGCGAGCGCCGAACAATTGGCGCGGATGGCGGCGAGCGTAAAGCTGAACCAGCCTTATCAAGCCTGATCGTCCGGATCGGGCGCGCCGGTATATTGTGCGTCCGGGTCGGGCGGATGCGGCGCAGGCGGATCAAACGCGCGCGCCGGAACAGGGCCGACCAGTTCGCCATCATCCCAGAAAACCTGCCCCCAGCGCGCTGGATCAAGCCCGAGGTGCTGCAGCGGAACATAGTAATAGCGCCCAAAGGCATAGACCCGCCCTGCCCCGCCCAGCGCCGCGCGAACCCCCGCCGGCTGCACCAGCCGACCGTGATAGCCGCCTTTGGCCCAATTATCAGTCGGCCTGGGGTCTGCCATCACCACCAGCGAAAACGGGCAGCGGGTGCTGCCGAATTCGACCAGACAGGACTGTTCGATCACCACACCGATCGATTCGTGGCTGGCCAGCAGCACCGCGCCGCGATCTTGCGCCACGGTCCGCACGGTATAGCGCCAATCCTGCGGCTGCCCGATATAGTCGATTACCAGCAGATCGGTCAGCCCGGCAAGCGCCATCGCCGCAATTACCGCCAGCGCCGATGCGTGGCGCAACAGCCGATGCGCCGGATCTTCGCCGCCCACCCCGGCGGGCAGCGCGGCTGCGGCGATCAGCGCGGTAAAGCTGAAACACCAGTGCAGCGTATAATCCGAAATGATCGGGTGAATCGCATCCGTCGCCTTGAACAGCACCAGCGTCGCGATCACGATTGCCGTGGCCAGCCGCACCATCCGCTGACGACGCGCGCGCCACAGGCCCAGCGCCATCAACGCGGCCATCAGCGCAGCGCTAACCGTCCCCCCCGTCAGCAGTTGCAGATTGGCCGATGATGCAAAATCGCGCCAGCTTAGCGGGGTCAGCCAGGCAATATTGGATGCCGCTGCGCTGCGCAACTGCACCGCAGCGATCACCAGCACCCAGCCCGATGCCACCATGATCGCCACGTTGGCCGCAATCAGCGCCGCCAACGGGCGCCAACGCCAATCGCGCCCAAGCAACACATCCCCCAGCACCGCCAGCAAGGCGATCACCGGCCACAGCAGCATCGTGGTATGGCAATAAATTGCCACCACCGCGCCCCCGCCATAAAGCAACCATCCGCGCCACGCATGGCGTTCGGCCTCGATCAGCCCGATGAACGATACAAGCACCGCCAGCCGCGCCAGACCATAGCCGCGCAAATAGGCCGCCTGATAAATATCCGACCATACCACCGCCATCAGCAGCAGCCCGAGCAGCGCCGCCCCCCACCCCAGCCGCACCCGCAACCACCATCCGAACAGCGCAAGCTGGGCAAAGCCCACCGCCAGCGGCAGCGCCCGCAACCCCCAATGCCCCATCGGCACGATCATCCGCCACAGCTTGAGCAGCGCGTAAAACAGCGGCGGATTGGTTTCGCGTACCATCCACCAGCCCCACAAGTTCCGCCACGACTGACCGGAAAAATACAAGGCCGCCATTTCGTCATAGACCAGCGATTGCGCGGCATGGCGCAGCCGCAACCATACCGCCAACGCGATGATCGCCGCCAGCAACACGTATCGGGCAGACGCAGCGGGAAATGCGCGGGTGATCGGATTGCCCTCTTTCCAGTGGTGGCTGACGCAGCGCACCCGGTCGATCAGCGTTTGACCGCAATCAACCTGCCTGTCACGTTCCTATGCCATACCAGCGCATCGCGCGCCGGAGAACCATCTGCATGACCGTCCCCGCCACCACGATCGCCACGCTGACGATGAACCCCACTATCGATGTCGCTTATGCGGTTGATCGCATCGCGCCGGTGCACAAGTTGCGAACGACCAGCGAATATGCCAACCCCGGCGGTGGCGGGATCAATGTCGCGCGGGTATTCGTGCGGCTGGGCGGCAATGCGCGGTGCATCTATCTGTCGGGCGGACCGACCGGGGTGGCGCTCGACGGGCTGATTGACTTGCACCAACTGGTGCGCACGCGCGTGGGCATTGCCGGGCACACGCGCATTGCAATGACCGCGCTGGAAACCGCGACCGGGCAGGAATACCGTATCACCCCGGTTGGCCCCGAAGTGACCGAACACGAATGGCGCGCCGCGCTGGCGGTGCTGGCCGACGTGCCGTGCGCGCGGCTGGTCGCGAGCGGATCGCTGCCGCTCGGCGCCCCCGCCGATTTCTATGCGCAGGCCGCGCGCATCATGGCCGCGCGCGGCATCGCGATGGTGCTCGATACTTCGGGCGAAGCGCTGCGGTGCGGGCTGGCGGGCGGGGGAATCGATCTCGTCAAACCCAGCAGGGGCGAACTGGCCGCGCTGGTCGGGCAGCCGTTGCCCACGCGCGCGGCGTTGACCGATGCGGCGATGGCGCTGGTCGATGCGGGTCAGGCGCGGCTGGTGGCGGTGACACTCGGCCACGAAGGCGCGATTCTGGCGCGCGCGCAAGGCGTGACCGATTGCCCCGGGATCGCAGTTGCCACCAACAGTACGGTCGGCGCGGGCGACAGCTTTGTGGCGGCGATGGTGCACGGTCTGTGCAGCGGCCTCGATGACATCGCCGCGTTTCATCGCGGCGTGGCGGCAGGCACGGCCGCCGTGCTGCACCCCGGTACCGACCTTGCCCACCCGGCGGATATCGCCCGCCTGCTGACAGCGCTGCCGCCGATATCTTGAAAGTGCCTGCGACGCGCGCCATGTGGCAGGGATCATCTTCAATAACACCATGCTACAGGATTGCCATGACCGATACCACGACCACCACTCCCGCACCCGAAACGCGCGTGTTTGAGGCCGATGTCGCGCGGCTGCTGCATTTGATGGTTCATGCGGTCTATTCGGACCGCGATGTGTTTGTGCGCGAATTGATCGCCAATGCTGCCGATGCGTGCGAAAAGCTGCGCTATGACAGCTTGGCCGATGCGTCGCTCGCCAGCGACGCCGCGCCGTCGATTACGGTCACGCTCGATGCCGCGGCGCGCCGCCTGACGGTCAGCGACAATGGCATTGGCATGACCGAGGCCGATTTGATCGAGGCGCTCGGCACGATTGCGCGGTCAGGCACGCGCGCGTTCATGGACAAGCTGGCTGCCGCGCGGGATGGCGAAAGTCCGCAACTGATCGGGCAATTCGGCGTGGGGTTCTATTCCGCATTCATGGTGGCCGACAGTGTCGAAGTCACCACGCGCCGCGCCGGGACCGATCTCGCCCACCGCTGGACATCGGACGGGCTGGGCACCTACCAGATCGAGCAAGTGCCGACCGACGAAGCGCCGCCGCACGGAACGCGCGTGGTCTTGCAGTTGAAAGACGATGCGACCAGCTATACCGAGCGCCACACTATCGAGCGCATTATCCGCGCGCAATCGGGCCATGTGCCCGTGCCGATCAGCGTGCGCGAGGCGCCCGATGGCGAAACGCACGAACTGACCGATGGCAGCGCGCTGTGGACCCGGCCCAAATCGGCGATCACCGCCGAGCAATATACCGATTTCTACCGCAGCGTGGCCGGGCAGTTCGACAGCCCCGCGCTGACGCTGCATTACCGCGCGGAGGGCAAACACGAATATACCGTGCTGCTGTTCGTGCCCGAAACGCGCCCATTCGATCTGTTCGACCCCGACCGCGCCGGGCGAATCAAGCTCTATGTGCGGCGCGTGTTCATCACCGATGAAGCCGATGTGCTGCCGCGCTATTTGCGGTTTGTGCGCGGGCTGGTCGATTCGGCCGATCTGCCGCTCAACATGTCGCGCGAAATGATCCAGACGAGCCCGCTGCTCGCGGCGATCAACAAAGGCGTAACCAACCGCGTGCTGGGCGAACTCGACAAGCTCGCCACCAGCGATGCCGACAAATACGCCGCATTCTGGGAAGCATTCGGCGCGGTGTTGAAAGAGGGCATTTACGAAGATTTCGGCCGCCGCGAAACGCTGCTCGGGCTGGCGCGGTTCCGCACCACCAGCGGCGGCGATGCCTGGCGTTCGCTCAAGGACTATGTCGCCGATTTGCGCGAAAACCAGACCGCGATCTATTACGCCACTGGCACCGACCGCGACCGGCTGGCATCCAGCCCGCAGATCGAAGGGTTTCGCGCGCGCGGGATCGAAGTCCTGCTGCTGACCGATCCGGTGGACAGCTTCTGGGCCGCATCGGGGGTCGATTTTGACGGCAAACCGCTGAAATCGGTCACGCAAGGCCAGGCCGATCTGGGGCTGATCGCGCCGCTTGATGGCGCAACCCCCGACAGCGCCGCCGCGCCGGAAGCAGACACATTTGTTGCCTTTGTCAAAACCGCGCTGGGCGATGCGGTGTCGGATGTGCGCGTGTCCGAGCGGCTGACCACGAGTGCCGCCTGTCTGGTGGCCAGCGATCAGGGGATCGACCGCCAGCTTGAACGCCTGCTCGCCGCCAATGGCCAGACCCCGCGCGGGGCCAAGCCAGTGCTCGAACTGAACGCGCACCACGATCTGGTCACGCGGCTGGCAGCGCTGGGCGATGACGACGCGCTCAAGACCGATGGCGCGCATCTGCTGCTCGATGAAGCGCGCATCGCCGATGGCGAACTGCCCGCCGACACGCGCGCCTTTGCCGAACGGCTGGGCCGGGTGATGGCAAAGGCGCTGGGGTGATCCTGCCCCGGTGGTGACTATGGCATCGTCCCCGCCGGATCGTCGGCGCGTGCTGAAACGGCTGGCGAATGCGGGCGCGCTGGCGCTGGCGCTGGGCGCTTTGCCCGTGGCCGCGCCGCGCGCGCAAGCGGCGGAGTTTGCCTCGCGCCGCCCGGCCCCGCGCGACCGGCGTTTTGTCAGCCTGGCGGTCGAGGCGGAAATCGCGCGGGTCAGCGCGCAGATCGCCGATCCCGAACTGGCGTGGCTGTTCGCCAATTGTTATCCCAATACGCTCGACACCACGGTCGAAGTGGCGATGCTGGGCGGGCGGCCCGATACTTTTGTCCTGACCGGTGATATTCCGGCGATGTGGTTGCGCGATTCATCGGCGCAAGTGTGGGGCTATCTGCATCTCGCCAAAAGTGATCCGGCGCTGCAACGGCTCTATCGCGGGCTGATCGGGCGTCATGCGCGCTCCGTCCTGATCGATCCTTATGCCAATGCGTTTGCGCGCGACCCGGCAGCCGCGCGATCCCCGTTGTTTTGGGCGACGCAAGACCGCACGGCGATGCGCCCCGGCGTGGCAGAGCGCAAATGGGAGATCGATTCGCTGTGCCACGTGGTGCGGCTGGCATGGGGCTATTGGCGCGCGACCGGCGATACCACGCCGTTCGACAGCGAATGGCACCGCGCCGCGCAGCTGATCGTGGCCACTTTGCGCGCCGAACAGCGCAAGGATGGCACCAGCCCCTATCGCTTTGAACGCCAGACCACCAATCCGGCGGATACCGTCATGCTGGGTGGAATGGGCGCGCCGACGCGCAAGACCGGGCTGATCCACGCGATGTTCCGCCCATCGGATGATGCCTGTGTCTATCCGTTTCTCATCCCGGCCAATCTGTTCGCGGTGCAGGCGCTACGCTGGCTGGCGACGCTCGCGGGCGACGTGCTGCACGATGCCGGGCTGGCGCGCGATGCCACGATGCTGGCCGATGATGTCGCGGGCGCGCTGGCGCGGTACGGGCGGATCGGCAGCGGGGCCGATGCCGTGTGGGCTTATGAAGTAGACGGGTTTGGCAATACGCTGTTCATGGACGATGCCAATGCGCCCAGCCTGTCGAGCCTGGCCTACCTTGGCTGCGTGCCGCGCAACGATCCGCTGTTCCGCCGCACCGAAGCGCGCGCGTGGAGCAGCGCCAATCCCTATTTCTTTGCGCAAGGCGGTCATTACGGCATTGGCGGGCCGCACGTCGGGATCGGGATGATCTGGCCCATGTCGTTGATGATCCGCGCGCTGTCATCCGACGATCCGCGCGTGGTTGCCGCGATGATCGCGCAGTTGAAAACCAGCCACGCCGGTACCGGGTTCATGCACGAAGCATTCGAGGGCGGCAGGCCGGACCATTATACCCGGCCTTGGTTCGCGTGGGCCAATGGCCTGTTTGGCGAATTGATGATCGATCTGGCGGCACGGATGCCGCGTGTGCTCGCAGGCGCACCCGTGCTCCGCCCCGGCTGAGTTTACGCGTCGCCCGGCACGCCATAGCTCGGCGCAGCGGCGGGATCGAGCGCGCGGGTGACATAGTCCGCCATTTGCGGTTGCCACACATCCCACAGCGCGCGCAACGCGGCAACCGGCGCGGTGTCGTGCCAATCGACGCGCAGATCGGCCAAGGGCCACGGCTGATCGGCCACCACCAGTAGCCCGGCAGAATGGACCGGGCCTTGTTCACCGCCCGCCGCCAGCCCGGCTTCGAGCGCGGCGATCAGCCGTTCGCCCAGCATGGCCGTGGGATGCGCCGCGAACGCCGCCAGCAACGCGGGCAGCACCCGATCATTCGCCAGCATATTGCCCGCGGCCACCGCGTGTGCCGCGATTTCATGCCCGTTGCGACCGAGCGCGCGCGCGCCGCTGAATGCCGCGCCCGGTCCGGCACCGATCACGCTCACTTGCCGCCACGGGGCCGCGTCACCCGCTGCTGCCGCCAGCGCATCGACGACGGCGGGCGCGCCAAACCCGCGCGCCAGCAAGTCCAGCCCGAGCGGGCCGAGCCGGGGATCGGTGACATTCTGCGTCGCCACCGCACCCACGCCGGCGCGCCCATGCGCACAGCGCGCCGCCACTGCCGGGCTGGACGACGCCAGCACCACGCCGAACTGGCCCGAACGCGGGCAATGCGCGATCACCGAAAATGTCATGGAATCACCGCCGTCGCTTCGATTTCGACCAGCCATTCCGGCCGCGCGAGCGCCGACACCACCAGCCCGGTCGAAACCGGAAACACGCCTTTGAGCCAGCGCCCCATTTCGCGGTAGACATCTTCGCGATAGCGAATGTCGATCAGATAGACCACCACGCGGCAGATATGGCCCAATTCGCCCCCGGCTTCGCCCAGCAGCAGCGCGATATTGGCCATCGCCGCGCGCGTTTGCAGCGTGGCATCGCCGATATGCAGGCTTTCGCGCGTATCGAGGTCTTGCGCGATCTGCCCGCGCAGAAACACCATGCGCCCGCTGGCGACGACCGCCTGGCACAGATCGTTATCCAGCTTCTGTTCGGGATATGTCTGCGCGGTGTTGAACGGACGGATGCGGGTGTGGATCGGCATGACAGCTCCTGATGTGATCGGCCAGCGCGGCGGCATCGTGCCACACCCCCCAGATAAAGGCAGAAGCGCGGCGCGTCAGCCCCGGCAGGCCGAGGAAATAGAGCCCCGGCACCGGGCTGACCCCGCGATGGTGGCGCGGCTGGCCTGCGGCGTCGCATACGTCGATATCGATCCACCCGAAATCAAACGCATAGCCAGTGGCCCAGACCACGGTGGAAATCCCCGCCGCCGCCAGATCGAGTTCGCGCAGCGGGTTGGTCAGCGAAGCCGGATCGGGGCCAATGGCATATGCAGCGGGTTCTTCCGGCAAATCGAGCCCGGCTTGCGCGACATAGGCATCGCATTGGCGCAACGTCGCCAGATAATCGGCATCGCCTGCCGCCAGATTGGCGGCCAGATCGGGCGCGATCTGCACGATTGGTCCGCTGCTGCCGGTCACCGTGCCGATCAGCGTGACGCCTTCGTGCGCCATCGCGCGAAAATCGACCGTGTGCCCGCCGCGCGCGCCGCTGACCGCGATCGTCACGTGGGGGCCACCCGCCGCCGCCGGGGGCTCGTCCCATTTGCCCAGCACCCCCAGCCACCACACGAAGTCGCGCCCGCGATAGCGGCGCGGCGGGCGGCTGTGCGGCCCGACCGCGAGCCATGTCTTGCGGCCCGCGCGGTTCAATTCATCGGCGATTTGCGCACCCGATGACCCCGCGCCGACCACCAGCACACCGCCCGCAGGCAAGTGCGCGGGATTTTTGTAATGCGCCGAATGCACTTGCACGACCGCCGCATCCGCGCCGATCAGCGGCGGGATCACCGGCTGCTGGAATGGCCCGGTGGCCACCACCACATGACGCGCGATGATCGTATCGCCCGCGCCGGTCGTCGCAACAAACCCGCCATCGTCGCCCCGTTGCAACCGGGTAACTTTGACCCCCGTACGCACCGGCGCGGCAATCGCGCGGGCATAGCGTTCGAGATAGTCGGCCACTGCGTCTTTGCCGGGGAAAGCGTCAGGCGCGATGCCGTCAAACGTCTGATCGGGAAAACGGTCGTGCCACGCCGGGCCATTGGCGACGAGCGCATCCCAACGGCCCGAACGCCAGCGTTCGGCAATCCGCGCGCGTTCGACCACCAGATGCGCGACCCCCGCGCGCGCCAGATGCGCGCTGGCGGCGAGGCCCGCCTGCCCGCCACCGATCACCAGCGTGTCAATCGTTTCGGTGTTCATCAAGGGTCCTGCCCATCGCGCGTGCCGAATGATGTGACCAAACCGGGCGCAAAGATCAATCCTGCATCGGCACGGCCAGCCCCGCCTCCAGCCGGTCGATCAGCCGCGCCAGCATTGCGTCGCAGCGTGCGAGCTGATCGGCAGTAATGAATTCATCGGGCTTGTGCCCCTGATCCATCGACCCCGGCCCGCAGATGATCGCGGGCACGCCGAGCGTTTGCGCAAACAGCCCGCCTTCGGTGCCGAAAGCCAGCTTGCAGTCCGGCCCATTGTACCCCGACACAGCCCGCGCAAACGCCAGCGCGCCGGGGTGGCGGGTATCGAGCCCGGGATAAGCATTGATCGGCGCAATGGTGATCGCCGCTTCGGGAAACCGGCGCTGCCACGGGGCGATGATCGCTTCGGCGCGCGCGGCGATGTCCGCCACGATCGCGGGAACATCCTCACCCGGCAGATCGCGGATTTCAAAGTCGAGCGTGCACGTTGCGGGCACGATATTGAGCGCTTCGCCGGCCCGGATCGTGCCGACATGGATCGTCGAATAGCCCACATCATAAGCCGGATGGGGCACCGTGCGCGCGATCAGATCAGCCTGTACCGCGCGCAGCACGCCGATAACATCGGCGGCGAGGTGAATCGCGTTCAGCCCTTGCGTTGGCAGCGCCGAATGCGCCGCGCGCCCGGTGGCAGTGACGCGAAACGCCGCTTTGCCTTTGTGCCCGCTCGCCAGCGCCAGCCCGGTCGGCTCACCAATCCACACCAGCCAAGGCCGCACCGGCAGCGCCGCCAATAGCGGCAGCAGCGACCGCACCCCGACACAGCCGATCTCTTCATCGAACGAAATCGCCAGATGCAGCGGGGTGCGCAACGGGCGGCGCGCGGCGATCAGCAGCGCGCGCAAGGCCGAGGCCACAAACCCCTTCATATCCGCCGTGCCGCGCCCATAGAGCCGCCCGTCGTGCGCGGTCAGCACGAACGGATCGCGGGTCCATGCTTGCCCGGCCACCGGCACCACATCGCTGTGCCCCGACAGCACCACCCCCGGCACGCCTTCCGGTCCGACGCTGATCCACATATTGGCGTCTGCGCCATCGTCGGTCAGCACGACCCGCGCGCCTGCCAGTGCCACCACCGCGCGCACATAATCCACCAGCGCGCGATTGCCGCTGCGGCTGATCGTGGGGAAGGCGATCAGGTCGGCCAGGATCGCGCGACTATCGGGGATGGGGTCGTCCATCGCGCGACTATCGCGCATCCCCAGCGCCAGCGCACGGGGATTCTTGCGCGCGGCGCTTGCCAAACCGGGCGTAATCGCGAAAGGCGCAGGGGCTATGACCAATCCCGACCTGATCCCCTGTTCCGCGCGTGACGATGCCGTATGGCAAGCCGCGCAAGTTTCCAAAGCCTGGCCGTTCGAAGAAGCGCGCAAGCTGGTCAAACGCTATCCCGGCGGCAAACGCGATGCGGCGGGCAACGTGGTGCCGGTGCTGTTCGAAACCGGCTATGGCCCTTCGGGACTGCCGCATATCGGCACGTTTCAGGAAGTCTTGCGCACGACGCTGGTGCGCCGCGCCTATGAAGCGCTGACGGCCGAGGCCGATGGCACGATAGCGCCCACCCGGCTGGTGGCATTTTCCGACGATATGGATGGCTTGCGCAAAGTGCCCGACAATGTGCCGGGCAAAGACATGCTCACGGCCCACCTTGGCCGCCCGCTGTCGCGCATTCCCGATCCGTTCGGCACCCATGCCAGCTTTGCCGCGCACAACAACGCGATGCTGCGCGATTTTCTTGATCGGTTCGGGTTTGACTATGAATTCGTGTCGGCGGCGGATCGCTACAATTCCGGGCAGTTCGACGCTGCGCTGAAGAACGTGCTGCACCGGTTCGATGCCATCATGGACGTGATGCTGCCGACGCTGCGGCAGGAACGGCGGCTGACTTATTCGCCGGTTTTGCCGGTTTCGCCCAGTACCGGCGTCGTGCTGCAAGTGCCGGTCAGCGTGGTCGATGCCGATGCCGGGATCGTGCGCTTTACCGACAGCGATGGACGCACGGTGGAACACAGCATTCTGGGCGGGCAGGCGAAACTGCAATGGAAAGTCGATTGGGCAATGCGCTGGGTCGCGCTCGGGGTCGATTACGAAATGTCGGGCAAAGATCTGACCGACAGCGTCACCCAATCGGGCCGGATCGCGCAAGTGCTGGGCGGACGACGCCCCGAAGCGCTGATTTATGAGCTGTTCTTGGACGAAAAAGGCGAAAAGATCTCGAAGTCCAAAGGCAATGGCCTGACCATCGAGCAATGGCTCGATTATGGCAGTGCCGAATCGCTGGGCTTTTATCTCTACAGCAATCCCAAAAGCGCCAAATCGCTCCATGTCGGGATCATCCCGCGCGCGGTGGATGAGTATTGGCAGTTTCGCGAAAAGCTGATCGATCAACCGGTCGATCAGCAATTGGGCAATCCGGTGTGGCATTTGCTGCGCACCAATGGCGCGCAAGGCGGCGCGGGCGACAGCCTGCCGGTGACGTTTGGCTTGCTGCTCAATCTCGCCGGGGTGCTCGGTGCGGCGGCCAGCCGCGATCAGGTGTGGTCCTATTTGCGCAACTATGTGGCGGACGCCGATCCTGCGGCGCACCCCGCGCTCGATGATCTGGTCAGCCGCGCGCTGGCCTATAACCGCGATGTCGTCGCCCCCACGCTGCACCGCCGCGCGCCGCTGGCGCACGAAGCCGCCGCGCTGGCCGCGCTCGACGCCGCGCTGGCGCAATTGCCCGCCGATAGCGGGGCCGAAGCTTTGCAGACGCTGGTCTATGACGTGGGCAAAGACCCGGCTTACGGGTTCGAGACCTTGCGCGACTGGTTTCGCGCGCTCTACGAAACCTTGCTGGGATCGGCGCAAGGCCCACGCATGGGCAGCTTTATCGCGCTTTATGGTATTGCCGACACGCGCGCGCTGATCGCCGAAGCGCTGGTGCGCTGACTGCTGATCCAGTCGCGCACTTTGCTTTCCAGCACCGGCAACGGCAGCGCGCCGCTGTCGAGCACACAGGCATGGAACGCGCGGATATCGAATTGTGGCCCGAGTGCAGCGCGCGCTTCATCGCGCAGCCGCTGGATCGTCAACGCGCCGATCTTGTAGGCGAGCGCCTGCCCGGGAAGGGCGATATAGCGATCAACTTCGGCAGCGGCATCGCTGCGGCCAATCCCCGAATTGCGCAACATATAGAGGATCGCGCGCGCGCGGCTCCAGCCTTGGGTGTGCAGCCCGGTATCGACCACCAGCCGCATCGCGCGCAGCATTTCATCGTCGAGCGTGCCCCAATGCTGCATCGGATCGCGGTACAGCCCCATGTCGTACCCCAGCGTTTCGGCATAGAGCGCCCAACCTTCGACATACGCGGCATTGCCGCCAAAGCGCTGAAAATCCGGCAAAGCCTCGTTCTCTTGCGCCAGGCTGATCTGGAAATGATGGCCGGGCGCGGCTTCGTGGAGATAGAGCGTGGTAGTGCCGGTGATGAAGCGATGCCGCCAATCATAGGTATTGTACCAGAACACGCCGGGGCGGCTGCCATCGGGCAGCCCTTCGCTGTAACTGCCGCCCGCCTCGAACCGTGCGCGATAGGCGGGCACGGGGGCAAGCACCAGCGGAGTGCGCGGAATATGCGCGAACAGCGCCGGGGCAAGCGCTGCAACTTTTTCCCCGACTGCGGCAAACCGCTGCCCCAGATCATCGGCGCTGGCGGGGTGAAAGCGCGGATCGTTGCGGATCACGTCGAAGAATTCGGGCAAAGGCTGGCGATAGCCCAGTTCACTTTCGACCGCCCGCATCGCGCGCTGGATGCGCGCGACTTCATCGAGCCCGGTCTGGTGCACGGCGGCAGGATCGAGATCGAGCGTCGTCGCCCGCCGCGCCAGCAACCGATAGAGCCCCGCACCGCCCGGTAACGCCGACAGACCGACGCTTTCGCGCGTCGCGGGCAAATATGTCTGCACCAGAAAATCGCGCAGCGTGCGATAGGCGGGGTACACCGATTGAGTCGTCGCGAGCCAATAGGCGCGGGTCAGCCGTCGCCGCAGCGGATCAGGCGTGGTGCGCGGCAAGTGCCGCAGCGGGGCCATGAACAGCGATTGGTCGGGCGGGCGCGCAAGGATCGCATCGATCTGCGCAATCATGTCGATTACCGTCAGACGCGGTTCGACCACGCCGCTGGCCATCCCTTCACGAAACCGGTCAATGGCATGACCAAACACCATTGGCAGCCGGTGTGCCAACGCCAGACGCGCCTCGATATCGGCAACCGTCTTTAACGAACCGCCATCGCTGGTCGCCACCATTTCGGGAAAATCGACCGGAAACCCCATGAAATGGTTGAACGGCTGCACCCCGAGCAAGGCTTGCGCCGCAGGTGTCAGCACGGCGCGCTGATCTTCGAGCATCGCGCGGAACACGTCATGCGACAGGCGGTGCGGCGCGTCGAGCGCGGCGCGATCAATGGTGGCAAGCGTGGCCAGCGCCGCCGCGTTCACCGCGCGTTGCCGCGCCGCCAATTCGGGCGTGAACAGCAGCGCGAGCGTGGCGTCGGGCACCACTTCGCCCCGCGCCAGCGCGCCGAGCGGATCGAGCGCCTGACGCGCGCGGCTGTCATCGGCAAACAGCCGGTCCAGCCGATCGGTTGCGGCCAGCGCGGCATCGGCGGCGGGCGGGACCATGCGCGCCGGACCATGCGCGCGCATCCGCGCGGGCGGCAAATCAAGCCGGGCATGAGCGCCGCCCTGCACGCACCCCGCCAGCGCCAGCAGCAGCAGGGACGCGCGAAGCCGCTTCATGACCAGCGCCGCGCTCGGTACCAGCGGGTCACCACATATTTGACCCCCTGCACCACCGGTGTTCCGGCATGGAGCGTGCGCGGGTTGGGGCGGCCATCGGCGGCCATATTGTTCCACACCAGCAAGACCCCGGCGTGCGGCGGGACAGCCATGCCGACTTTGGGGAAATCGGTGGTCCCGCCCGCCTCAACCGTGTTGAGATAGCCCATCGCCGTCCAACTGCGCTGCCCGCCGCGCCGCAGTTCATCCGCCCAATAGGGCTGGGCCGTATCAAAGTAATCAGCGTGGTGTTTGAATTCCTGCCCTGCGGCATAGCGCTGGCCTTGCAGCGTTTCGCCGAATTCCGATGCAATTCCGAGCAGATCATCGATGCGGCGCTGAATCGTGCGGATGAATGCGTCGTGCGGATCGACATCGCCGCTGTAACTGGTGCGCCCGCCATCGGGGTTGCCATGATAAGTGGGCGAAGGGCGCGCCACCGAGTCGATCATCGTCATCAGCCGCCGGCATTCGGCCCCGGTCAGAAAATCGCTGACCGTCCAGATCTCGATGCCTTCGACCGGCAGGCGATAGGCCGCCGGATCGGCATTAAGCCGCGCGCGCACGCTGTTGCCAAGGCGGGCAAGCGCATCGCGATCAGCATCGCGCGCGGCGGATTTGAACGACAACGACGGCTTGAACGAAAACACCATGGCTGCGCATTTTCATGGCGCATGGCAGCGGCAACGGCAAGCGCGGCTGTCTTCCTTTACCAGAACACGTTGTAGATCACATCAACGACTTGCCCGGTATCAACATCGACGAGCAGGCAATCGTTGTAATAACGCACCCAGCGATAAGGCCCCCACACCGGCGGCAGATGATAGAACCACGGATCGCTGATCCAATAGGCCCGATCAAGGAACGCATCATCGAGCACCAGCCCGATGCCGATCCGCACATAAGCAAACCCGCGATACGGGGGCCGATAAGGGGCCGGGCGAAAAACATCGCGGTTCAACTGGCGCCAGGCATACCAGTCATAGCGCCGGTTGCCGCGCCAGCCATCGTCCCAAGCGCGCCAATCGCGCCGGCCATCGCTCCACCTCGGCCGGTTATCACCCCTGCCCCAGCGATTATCGTCGCGCACCCGCTCATCACGGAGTCGGTCGGGCAGGCGCGCGTTGCCGCCATTGCCCCAGTTTCGGGTGCCATCGCCTGCGCGATGATCGCCGCCCTCGCCGCCCCGCGCGGGTCCGCTGCGATCCCCTTCGGGATTGGCATGGCCCTCGTGCACGATCGCGTCAGCAGTGCCGCGCCACACCGGTTGGCCCCGATCAGCGTTGCGCGCGCCATCACCGGTTGGTGCCGGGCGAGCGTTCGACCATGCCGGGCTGCTGCCCGTATTTGCAGGGCGGGTCGGGGGTAGCGGCGCTGTCCAGCCCGATCCACCGCCGCCGCGCGGCGCGTTCGCCTGTGGTGCGGGGGTTTGTGGTGCGGGGGTTTGTGGTGCGGCGGCCTGCGGTGCCGGGATGTGGGGCGCAGAGGCCTGTGGCATGGGGGCCGGGCGCGGCATTGCGGGGGGCGGTGCCGGGCGTTGCTCGCGACCCGCCATGGTTTCGCGGTGGTCGCGTTCCTGCCCATAAGCAGGCATGGTGCCAAGCGCAGCCAGCGCGACGGCCAAAGTGATCGTGGTGGTACGCAGTGGCAGGGACATGGACATTCTCCCGAACGGCAATCGTTGACAACGGTATAGCGCACCAACCTTGCACGAAAGCTGAACCGCGCAATCGCCCCGCGTTCATGTGCGACCATGCCAATGGCGCCCGTGGATCGGGCGTGGCATATGCACGTTGGAGCATCGTGCAAAAAAGTGGGGACCGATTTTCACCTTTGGTGGACTGCGGCGCGCATCACGCTAATCGCGATACGTGCCGCACGAGGTGGGAACTCAACAATGCCTGACAGCTTTGACGCGCTGATTGATGATGCGCTGGCGCGGCTGAACCGTGCAGTGCGGGATCGTGATGCACCGATGCATTCCCCGGTGGTGGTAACCGGCGATGGCGATGCGCGCATCATGGTCGTGCGCGCCGCCGATGGCGATCTGGCAGCCTTGCGTTTTCACACCGATGCACGATCGCCCAAAGTGCGCACGATTGCCGCCGATGCGCGGATAACCGTGCTGGCTTATGATCCGTTTGATCGGGTGCAATTGCGACTGACCGGCACGGCACGGGTGGAACAGACCGGCGATTGGGCCGACGCGGCGTGGGCCGCGACCAGCCCGCTGGGTCGGCGATGTTATCTGGCAATGGTCGGCCCGGGCGCGCCGCTATCGGCACCGGAATCCGCTTTGCCCGCCGATCTGCGCGACCACCGCCCAACGCTGGCGCAAAGCGAGGCCGGGCGAGCAAACTTTGCCATTGTACTCGTACGCGTAACTGCGTTCGACTGGTTGCGCCTCGGCCGCGATGGCGGCTTGCGCGCGCGGTTTGAACGGAGCGAATGCGGCTGGCAGGGGGAATGGATCGCGCCATAGAGCGTGATGCGAAAAAGTGGGAACCGGTTTTTCGCAATAAATCACGCGAAAACAAAGACTCTTGAGCGTGATGCGAAAAAGTGGGAACCGGTTTTTACCTGCGGTGGCCTGCGGCTCGCAATAAATCACGCGAAAACAAAGACTCTTGA
>CAINGT010000094.1 GCA_903848655.1 uncultured Sphingomonadales bacterium
GAAACCAAGACGGGTCAAAAACCGCTCAACCGAGCTTGCAGTCGCCCCCGCACGGGGGCGTGGATCGAAACAGCTTTGTCGCCCGGCTTGCGAAGCGTCACCACAGTCGCCCCCGCACGGGGGCGTGGATCGAAACAAATGCGCGATTGCAGGCGCAAGCCGCGCATCGAGTCGCCCCCGCACGGGGGCGTGGATCGAAACATTCATCGGTGCCCGGTAAAACCGCTCGGCGCTCGAGTCGCCCCCGCACGGGGGCGTGGATCGAAACATCGCCGCCCAACCGTCGCGCGCACGCGGCAGCAGTAGCCCCCGCACGGGGGCGTGGATCGAAACCGGTTGCGTTCAACGTGCCCGGCGTTGCCTGATAAGTCGGCCCCGCACGGAGGCGTGGATCGAAACTTGTAGGCGATGGCTTTGGCGAGGGCTTGCGCAAAGTCGCCCCCGCGCGGGGGGCGTGGATCAAAACTTCGGTGTGCTGCCGCCGCCAAGACTGGTGCCCATGGCGGCGGTGGCAGCGGTGTCGGTTATCGCTTGGTCTGTGCGTGCCGGGTCAGAACCGCACTTCGCCCGATATCCCGACCTGACGGCGCGAGGTTGGGGTGGTCCAGCCTGAGATGCCGGTTACCAGCCCTTTGGGGAGGAACGGCACGGTATTGGGCGGAAGGAACGATGGGCCGCCAAAGATCGTCGCCGGTTCGCGGTTGCGTGTCAGGTTGCGGCCAAACACTTCGATGCTCCAGCTATCGTGCGGCCCGCGCAGCCCGGCGCGCAGCGACACGGTGGCGTGGGCACCATAGACGAACCGGTCATCGCCCGAATAGCCCAGCCGGACCGATGATTTCCAGGTGAGATCGCCGCCCAGATAGCTTTCCAGCGCGCCGATTGGCTGGCGGTATTCGCTGTTCAGCGTCACTTTGGTGCGCGGCGCGCCAACGAGTTGTTCGCCACCGAGGTTGGTGGCGGTTGCCCCGGTCAGGTCATTGGGGTTGAACCCGGTCCAGCCGGTGGGGAACTTTGCGTCATTATAGGCAAAGCCCGCGTTGATCGTCAGATTGGTCGTGGGCCGACCGAACACCGACAGTTCAAACCCCTTTGAGGTGACCGAAGGGATTGTTTCGCCATTGCACACCAACACGCCTTGGGCGCTGAGCGAACAGCGCTGACCCTGATAGTTCTTGACTTTGGTCAGGAATACGCTGGCTTCATAGCCCAGCTTGCCGTCCAGCGTCGAACCTTTCGCGCCAATTTCATAGGCCAATGGCAGTTCGGCGGCGGTTCGCGTTACCGGGCTGTCGGCGGATACCCCGACTTGCGGCCCTTTATACCCCCGGGTCGCGGTGGCATAAAGATTGATATCGGGGCTCGCCTTGTACTGAATGCCGATTTTGCCCGAGACATTGTCCGCCGTCAGCGGCGTCGTCGGCGCTGCGTTGGATTGAAAATCGGTCAGCTTTTGATGCGAATAGCGCAAGCCTGCGATCAGGCCGATGCTGTCGGTCACATGATACGTCGCCTGCCCGAACACGGCATAAGCCGTGTTGGTCGTGCGCGTTGAGGGTATGTTGCGCACAAATGTCACGAAGCCGGGCGCGCCGGTCTGATACGAACCGACGATAAAGCCCGATGTCGGCACTTGCAGCGGCTTGGCCACGCCATCGGCATAACCCGAGCTGGCTTTGCCATCGGCGTAGAACAGCCCGGTGGTATATTCCAGCTTGGCCCCTTTGGCGCTGACCAGCCGCAATTCCTGGCTGAATTGCGAGGCATCGGTGATCTGCCCCTTAATCATGATCTGGCTGAAATCCTGCGGATTGCCCATGATATCAACATCGCTGGCAGGTTGATGGTTCTGGCGATAGCTGGTGATCGCGGTCAGCGTCGGGCCGCCCAGATCATAGTCGATCTGCCCCGAAACGCCCCAGTTGCGGTTGTGGGTAAAGTTGGTGGTGTTCGAACAGCGCGCATTGTTGTCAAAGTTCGCCGTTATGCCGCAAGCGGCAAGCTGGGTCTCCAGCGGGGAATGGGCAGGCACGTTGACATAGGTGAACTGCGGGTCGCCATAGTTCTGGCTGCGGTAATCGTAATCACCATTGATGTGGATGGTCAGCTTGTCAGAGGCATTGACCAGCAGCCGCGCGCGCACCGCGATATCATCCTGATAGGCATTGGTGTTGGTAAAGGCGTTGCGCTGCACCCCGTCGAGCCGGTTGTAATTGACCGCCACCCGCAGCGCGGCAATCGGCGAAATCGGCACGTTGATCGCCGCGCGGCCGGTCACTTGGCCATATTCGGAACCGGCCGTGCCCGCGCCCGACAAATCGAGGTGGGCATAGCCGCTCCACGATCCGATCTTGGGCGCGACAGTGCGCATATTGATGACCCCGGCTGATGTGGTCAGCCCGAACAGCGTGCCTTGCGGCCCTTTGAGCACTTCGATGCGGTCGAGATCGAACACCGCATAGTTCTGCACATTGCCCTGCGGCACGTCATCGACCACGATCCCCACCGCGCCTTCGGCCGAACGGGTGAACGACTGGGTGCCCAGCCCGCGCACTTGGCCGCCACCGCCGGGTCCGCCAAATGCCTGGATCATTTCGAGCGAAGGGCTGGTGCGCGCGAGATCGGCGACCGAATAAATGCGCTGCGCTGCCAATTGGTCCTTGCCGACCACCGTTACCGAAATCGGCACGTCTTTCAGCCGTTCTTCGCGTTTTTGCGCGGTCACGATAATGTCGCCATAGCCGATATTGGCATCGGACGCAGGCGCGGTTTGCGCCATGATCGGGGTTGCCACCGCGATCAGCGCGCAGCCGGCCAGCAGACTCGTACCCTGAATGACGTTTCGCATAATCCCTCCCGATGTGCACCCCGTTTGAGCTTGGGGGCTTTGCTAACCTACAGATATGAAAACAAAAGATTAAATTTTAAGAGAAACGCCCAGCCGGATGCATGGCGGCAGGTGCAGCTGTCAACCGGTTGCCGCATCATGTCCATTAAGTGAAATAGTATCTTTGCATAGATTATCATTCGCCGAACTTATACATCCGCTGCCAGGGCGGCATGGCACGCGGTGCAATCGCAAACATCGTGCTTCAATACGGCGCAGCCAACCGGTGCATGGCACCGCCGATCATGGCGCCGATCTGTTCGGGTGGTCCGCTCGCCAGTTGCGCTGCGCCGATTGCGATGCTGGTCTCGACAATATCGCGGCAGCGGTCAAAGCGTCGCTCTTCATAGGCCAGCAGCGCGTCTTCGGCCGTGGCGGCACGGCCCAGTTCCTCGGCCAGCACAATGGCGCTTTCGACCGCCATGCCCGCTCCGGATGCGAGATGCGGGGTGGTGGCGTGAACGGCATCGCCAAGCAGCACGATGCGGCCATCTGACCATGGGCGAGGCTGGATTTTGGCTTCGAGCGGGCGGTAATTGACCCAGTCATCGCGGGTCATCGTGTCGCGGATCCAGCCCGCATTGCCGCCGAAATCGGCGAGCCGCGTTTTCATCGCGTCGTAGAGCTCGTCATCGGCGAAGTGGGTTTCGCGGGCTTCATGCGGGGTCAACAGCCACAGATAGACCCGGTCTGCCCCGCAGCGCGTAATCCCCGCCGTGTAGCGGTGGCCAAAAAACATTTCGCCCTTTTCCAACGTGGGCGGCTTGGCCATGGCCACGCGCCAGCAGGCCTGCCCGGTGCGTTCAGGCTCTGCCATGTGCGCAAATGCGATTTCGCGCACGCGCGACCGGATGCTGTCGGCCCCGATCACCAGATCATAGCGACCGTGTGATCCATCGGAAAAATCGACATCGACGCCGTGATCGCGGTTCGCCAGCGCATCGACGGTAATTGCCAGCCGGACATCGACCCCGGCAGCGATAACCCGGCGCTGCATGATCTTGTGCAGCAAGGGCCGCATGATCCCGCCGGTCGCAGGCAAACCCGCTTCAACCGGAGGCTCATCAAGATCGCGCAGATACATGCCGTTGAACAGGAAAATGCGCGATCCCGCACAGATTGCGCCGTCGCGTTCGATGTCTTCGAGCATGCCGAGATCGCGATAGGCCCGCAATGTCGGCCCGATGATCGAAATTCCGGCCCCATAGACCCGCCATTCGGGGTCGATGTCGATCAGTTCGACTTTGACCCCGCGTGTCGCGAGCGCGATGGCTGCGGCCATGCCACCGATCCCGCCGCCGACGACAAGGGCGCTGCGGATCGCGGTGATGTGCGGTTGGTTGTTCATGATGGCGCGGTTCCTGTGGTCCATTGGCCCCGGCGATTACCGCGGGCGATAGTGGGTTGGCAATTGCGCTGCGGCACTGCCGATGGGCTCTGCATGGGTTCAGCCTTTGGCCATGCTGGCGCGCACGACATCGCGATAGACCAGCGCGCTCGGTTTGGGCCGCCGTTCAAACGTCTGTCGGTCGAGCGTGTGCAGGCCAAAATGGATTTTGTAGCCGAACAGCCATTCGAAGTTGTCGATCAGCGACCAGTGGCAATAGCCTTTGACCGGAACGCCATCATCCATCGCCGCCTTTAGCGCGGCCAAGGCCTCGGGAATCAGCCAGGCGCGGATGGTGTCATCATCGGTGCCCACGCCATGTTCAGTCACGATGATCGGCACCTGGGCCACGGCATAAGCATGTCGCACCGCGCCCGCGAGCGAGGGCGGATAGACTTCGGCACCCATCGTGTTGCGGCGGGCATCCGCTGGCGGATCAAGCTTGCCCGTGCGGGTCCAGCGGGCGCGCTCGTAATTCTGCACGCCCACGAAATCGTCAGCCCGCGCCAACCGCAGCCAACAGTTGTAAAACTTTTCGCGCATCGCATCGCGCAGGCTGCCGGGTTCGGCCTCCTGATCGTCGAGCATCGCGATGCTGACACCGACAGGCAGATCGGAGCGCACGGCCTTGATCGCCGCTTTCCCGGCGGTGTGGCCCGCTTGCAAGTTGGCTTGCACCCGCGCCGGATCGGGGTGGTACAAGGCATTGCCGGCAAGGAAGGTCGGTACACCCAGCTTGATCGCCGCCGCCACCGCCATCGCCTTGTCTTGTTCGAGCACGCCGCCCGGCAACAGGAACTGCAGCACCGCAGCCAGATTGGGCTCGTTCAGCGTGGTGGCATGGTCGATCCCGGCAGCGAGATGCCGCGCTGCCTTGTCACAGAACCGCGCGAACAGTTGCGGCGCATCGGCGTGCATCCAGCCACCTTGTGCCGCAAACCAGATCGGTGTGGTAAAGTGGTTGAACGTGACCACGGGGCGCAACCCGCGCTTCAGACAACCGTCGATCATCGCCTTGTAATGATCGAGCATTGCGAGCGAAAATTCGCCCGACGCGGGTTCGATCCGCGCCCATTCAAGGCTGAAGCGGTAACTGTTGAGGCCCAAATCGGTGACCAGATCTAGATCGCGCGGCCACAGCGCAAAGCTGTTCGCCGCATCGCCGGAACGATCGGCAAATGTGGTCGGCACGGTGTGTTCCAGCGCCCAGCAATCGGCGTTGACATTATTGCCTTCGACCTGATGCCCTGCGGTGGCGGCGCCCCAGATGAACCCGGCGGGAAATCCGGCGGGAAATCCGGCGGGAAATCCGGACTGTATCACCCCGCGCGCCGGTGCCGCACGCAGCGCCAGGCCCGCAGCCGTGGCGGCGACGAACGTGCGGCGGTCAAAGTCCATTTTGCCCTCTCCTGTTGGCTTTGATCGTGATCTGCGCCAATCGAGCAATCAAGTAAAATTGTCAGAACGCATCAAAGAGTATAAAGTTGATGGATAGGTGCGGGCGAGGGGCAGCGCATTGTCTGGATGGGGTGCATATGCGGTTCAAAGGTCTCGACCTCAATCTGCTGGTCGCATTCGATGCCTTGATGACCACGCGCAGCGTCAGCCGCTCGGCTGAGCGGCTCAATCTCAGCCAGCCCGCCATGAGCGCGGCACTCGCCCGGTTGCGCGACTATTTCAGCGACGAATTGCTGGTGTTGCAAGGCAAGCGGATGCACCCGACGGTGTTCGCTGATGAACTGACGCTGCAAGTGCGCGAAAGCCTGCTGACGCTGGAAACGATGCTGTCGCGCTCACCGCATTTCGATCCGGCCACCACGCAGCGCAATTTCCGGATCGTGACGTCCGATTATGTCCTCACCTCGCTGATCGTGCCGCTGGTAAGCATGCTGGCCGAAGAAGCGCCGTGCATCCGCATCGATTGCGGAATGCCGCAACCGGGCTCCGTGCAAGAGCTTGAAGACGGCAAGATCGATCTGACCATCACGCCCGAATATGTCATTGGCGGCAATCATTTGTCTTATGTGCTTTATACTGAACCGCAAGTTGTGGCGGGCTGGAGCGGAAACCCGGCGATTGCGGATGGAGCAATCAGCGAGCAGGCATTTTTTGAGGCCGAGCATGTCGCGGTGGTTCTCGGCGGCGGCACGACGCTGTCTTATGCTGATCGCCAGCTTGAACTGATGGGTCACAAGCGCAAGATCATGGCGACGGCCGCGTTTTTTACAGCGGTACCGTGGCTGCTGGAGGGTACCATGCGGCTCGCCGTCATGCATTCGCGGCTTGCGCGTCAACTGGTTGGCCGGTTTGCAATCACCACCGCGCCGATGCCGTTTGCCATTCCGGCGATGAAGCAGATGCTCAGCTTTCATCCCGGCCGCAAGGATGACACCGGGTTGACCTGGCTGCGCGCGAAAATCGAGGCGATTGCCAATACCGCTGCATAACCAACACTGATGCACTATCATCCAAACAAGCATTTTTACAGATTGGTCGGGCACCGTATGTAGGGCTCGGGAAAGGGATATCATGCTGACTATGGAACACGCCCAGACGATTGCGCGCGAAACGCTGGCTGAAGGCGCGCGGCTGGAATTCGCGCCGCTGTGCGCCGTGGTGCTTGATCGCGGGGGCCACATGCTCGCCCTGTTGCGCCATGAAAACGCTTCGATCTACCGGCCAGAAATCGCGATCGCCAAGGCCGCGGGCTGCCTCGGCATGGGTTTCGGGGGGCGCGAACTCGCCCGGCGCGCGGCGGCACAGCCAATGTTTATCAATGGATTGCAGGCCGCTTTCCCCAAGGGCCTGCTGCCCGTTGCCGGTGGCGTGCTGATCCGCGCCGACGATGGCGCGCTGCTCGGTGCGGTCGGTGTGACCGGCGATACGTCTGACAATGATGAAATCTGTGCGCTGGCCGGTATCGCCGCCGCCGGGTTGATGGCCGACACCGGCGCATGACGGGAACGCTGTTCACCGATGTGCGGATCTTCGATGGCAGCGGCGGTGGCCTGTTTCCGGGCGAAGTGCTGGTACGTGGAACGCGGATCGCAGCGGTTGTGCGCGGGGATGAACGCCTGCCGCGCGATGGCGCAACCGTGGTCGAAGGTGGCGGGCGCACGCTGATGCCGGGCATGGTCGAAGCGCACGGCCATCTCACCTGGCCGACATCGGTCGAGCGTGTAATCAACACGATGAAGCCGCTGCCGATCGAAACGCATATGCTGGTAACCGCGCAGAACGCACGGATCACGCTCGATCATGGCTTTACCAGTGTCTATTCCGCCGGATCGCTGGGCGAGCGGATCGAACCGGCGCTGCGTGACATGATCGATGCCGGGTTCATGCCCGGCCCCCGGCTGCGTGCCTCGGCGATGGAAAAAGGCGCAGAAGGAGTGCTCGGCGTACCAGCGGGCCATGACCCGACGCACCAGCGCGACATCCCGCATTTGCGCGAGTATATTGCGCACAAGGCGGTGGAAGGCTGCGACACGATCAAGTTCCTGATGTCGAGCGATGAAGCGTTTCAGCCGGGCGGATCGCAGACGCTGATGTATTCCGAAGCCGAAGCGCAAGCGATTGGCGAAGCGGCGCGCGCGGCCGGCATCTGGCTCGCCTGCCACGCGCAAGGGGCCGAAGCGGTCAAGCGCGCGTTACGCGCCGGTTTCCGCGCGATCTATCATTGCACATATGCCGATGAAGAAGCGCTCGACATGTTCGAAGCGCGCAAAGCGGACACATTCACCGCACCCGCAGTCGGGCTGCTGTGGGCGCGGGTGCACGAAGCGCAGGATTTTGGCATTGGCCCGGCCGAGGCGGCTAGCCTGGGAGCGGTGCGCGGTATCGAACTGGCGCAAGCGATCATCCCCGCTATGCGGCGGCGCGGCATCCGTGTGCTGCCGGGTGGCGATTATGGTTTTCCCTATAACCCGCATGGCCGCAACGCGCGCGATCTTGAACATTTCGTCAATCTGTTCGGGTTTTCGCCGAGCGAGGCGCTGGTCGCTGCAACCAAACAGGGTGGTGAACTGGTCGATTGGGACGTCGGCCAAGTGCGCGCCGGTTATCTGGCCGATTTGCTGCTGGTCAACGGTGATCCCACCGCCGATGTGCGCATTCTGCAGCACCGCGACAATCTGGCTGCCATCATGAAAAACGGCTGCTTTTACAAGGCGCCACCGCAATCCTCTGATTTGCGTTAGTAGAGTCTGTTTCGAAAGTGCCACCCACCGCCCCGCACCCCCGGCCCATCCGCCCATTGAAGGTACCCTGTGGGCGGATGGCTCCTCAGCGAAAACGTCCCCCGGACGTTTTCGTGCCCTTCGTCGCGGGGTGCGGGGCGGTGGGTGGCACAAAGTCGCCGTCAGGCGACTTTCGAAACAGACTCTTAGTGTCTGACCCGAAACTCATCGGCAGAAAAGGTTGGGTGATATCAGTGAGATGTGATTCAGTCGGAGTTGCGAAACTTTGACGGAGAACCACATGTGGACAGATATCACCCGCGCGCAGCATGCAC
>CAINGT010000095.1 GCA_903848655.1 uncultured Sphingomonadales bacterium
GCGCTTCGCGCTGCCACCTCCCCCAAAGGGGGAGGAGCTAGATTCCCTATGCGATTGCCCTGCCCCAATGGGGGAGGAACTCGATTGCTTGTAGGTTAGCGCTGTGCCCGTGGCGAGCCCGGTTAGCGGGGCGAAGCGCTTGGGTCGGCGGTTGGCGGCGGCGGCGTTGGGGTGGGGATCGCGAGCGCGGCGCTTTCGATCTGCGCGAGCGCGTTCTGGGTTTTGACCCAGTCGCGCGCGTGCGCCAGCCAGTCGGTTGCGGCATCTTTGCCCGGCAGGCCATCGACTTCGCTGATCGCCATGTCGACGCGTTGCCCCGCGAGCGCGGCGCGCGCGCGGGCGATGCGGCTGGCGGGGGCGGGCGACGGTTTGTCATCGTGGCGGATAATGAACATGCTGCCGACCTGCCGCCCCAGCCAATCAAGCGTGCTCTCATTCGCCGGGCCGCTGACCAGGCGCGGTTCGAGCGCAATAAATTCTTCGGTCAGCGCGCCGATGGTGACTGGCTTTTGCGCCGCGGCGGTCACTTGTTCGACCGCCTGACGCTGGCTTTCGCCAAACCGCAGGCGCAGCGCGGTGTCGAGGTAACCGAGCGGCTGACCGCGTTCGATGGCTCGGCGCGTGGCCAGCGCAACCAGCAGTGCTTCGGCCCGGGTGGCCTGACCCGACGCGGCGGCGGCTTGCTGGTTCAATTCGGCCAGTCGCTGTTGCAGCGCGGTCAACCGCGCCGTGGCATCGGCCAGCGCGGCATTGGTGGCGATCAGATTGCCCTGAAGGTTGCCTTGCGCAACCAGCGCCACGGTCGCGGCGCTGGGGCTTGATGCGGGTGCGCTGGCGGTTTCGCTGGGTGCCGGATCGGTAACGGGGGGCAACCAGTGCGCGTGCCAAGCATACCAGCCACCGCCGCCGACGATCACCAACAGCGTGATGGCGAGGATTGCGCGCAGGCCGCGCCCGCCGCTTGCCCGCGCGGCGCGCAAATCGGTTCCACGGTTCACACCATAGTCTTGCATCCGCTATTTTTCGCTTTGCCCGTTGCCCTGATGCAACATGGTCTGGCACATTTGCTGTGCCAAGGAAAGCAATGCTTCATCATCAGGACTTTGCGCAATTTCAAGAACTTGCCAATTTTCCCCGGCGGCTGCGGCGATTCGCGGGGCCAGACAGGCCAGTGCGATCGACTGCCGGGGCACATCGTGCGCAGCGCATTGCTGCACGAAATGGCGCGCCGCCTCGGCTGAATGGAGCAGCGCCAGCGTCGCTTTACCCCGCAACAAGGCAGTGATTTCGGGACGTAGCGGTGCCGGATCGGCGGCATAGACCACTACATCCGTCACCATGACCCCGGCGGGCAAGTCAAGCGGGACATGCACCGCCCCGGTAAGCCGCAAATAGCGCCCGGCAGGCAGCGACGCGACCACGCTCTGCAATCCGCCGCTCCCCACGCTGGCGACCGCGAACCCTGCCGCGATGGCCGCGCGCGCGGTGGCCTGCCCGACCGCATGAACCGGCCGCCCGCGCAACGCCGCCAGCTCCGGCCCGCCATGGGCAAACACCGCCGCACTGCCGATCAGCAATCCGTGCCAGTCCGCATCGGGAGAGGACCATGCGCGCGGGGCATACACCGATAGTGGCGCCGCAATGGCATCAAGCCCGATTGCCCGCGCGGCGCGGCAGGTTGCGGTGTTGCCCGGTTCGGGGCGCAGCACCAGCACCGGGCGCATTTAGTCAACGCCGGTGAAATGCATCGCAATTGCCGGGGGTGCGGCGGCAAGCAACCGCGCTGCCAGTTCGGCAGCCGCTTCAGGCTGGTCGGTGGCAAAGTCCGCTTCGGCTTCGACCCGGTGTGCGCCATCGGGGCTGAACAGCGCGGCGGTCAGGTGCAAGCGAGTCCCCGCATGGCGCGTCAGCACGGCAATCGGGCTGTGGCAGGTGCCGCCCAGCCCCGCCAGCAGCGCGCGTTCGGCGCGGATCGCGGCATGGCTGGGGGCGTGATCGATCGCCGCCAGCAGTGCCACGATGTCGCCGCGCGCAACCAGACATTCGATGCCGATGGCACCTTGCGCAGGCGCAGGCAGCCAGTTCTGCGGATCGAGCGGGGTGCCGACAGCCCCCTGCCCCAGCCGTTCCAGCCCGGCCGCGGCCAGCAGCGTGACATCGGCCTCACCCCGATCAAGCTTGCCCAGCCGGGTGGCGACATTGCCGCGAAACGATACCACCGTCAGATCAGGCCGGGCGTGCAGCATTTGCGCGGCGCGGCGCGGCGCGCTGGTGCCGACGCGCGCGCCGGGGGGAATCACCCCCACGCTGGCCGCCCCGATCAGCACATCGCGCACATCGGCGCGCGGCAGGATCGCGGCGATCATCAGCGTGGCAGGGCGCAGCGTTTCGACATCTTTCATCGAGTGCACTGCCGCGTCGATGGTACCATCGGCCAACCACACGTCGAGTTCTTTGGTCCACAACGCCTTGCCGCCGATTTCGGCGAGCGGGCGATCAAGAATGCGATCTCCGCTGGCCACCACGGGTACCAGTTCGACTGCGCTTTCAGGCCAGCCATGCGCCGCGCACAGCCGCGCGCGGGTTTCGATGGCCTGTGCCATGGCAAGCGGCGATTGACGTGTGCCGAGCCGTAGCGGGCGCGAGGGAAGCGAGGCGGGCGAGCGGGGTATGGGCGTTTCGGTCATGCTGGCCTTGTGGTACCTGCGATTATGGCTAAGGGGAAGCTCCCCATGGCAATCATCCTCAGTATCGAATCTTCGTGCGACGAGACAGCGGTGGCGGTGATCGACGGTTCCGGCGCGACGCTCAAGGCGCGCGTGGTGGCGCAGCGCATCGCTTCGCAAGACGATGCGCACCGCCCTTATGGCGGCGTCGTGCCCGAAATTGCCGCACGTGCCCATGTCGATGCCCTAGCACCAATGATCGCCGCCACGCTGGCCGATGCCGGGCTGGGGCTTGATGCCGTTGATGCGATTGCCGCGACTGCCGGGCCGGGGTTGATCGGCGGAGTGATGGTCGGGCTGGTGACTGCCAAAGCGATGGCGATGGCGGCGGACAAACCGCTGATCGCGGTCAACCATCTGGAAGGCCATGCGCTGTCGCCGCGCCTTGCCGATCCGGGACTGGCCTATCCCTATCTGCTCGTGCTGGCATCGGGCGGGCATTGCCAGATTCTGGAGGTGCGCGGGCTGGGGGACTATCGCCGCCTTGCCACCACTATTGACGATGCGCTGGGTGAAGCGTTTGACAAGACAGCCAAAGTTCTGGGACTGGGCTATCCCGGCGGCCCGGCGGTGGAACGGCTGGCGCGCGACGGGGATTCGCGCGCGGTACCGCTGCCGCGCCCGCTGCTGGGCAGTGCAGAGCCGCATTTTTCGTTCGCCGGGCTCAAAAGCGCGGTCGTGCGCGCGCACCAGTCGGGGCTGCATACCGCCGCCGATATTGCTGCGTCGTTTCAGCAAGCTGCCATCGACTGCGTAATTGATCGCACCCGCCGCGCGCTCGATCAGGCCGGGCCGATCACCGCGCTGGTGGTGGCGGGCGGGGTGGCCGCCAACGCGGCCTTGCGCGCTGCGCTGGCCATGCTGGCAGACCGTTCAGGGCTGCCGCTGGTGGCACCTCCGCCCGCGCTGTGTACCGACAATGCAGCGATGATTGGCTGGGTCGGGGTCGAACGCTTTGCGCTGGGCCGGTTCGATCCGCTCGATGTTGCCGCACGCCCGCGCTGGCCGCTCGACGACGCTGCGCCGCCAGTGCGCGGCGGAGGGGTAAAGGCATGATTGGCGCGGTTGTCGGGGGCAGCGCGGCACTGGTGCTGGCGGGCCTGACGTGCGAGCGCGGCGTGGCCTGGCCGATTGTCGAGGCGGCGACTGCGATGATATCGGGGCTTGTGCCGGTGCCGGCAATCGCCGATGCGCTGTTGATGCGCCCGCTGCGGCCCGAAGCGGATCGGGCGGCGGCAGTTCGGGAGGATCTGAGGCTTGGCTAAGGCCATCGCCAATGTCGATGACGCGGCTGCGCTGGACGGGGTCATCACCGCGCTGGATAATGGCGCGCAATCCAGTGGCGGCGAAGGCGATATTGCCGCGCTGGCCAAAGGCGGGCGGACCAATCTGTTTGGTTTTCTGATCCGGCTGGTGGCGCGGGTGCCGTTTCTGTTTATCGCCAGCCGCTTGTATGGCGCGAGCGCGATGGGGCGGTTTGCTTCGGCGCTGGTGATGGTTGAATTCGCCGGGCAAATGGCAACGCTGGGGCAAAAACGCGGTCTGGCGCAACGGCTGGCCGAAACTGCCTGGCCTGATCGCGGCGATGGCAGCCGCGCGGTGATCGATCCCGATGCCGCCACCCATGCAGTGGCCGACGCGCTGCTGGTAACAACGCTGCTGGCGGGCGCAATGTCGCTGCTGATCTGGCAATTTCCCGAATCGATGTATCCTGCGGGCAATTTCAGCCATGCCGAACGGCTGCTGGTCCTGGCAGTATGGACAATGGCCGTGGGTGACATCGCGCTCGCCGCACTGGCGTTCCGGTTCGATATCGCAACCACCGTGCGCGCGCGCGCGGTGGTCGAGCCGTGGACTTTGTCGATTACTGCTGGCCTTGCCTATTTCGTCTATCCCGAAGGCGGGCTGGCGCTGGCTTATCTGGCATCCGTGGGCGCGGCCACCACCGTGGCGCTGATCGCGCTGGCGCGCGCTGATGGGATGCCGCGCCGCTGGCGCCCGCGTCCTTTGCCCTTGTTGCGGCTGGCACTGCGCAACATGCCACTGGCCGGGGCCGATGCGGTCGAATGGGGCACGCGCAAGATCGACGTGTTCATTTTGCGCTTTTTTGTCGGTGAAGCGCCGCTGGGCATTTACTATTTCGCCCAGCAATTCGCCTCATTGCCGCAAAAGCTGAAATCGAGCTTTGAACCGGTGCTCGGACCGGTCATCACGCGCAACGTGCGTGCGCGAAATCTGCCCGCGATTGCCGCGCAAGTGTGCCAAGTGGGGTTCTGGATCACCGCCGCGCAGACCGGGATCGCGCTGGCGCTGGCGATTCCGGGCGCGGCGCTGATGGGGCTGGGCGGGTCGGATTTTGTCGGCGGCACGCTGGCGCTGGGGTTTTTGCTGGTGGCCGAAGTGGTTGCAGCCACGGCGGTAGTGAGCGAGGCGGCGCTGATCTATCTGGCACGGATGCGCAATTTGTGGATCAGCCTTGGCACGATCACCATGCAGGCGGTGTTGACGGTAGGCTTTATCGTGGCCGCGTCGCGCGCCGGGGTGCCCGCCATCGGGCAGGCTGCGCTGGCGGCGCTGGCAATGGCTCTGTCGCTTGGCACGAGTTCGGTGCTCAAATCACGGCTGCTGACGCGGATCGTTGGCCAGCCGATCAACAATTGGCGCTGGGCCCTGGTCTGGGCGTTGGTCCCGGCACTGGCAGTCGGCATGGCAGTGCGACTGCTGCCTGATTGGGCCGAAGTGGTGCTGGGCTTGCCCGCGATCCTCGCGGTCTATTGCCTCGTCATCTGGAAATTCGGGTTCGGCCCAGAAGACCGGGTGCTGTTTCGCAAACACCCGCTTTGACCGAAGGGGAACTAGGATGATCGCGTGGATCGAGGCCAATAGCCTGCTTGCCGCAGGCGCGGTGCTGGTGCTGCTTGGTGTGGTATGGCTGCTGATGCGGCGCAAGCGCCCGCGCGAGCGGCGCGAATACCGCGATGTCCTGTCCGAAGGAACCGGCCCCGCGCAACGCAACCGCGCACTGATCGACGCCCCCCCGGCAGCGGCAATCACACTGCCCGTGCCCGATCCCGCCCCCGCAGCCGCCACGGGCGATGACCTGACCCGGATCAAGGGACTGGGGCCAAAGCTCGCGCGGCTGCTGACCGGGCTGGGCATTACGCACTATGCGCAGATCGCCGCGTGGACCGAAGCCGACCTTGCCGCCGTTGACGCGCAACTCGGCGCCTTTGCCGGGCGCCCCACTGCCGATGCCTGGATCGAACAGGCCCGCCTGCTGGCTGCGGGCGATATCGCAGCTTATGAGGCGCAATTCGGCAAACTGTAAGCGCACCGCCGATGGTTAGCATCAAACCATAAAAACAGCCCCACCCGGTCCTCCCCCGCTGGGGGAGGTTGCAGCGCAAAGCGCTGACGGAGGGGGTGGTCAAGCGCAGAGACAAGGCACAACGCGGGGTTCCGGTCCGCAAAGTTGCGCCCCCTCCGTCAGCCC